>JBEAUV010000038.1:0-17124 GCA_041161265.1 Bacteroidota bacterium | reverse complement strand
CTGGAAAAACAATTGAACAAATGGTGAAAGTGGTACATTTAACACCAATCAATAAGTTTTTTGGGGTCTTTTTTGGGGTCGTGAAAATGCTTTATATTGTGAGCGTGATTCTTGTTATTACAGAATCCTACGATGAGAAAAGCGATTTCTTTCCCGAAGAGAAAAAAGAAAGCTCATTCATGTACAATCCTGTAAAAGCAATTTCAACCTACTCTATTCCAGGAATGGATAATAGTACTATATTCTTGAAAAATGCGTTTAAATCTGAAAGCGACAGCACTGGTCTTACGATTGATCAGGTTTTACGCGCAAAAGAAATCGGTGATAGCCTTGGAATTGATGCTAATGACGCGATTGAAATAAAAAAAATTCATGATGAACATGTTGCCAATAAAAATTAGTTTTTTCTGTCTGTTCCTTATTGGGACAGCATCTGCGCAACTTGCACCAGAACCTAGTTTTTTAATAAAAAGGAAGTTCAACATTGAAGTCAAAAAAACAGGACCTTATTTTTCGTTACAACAAGGGAAATATCTTGTTCCCGAACTAGGTGTTGAGCGTCAATGGAAGCAAATAAAGCTGGCGACAGCCTTTACACATGCTGTTCACATGGGTTTTAATTACAATTTCAAGTACAAAGTTTTAGGGTATGATGTCGGTTATTGGGTTAAACCAAGCAGAATTGGTTTAACCTATGGCGGTAATTTTGTTTTAAGAACAGATTTCAATGAAACTCGTTTGGGATTTGCGCCAGTTATTGGCTATAAATTGTTTGGATTTCACCTTCAAACTGGTTATCATTTTTTAACGAGATCAACCACTTTTACCGAAACAAATACATTTTTTATTAGCCTGCGTTTTGTGCTCATTAACGATAGAGATGTCGATGTAAACAAAGGTAAAAAACCTCTTTTCAAGAAAAAATAGAATTAAAATAATTCCCCTTGAGTAAAAAATGAATTTTCGAAGGGCAGTTGTACTTCAGGTAGATTATTTGTCTTACTTGAAATTATTTTCTTATTGATTTCGTGAGCTTTAATTGAACCTGAATCAATTGGATGAATAAACTCTTTTGGATCTATATTTCCTTCTAACCACAAACTTTCCTGTGAAGTTTTAAGTATTACGGGCATCCTTTTTTTGGTGTTGTGAATCTCAGCCATCAATTCATTGGCCGGACATGTTAAAATTGTAAATGTCTTTCTTACTGTTCCTAAAACTGGGTCCAACCAATGATCATATAATCCTGCCATGGAAAAAATAGGTTCTTTTTCCGAATGAATGAAATAAGGAATTTTTTCTTTTCCAATCGTCTTCCATTCAAAAAAACCTGTTGATGGAACAATGCATTCTTGACGTTGAATCAAATGTTTGAAACTTGCCTTTTCATCAATTGTTTCAACACGGGCATTTAAAGTCATTGAAGCAATTTCTTTGAAATCGGAATCCTTAAACCATGAAGGAATTAAACCCCAATTCATGTTTTCTATAGTTGAATCTTTGGTCACAATACGCCATGTTGGGTAGCTGAATCCAGAGGAAAAGAACACTGGAGTTTCATTCATTCCTTTCGGAATTTTCTTCCCATATTTTTTGGCAAGATCTATATTTTTTGACGTAGAAGAATTACTATAACACATACTTTACACCGAATTGAGAGCAAAAATTACTACATATTCTGCTAAAGTTCAAGTTTTTCGAACGTTAAACCATGATTCTTTAAGATAATTTCCGTAGCTTTGCGCCCTCAATAAGGATATCATGTCAATTGGTGTAAAAATTTTTTCTGGAAGGGCTTCAAAGCATTTAGCTGAAAACATTGCAGCTGGCTATGGTCTTCCCCTTGGTGATGTTAAAGTTACTGAATTTAGTGATGGTGAATTTCAACCGTCTTTTGAAGAAACTGTTCGTGGACAAGATGTATTTATCATCCAATCTACAATGCCACCAAGTGATAATTTATTCGAATTATTATTGATGGTGGACGCTGCGAAAAGAGCTTCTGCTAGAAAAATTATTACTGTTATTCCTTATTTTGGTTTTGCTCGTCAAGACAGAAAAGACAAGCCAAGAGTTGCGATTGGAGCAAAATTGGTTGCCAATATGTTAATGGCTGCTGGTGTTGACCGAATAATGACAATGGATTTACATGCTGATCAAATACAAGGATTCTTTGAAGTTCCAGTTGATCACTTGTTTGCTTCAACGATTTTCTTTCCTGAAATGGAAAAATTAAATAATGGGAATTTAATCATGGCTGCACCGGATGCTGGTGGAGCAAAAAGAGCCAATTCTTACGCTAAAAAATTCAATACTGGTTTAGCAATATGTCATAAACAACGTAAAGTTGCAAATGTAATTGCTGAGATGACAGTCATCGGAGATGTTCGTGGAAAAGACGTTATTCTTATCGATGACATGTGTGATACAGCTGGAACATTAACAAAAGCTGCTGATCTTTTCATGGAAAATGGCGCTTTAAGTGTTAGAGCATTTTGTACACACGCCGTTTTATCTGGGCCAGCATTTGAACGAATCGAAAAATCAAAATTAACGGAATTGATTGTGACTGATACAATTCCTTTAAAACAAAAAAGCGATAAAATTAGAGTTATCACTGTCGCAGATTTATTCTCTGATGTGATTCGTCGCATGGTGAATAATCAGTCAATTAGTACACATTTTATAATCTCATAAATAAATACAAATGAAAACAGCACAATTGAGCGGTTCGTTAAGAACGAACGTAGGGAAGAAGGACGCTGCCGCAGTAAGAAATGCAGGAATGGTTCCGTGTGTTCTTTATGGTCAGGGTGAGCAAACTCACTTCGCAGTAAAGAGAAATGATATCGAGAAAATCTTTTTCTCACCAGATGTATTTCAAATACATTTAGATATCGATGGTAAAAAAGCGAATAGCATCATTCGTGAGTTACAACGTCACCCAATGAAAGACAATATTTTACATGTTGATTTCTTGGAATTGAGTACAACAAAACCTGTACAAATTGGATTGCCAGTTAAATTAACAGGTTCATCTCGTGGTGTTATTGCTGGTGGTAAATTAATGCAAGTTTTCCGTTTGTTGAATTGCGTAGGTCTTCCTCAAGATCTTCCAGAAGCAATTACAATTGATATATCAGGTTTGAAAATTGGTCAATCTATTCGTGTTAGCCACTTGAACATTCCAGGAGTACAATTATTAGATCCTGCAAATGCAGTTGTTGTATCGGTTAAAATGGCACGTGGTGCTACTAAACCAGCAGATACAGATGACGATGAAGTTGCTGAAGAAGCAGCTCCTGAAGCAGCAGCAACAGAAGAAGTTACTGAAGCATAAGAAAGTATCTTTAAATATAAAATCCCATTCATCAGTGATGAATGGGATTTTTTTTGTCTAGAATTTCAAATAGTTTTTATTTCTGAATCTCAACTTTCTTCACTACAAATCCTTTTCCATTGCTAATCACCAAAGAATAAATTCCATTTGCGAATTCATTCAAAGGAATTGTCGCTGCTTCATTTACCACATTCTTATAGACCAATTTCCCATCTGCAGCAAACAGAAATAGGTCAACATTAAAGCTGATGTTGGAAATTGTCAACTGATCAATTGCTGGATTTGGATAAACGGAAATGGCATTCAAAAGTTCTTCTGTTAAACCATCAACAGGTTCTTGCACATAGCGCTGACCGTCAGAACTCATCTCATTTTCTAATGCTGCACCATTTATTGCTCGAACAGAAATGTAATACATTTGGTCATAAATTGGACTTATAAGTATATGTGCGAGTGATTCAACTAAACCATTTGTAGTCCATGGTGAAACATCATCAAGTGATGGGCTTGTTCCAACTGCAATTTGGTATTCCGAAATTCCTGAATGAAGATCGGATCCCAACCAATTGCCATAAAGTGTGCTTAAATAAGTGGTGTCGATATCGCTTGTTTGTCCATCAGCCAAATTATTTATTTCAGGAATAGTCCAATCAACTAAGTAAAGTTCTTCATCTTCTAATGACCAATTATTTAAACCGTCAATGGCAAGTGAGGTTATTTTACCTGCATATTGAGACGCAATACTTTGGAAGCGAAAATCAGATTGAAGAGCTATAGAAACTGTTGAAGAGCGTGTTTTAAAGCACTTAATATCGTCAAACGAAACAGCACAACCACCTGAACGCAAGGAAATAGAATTTCCAGCAAGTAATGGTGCCGAATCCATCCAAGAGGTAACCAATTCATTATTTACAAAGACTTTTATCCATCCAGTTTGTGAATTGTAAATTACTCTATAAGTATATTCAACGTTTTGATTTACAACGCATGTGTCGTTTGTTTCCATTGTAAAAACATCATTGACCACTTTATAAATTTGTGCTTTATTTTGTCCTTGACGGAAATAAACAAAATAAGAATTACCTCTGTTCGGAAGTGTTGGGTCACTGCAGAAAAAATGCAATCCTGCTCGTTGATTTGCTCCAACGGAGGTAATATTTTGCTTCCATTCATACATGTAATTCGTTGCCGTATTTTGTGTAACCGAAATAAATGCATTTGAATTGTTTTGAGCAATATCAGAGAAATCTAGTTTTCCACTATTCAGTGCAAAAAGTCCCGTTTGTTGCGTCCAAGATGCGATATCATCCTCAAAATCTTCATGTGCAAATCCTATTGAACCATTTGCTTTCCAACCAATTTGAGCATTTTCCTTATCAGCTGCTAAATAGTAGCTTGCAGCAACACCCGATTGATTGTCAGTATCTGTTATTGTGGTCGAAAAATCTTGAGTTTGCCAAGAACTGGAAGAAGCAATAGTTGTCAAAGGTGCTTCGGAATCTGCTAAAACACTCGTGTAAGACGCATTCCAACCAGCATTAACTGTCCCACAATCAGATCTAAATTCTAGAAAAATTGAACCAGTTGATGACGTAATTATTCCAGGAGAATTTGTTCCTGTATACATTCCAATTAATGGCGCATCAATCGAATTACCATCATATATAAACAAATAGTCATAATTGCTTTCAACTGCGAAAGCAGAGAAATTTAAGGTCACTGACGTAGCATTTGCGGGTGATATTAACCACAATAAACGTTCATCATCTTGGTAATTTCCAACAAGTCCTCCAGAATCATATAGGTTTCCTGTGACAGAAGTGATAGTTGTAATTGTAGGATTGTTATTGATGAGACGGTAATATTTTTCCCAGTTCCAATTGATTCCTGGATCAGTGTGTGTTTGATTCGCAAAATGTTGATGACCTTTTATCTTAGTGCAATTTCCAAGTAACAACGTTCCAACAGTTGCAGGACCAAAATAGGTGCGTAAAGCTGGTATTCCATATCCACTATTGATAATGTCTCGACTCAAGGCCGCTGAATTTTGATACATCGCTTCTGTATACCAAGAAGCATTGTCAACATATCCTTCATGTTCATATCCAATAGTATATGGATTTTCCGAACCAACATGCCATCCTTTCTCTTCCTCTAAAACCATTTGGGTAATTTGTCCATCAGAACTGCGCACGACGTAATGAAATGAGACACTTGATGCACAATTCTGCGACCATGAAATTGCACCGGTATATGTTCCTTGAATTGTGTGAATCGTTATTGCCGAGATGGCAATTCCTGCCCGAGAACTGAAATTACATGTTGGCGCTGGATTCCAAACTGCCGGACCATATTGTAAGGATTTATTCTGTGGTAGTTTATAGTGTTGATTTTCATCTGTTGAAATAGAAGTAGCTCCAAATGAAATTCGCTTTGCAGAAAGAACTTTGTAATTATCTTCTCCAAAAACAGATTTAAGATTGAAATAATGCAATTCGAACTGATAAACTTGAGCCTTTTCAGCACTATTCATGAATCTCAAAATTTCGAATACATGAGCGTCTCGAGCAAAAATATTAACGATTCCTGAATCTGGAATTTCTGTTAATTGCAACAAAACATTTCTTATATTCTCAGGATTGTTCTTTTCAGTTATAATTGAAGTTTGTACCAGCATCAGCGCATTAAAGGCTTTTGCATATGCCATTATTTGCAGATTCACTGCGCTTTTTTGCTCTACAATTGAAATTCCACTGTAGCTTGCTACAAGTTGACCATTTTCAATAAAATAGCCTGCTCCATTTTCAAAAAGGCCCATTATTCCATAAGGTAGTGGCATTCCAGAACAAGAATTGGCATCTTGATCCGTTATTTCACGCATATGTGTGTTGGAAAATGAAACGGCTTCCAACAATCCGGAGGGAACAAAAGAATTTAATGCATACGCTTCCTGAAAGGAGTTGCTTATTTGCGAAAATGCAGTACTTGAGAATAAGACAATGAAGAGTAATAATCGGTTCATGTATAGGTTTTAAGAGACGGTAAAGTTATGAAAACCAAGCATATGAACGATGATTTATTTTATCTTTTTCTTCTCCCTTCCAACCAATTTGGCACTTTTTTATCTGAAGGTTTTTGCTGATCACCCAGTAGTTTATCGATTAAGTCAGGTCTTTTTGCTTGCGTTAATCGTTGACGAATCCAATCCTGATTTTCTCGTTTATACCAGAAGAAATACTTGTTTTGACTCAATTTTTCCTCTTTCGTCTTGACTGTTTTAATTGGCTTCAACGTATATGGATGAACTCCTGTATAATAAATCACTTCCGCCACAGTCATTGGAGTTGGCATAAAATCTTGAACTTGTTCCAGTTGGAATCCCATGTCCTTCGTTTCAGCAGCTAAATTAGCCATGTCTTCTTCTTCACAACCCGGATGAGACGAAATGAAATAAGGAATCAATTGTTGTTTCAAATTGTGCTTTTCAGAAATCTTATCGTATTTCTCCTTGAATTTGTGGAAATATTTGAACGATGGTTTTCGCATCACACGAAGTGTTGCATCTGAAGTATGTTCTGGTGCAACTTTTAATCGTCCGCTGACATGTCTCGTAATGACTTGCTCAATATATTCATCGTGATTTCCATCATCGTTGTTCTTATTGAAATCATCAACTAATAAATCGTAGCGAATTCCAGAACCAACAAATGCTTTTTTAACTTTTGGATTTGCATCAACTTTGCGATACAATTCAGTCATTTGCTTGTGCGAAGTATCCAAATTGTTACAAATAACGGGATGAATACAACTAGGAGAAGAACAACGAGCACAAATTGCTTCATCCTTCCCTTTCATTTTATACATGTTGGCTGAAGGTCCACCTAAATCTGAAATGTAACCTCTAAAATCTGGGTGATTCGTTACTTCTTCGACTTCCTGTAAAATAGATTTCTCACTTCTCGAAGCAATAAATTTCCCTTGGTGAGCTGATATTGTACAAAAACTACATCCTCCAAAACATCCTCTGTGCATGTTGACAGAAAACTTAATCATGTCATAAGCAGGAATTGCTCCTCTTTTCTTGTATTTTGGATGAGGTAAGCGTGTGTAAGGTAAATCGAACGAACGATCGATCTCATTTTCCGTCATTGTTTTGTAGGGAGGATTAATCACCAATGTTTGGTTACCTACATGTTGAATAATGCGATTCGCTTCCCACTTATTTGATTCAACTTCAACGATTTTAAAGTTAGAAGCGTATTTGATTTTGTCTTCAAGACATTCTTCATGACTGGCTAATTCAACAGTCTCCCAATTCTTGTTTTTTGGCAATTCTTCGTCCTTATTTTGAAGAAAAGCAACTTGTTTAATCGTATGTAAGTTTGAAAATGGAACTCCTTTTTTAAGTAATTGCAACATTTCCCTTAGTGGCTGGTCACCCATTCCATAAACTAAAATATCAGCACCTGATTGCTCCAAAATGGAAGTTTTTAGTTCATCTTGCCAATAATCATAGTGCGTGACACGTCTTAGTGAAGCCTCAATTCCACCAATCATTACTGGAACATCAGGAAAAAGATCTTTGAGTATTTTAGAATAAACAACTGTTGGATAATCGGGACGAAATCCTGCTGCACCTCCAGGAGTGTATGCATCTGTTGATCTTAAGCGTTTGTTTGCGGTATAATGATTTACCATAGAATCCATGCAGCCAGCAGTAACCCCGAAAAAATATTTTGGCCTCCCTAATTTTTTGAAATCACGCAAATCGTCTTGCCAATTAGGTTGTGCAATTATTCCAACCCGAAAACCTTCATCTTCCATGATGCGACCAATAACGGCAGTTCCAAAAGATGGATGGTCGACATAAGCATCACCAGAAACAAGGATAATATCCAATTCGTCCCACCCACGTTTCTCGATTTCCTTTTTGGTTAAAGGCATCCAATCGGTTATTGGTCTTTCATTAATCACATCAATCATAGTACAAAAATACAGATAAAAAAACGGCTTAAAAAATTGAAAAATTGCTTCATTTCAAAGATTGTTTTTATCTTAACACTTCAATGGGAAAAATTGTTTCTTTCTTGGTTTTGATTGTTTTCTTTTTCTCTGCTTGCAGTGAATTAGAAAAGGATAATCGGAACAATAGTTCTGATAATGTGGCGCCATTCCTTTTCAGAATGAATGCAATGTTTACGGATGCTGAAAAAAATATTTCTTTCCCTATTTGGCTCAATGATTCATTAGTGTCAAAATACAACATAAAAAAAATGACTCGCAGTCTTTATTTCATCGAATTAGAAGATTCCCTTGAAATAAATAATTTGGAAAATGATATTCCAAGAGAAAAGAGGGAATATTGGTTTTATGAAAATGGTCAATTAAAAGAATTAAATTTTTTATTTTTTTATGATGATGAGCAAATTGGAAATTTCTCATTTGTATATAAATCCATGAAGGATAAATTTGGATTTGCAAGTGTTGTTGAAACAAAGGGTCTTGAAAATATTGAGTATTCTGAAGAAGAAAATATGGATTTCCCCTATAAGATACATCAGAGGGTAATGCAAACAGAAAAATATTTGGCTTACCTAGATGTTGAATCAGGTGATTATTTGTTTTACATGCTTAATAAAAAACACTGGGGACCATTATCAATTGATACAGTTTTGAAACCTACTCGTGACGATGTTATTGTTCTCGGAAAACCACTGTTCCCAATCAAACAATATAGAGTGATTAACAAAGTAAACGAGCGGGATGTGCAACAATTTAAGTATAATTCTATTTCGAATAGAATTGAAACAATAATAAAGCAAGAGAGTCCGTTTGAAAACAAAAGAACGCTGACATACAACCCAAAAGGATTTTGTAACGGTTATATAGATTCAACGTTCTCAGGCAAACTTTTTTTAACACGCATTGTAACAGAAATAAAATTAGACAAGTTGAATCGACCTACAAAGATCATTCATAGAAAAGAAAATCAACAAGATAAAACAGCACGGCTTTCAATTGAATTAATATCGTATGAATAGTAAAAATCAAAATTTTAGAATTACAGCTCTTATTTCCTTTTTTTTATTGAACATATTTGTTTCCTCTAGTCAAAAGATTGAACAAGACACAATTAAAGGCATTGCCTATTTTGTATATCCATTTGAAAACCCTGTAACTGTTCAGAGTAATTATTATGTTGCTGTGAGAAGATCAAAAGGACCAAGGTATTCGTATAGAGATTATTACATTGAAACTTTTGGGATAGATTTTAACACAAAAGAGTTTCGAAAAAGTAAAAGAAGCATTTTCTTTAAATCATTAAAAAACAGAAAATATCGTGACAACCAAAAGCACTTGAATGGTAAATTCAAAAAAGCAGTACGTAAAAATCCATTCCCACTATTGGAACAACGCTATACATTGGAAAGTGATATTATACCAAGTTTGGATGTAATTCCGGATGGCAAATATGTACAATATTTTAGTGGGTATTATCCGATAAAAAAGAACGGGAGACTAGAATTTAATGAATCAAAAGTATCAGGATATTTTTCTATCAAGGACAACATGCTAGATGGAGATGCAATTTGGTTCAATGTTCAAGGTGATACCTTGAAAAATGGAAGATTTGAGAAAGGATTAAAAGTAGGAGAGTGGTATTTAGAAAATCGGAAAGCAGCTTATAACTTAGGAAAAATTGATGCAAAAATGTACATTGAACGAGGTTATCCAGATATGGATACAACGATAGAAATTGTAAATTACGTTGCTGGATTCAAAAATGGGTATTACGCAAGTTATCTAAATTCATTGAATCCAATTCTTGAGGGATCCTTTAAAAACAATGAAGCAAGTGGCCAATGGACAGAGAGAATGGTTGGTTATACGGGTAAAGGAAAAACACGTAAAAGGAATAGAAACAACACAGTAATAACTTGGCTCTACACACCAACGACAAAAGATACAGCAGTTCATAGGCCTTTGATCAGAAAGAGAATGATTACAGATCAAGATTATAATCCTAAATATGACTTCGATTCAAAGTTTGATGCCTATATCTCCTTTTCAAAAATGTATGGCATCAACTATCCGAAAGAAGCAGATCTTGAATTGGATGAAGAGAAAATTACTTCTTACGATGGTGGTGATTATGAAGAAGAGTATTATGGAGATGAAGAGTATTATGGAGATGAAGGATATTACGATGAGGGTTATGGTGATTATGATGAAGAATCCAATTCATTCAAGAATCTAATTTATGACTCTAAACTCCAAGATTATGTGAGTATGGCGAAACTAATTGACAGTTTAGGGGTGGTTTTTTACTATGAGGGTGTTTATGAGAAAAGATACCCAAATGGTCAATTAATGGTGCATTATGATTTCAAGGATGGACAACTTGTTGAAGAAGATACTATTTTTTGGGATAATGGAAAACCGTATGATGTTGTTTCATTTATGGCAGACTCCAATCATTTTGTGCAATCAATTTATGATTATAATGGCAAATTGTTCAATGAAATTGTGTTTGATGCAAAAGGTGAGTTCAAACGAATAAATTTCCAGCCAGCAAAGGTGAAATATGTGACAATCGACGGTTATATAGCAGAAGATCGTGGTTACGGAAAGTACTATTTCTACGATAAATTAGACACCTTGGAATTCGAACAAAAAGATTCACTTGTTCTTTTTCGTTCTTGGTTCAAAGAAGATTCAAACTTGCTTTATACAAGAAGCTATTTTCCTGAAGATAAGACATTAAAGTTTGAATCTTTTTCAATTACAGGGAAACCATCATTAAGTGCAGAAGTGCAGTTTAGTGATACTTACGAGAGCTGGACCGGCTTCAAGAATTACAAAATTGGCGATTTAACACTCAAAACTACTACTTCAGCATCGATAAGTGAGTTCATAGAAAAGGACTCCATTCCTCAACGAAATGTGAATGAATTTGGTGACATTTTTATGCTAACTGATGAATACATCCTTAAGAAAAATGAAAAACCTTTCACAGGTGAAATTGATTTATTATTGAATGAAAAAAGTTTCAATTATAAAGGAGGGAAAAATGTGAAAATGGTATTGCCTCGAGGGTATGTCATGACCAAATCATTGAATAAGTCAATTCAAAAATATAAGAAAACAGGTAAAATTGATAATGAAATTTTACTCAATACCATAGATGCTTCAGAAATCGATGAAGATTTTGGCGCAAATATTTATTCCGCTTTATTCTCTGGTTTTATTGGAGAATATGTTGAATATCCTTATTCTGACAATTATGAATATGAGATGGAAGATGGTAAAAAGTATTCAGAAAAAAAAGACCGGCCTTTTGCCAAGAAAATAAATGGTTACATGAGCGATGGATTGCCTCAAGGTTTATGGACAATTAAAGATCAATTTGGAAAGGTGCTTTATGAAATTCCTTTTGACAAAGGAATGGTTAACGGTATTGTTAAAGAGTATGATAACTTGTACCCAAGAGAAGAGTATGATTACCTTGATTATGATAGAGAAGATTATATGCAGGATTCTATTCCAAAAAGAAAAACTCACTATCTATTTTCAACAAAAGAGTACAAAAATGGTGTTGCAAATGGTCCATCAAATCGTTACAACTGGTTAGGAGAATTGAACGAACAAGAAATCTTTAAAGAAGGATATAGAGAAGGTCCAGCTTTTGAGAGAAACAACCTGGCTTACACAAGTTTAAATTACAAAGACGGTTCTTTGGATGGCTACGTTCGAACATATTTAACATTAAAAGGCCAAGATTCAATGTTGCTTTTCGACCTTAATTTTCAAAATGGCTTATTACAAGGAGAATCACGTTCGTATCACACCAATGGTAAATTGGCGAAACGAGGATTTTTCTTAAACGGTGAACCAATAGATGATTATGAAGCAATTGACACATTAGGTTTCAAATACCATTATGTAAAATTCCTTTATTCATTCCCGGTTGAAGAGAAAATATGGGAAGAAAATCAATTAAGTGTGCGCTATTTATTTGATTGGAGAGATTCAATTTATTTCCAACCATCAGATATTACAACCACACAAAGTTTGGACAGAGTACTTTCCTCTTTAGGAATAGGGAAAGAATATTTTGAACGGCCATATTACGGTCGACCAAGCCTTGTGAACAAAGAAAGAATTGACTATCACATCACGAAATATTATCCGAATGATTCAATTGCCAGAGACGGTGGAATTTCATCAGGAAAAAAAGTGGGTTGTTGGAAATACTACAGTTATGAGGGAGAAATGCTTTACGAAGCTGATTATTTCGATACAATCATCACTGTCAATGATTCTATTCAATTTAAATCGAAAGGAATCATGATTGACTTTAATGCAGCAGGAAATATTATCAGTCAAAGTCACATCATAGAGAAATTTGAAAAATATGATTGTTCGCACACCGATCATTATGAAATCCGCCAATACATGACTTTCTGGCAAGGGAAAGATACAATTGACCGCATGAACGGTTATGTAAGAAATCATTATGACAATGGTGTTCTTCAAAACGAAGGTTGGATGAAAGACGGCTTGCCAACAGGTGTTTGGAAATATTATGATCCGTATGGCAAATTGAATTTGGTTGGAAATTATGTTATGGGTAAACGCGACGGACGTTGGTTAGGAGGCGATCTTTCAAAAACCAAGTATTTAGGAGATATTTGCTTGAATCCAAATCTCCCAAATTTAGAAGAAGAAATCAAATATCGAGAAAATCTGTTGGACATTATTATCACCAATTACCAACTTGGAAAGGCATTGAACAAGGAATTCTATGATGTCAATATGAATAATTATGGTGAAGACGAGGAAGTCGAAGAGGGTGAGATAATTGAGGAAGAATAATAAAAAAAAGAGATGGTATAAACCATCTCTTTTTTTTATGACCCCTATTTCGTGAAGTTCATTACTTTTGTTAAAATAAAGAATTCACTATGGTTCAATTGAAACATTACGGAGAATTAACGGCTGATACGTCAATCGTAATTCTATCCAATAAAAAAACAAAATTAGACAAATCATTAAGCAAAGATATTGTCGCATATCATACTAAATTTCATAAAGGAGAAGAGAAATTTGATTTTCTGAAGACTACAAACGGCTTCGTTTTCTTCGTGAAAGAAGATCAAAAAAACGAAGAATTACGCGTTGTAGGCTCTAAACTATTTTCCTTCCTAACAAAAGAAAATAGTTCTGTCACATTTTTAGGTGAAACTGCAGCTATATTAATGGTTGGTGAAGGGTTATTACTTTCTTCTTATCAATTCATTAAGTATTTCAAGGATGAGAAAAAGAAAACAAATGGTTTAAACGAACTGTTGTTTCCAACGGAAGTTGCACAGAAAAAATTGGATGAATTAGCTTCTATGGCAAAAGCAGTTTTCTGGGCACGTGATCGTGTCAATGAACCTGTTTCTCATTTGAATGCTACACAGTTAAGTGAACACATTGTAGCTTTAGGCGAAGAAGTTGGTTTCAATGTTCAAGTACTTCAAAAATCTCAGATTGAAGCGTTGAAAATGGGTGGAATTCTTGCCGTTAATCAAGGTTCAATTGACCCACCAACATTTACAATAGTAGAATACAAACCTGAAAAAGCAATTAACAAAAAACCAATTGTTTTAGTTGGAAAAGGTGTTGTCTACGATACTGGTGGATTGAGTTTAAAACCAACTCCGGGTTCGATGGATGTAATGAAATGCGACATGGCAGGAGCAGCGTGTATGGTGGGCGCCGTTTATTTGGCTGCAATTCAGAAATTGAAAGTGCATGTGATTGTATTAATTCCAGCAACTGATAACCGTCCCGGGATGAACGCATATGCGCCTGGAGACGTCGTAACAATGTATGATGGAACAACAGTTGAAGTTTTAAATACAGATGCTGAAGGACGAATGATTTTAGCAGATGCATTGGCGTATTCAAATAAATACAAACCAGAATTGGTCATTGATGCAGCAACTTTAACGGGCGCAGCTGTAAAAGCAATTGGAACAAATGCATCTGTCATCATGGGTAATGCAGACGATAAATATTTTGATCTTCTTGAAAAAGCAGGAAGTGAAACGCATGAACGTGTTGTTCGCTTTCCTTTCTGGGATGATTATGGAAAGGAAGTGAAATCAAAAATTGCAGATTTAAAAAATCTTGGCGGTCCAAATGCTGGAATGATCACAGCAGGAAAGTTTTTGGAACATTTCGTGAAATCACCCTATATTCACATGGATATTGCTGGTCCAGCATGGTTGGATGCAAAAGAAGATTATAAAGGACAAGGAGGAACAGGAGCTGGCGTTCGTTTATTATACAATTTTTTGAAGAAAATTAAATGATAGAAAAAGACAAAGAAAAGGAGAAGGAACTTGGAAATCCAAATCCTATCAAGGTTGGAATTTCAATTGGTGATATCAATGGAATTGGCGCTGAAGTAATCATGAAATCTTTAAATGATTCAAGATTATTATTGGATTGTACGCCAATTATCTATGGTTCAACTAAGGTTTTCTCACATTATAAAAAAATATTAGACGAACTTGAATTCAATTACCAATCTTGTCGAACAGCTGAAGAAGCACAAATACGTAAAGTAAATGTTGTAAATGTTTGGAACGATGAGGTAGAATATCAATTAGGTCAACCTACAGAAACGGGAGGTAAATATGCTTTTTTAGCATTGGAACAAGCAACTCAAGACTTAGCTTCAGGTAAAATTGATGTTTTGGTTACAGCGCCAATTTCCAAGGAAGCAATGGCGAAATCAGGTTTTAAATTCCCAGGTCATACCGAATATTTAGCAGATTTGTCAGGTGTTGATGATGCGTTAATGTTAATGGTTTCTGGAAATTTGAGAGTGGCATTAGTTACTACGCATATTGCTTTAAAAGATGTTAATTCCGCTTTGACCAAAGAAAAAATCTTGAATAAAATCAAAACGT
This sequence comes from Bacteroidota bacterium, assembly GCA_041161265.1. Taxonomy (GTDB): domain Bacteria; phylum Bacteroidota; class Bacteroidia; order Flavobacteriales_D; family Crocinitomicaceae; genus M0103. The sequence continues at coordinate 1,818 of JBEAUV010000038.1, read as the reverse complement.
TTGAAGCAAGTTTGAAAAAAGACTTTGGTATTTTAAAGCCTAAAATTGCTGTCTTTGGATTAAATCCACATGCTGGTGAAAATGGTAAAATGGGAACGGAAGAACAAGAAATTATTTCCCCGGCAATTAATCAAGCAAAAGGAGAAGATATTTTGGCTTTTGGCCCTTATCCAGCGGATGGGTTTTTCGGTTCAAATGCGCGTTCTCAATTTGACGGTGTTTTAGCAATGTATCACGACCAGGGATTAGCGGCGTTCAAAGCCTTGGCTTTTGAAGATGGGGTCAATTATACAGCTGGCTTGCCAATTGTGCGCACCTCACCAGATCATGGAACTGCATTTGATATTGTGGGACAAAACAAAGCTTCAGAGCAATCTATGCGCAACGCAATTTATGTCGCAATGGATGTTTATAGAAATCGAAAGTTTTCGAAAGAAGTTTTTGCAAATCCATTAGCGATTAGCCCGAAAGAAAAAAGAAGAAGCAATAGCGATATTGAGTAAGTTGGTTTTTTCTTTGTTTTGATAAGTTGGTCTATAAGTAAGTTAAATTATTGATAATTAATAGTTTTCTATAAACATGAGCTCATCACTTTACGACAAAACATCTTTTTCGTAAAAAAAACAAAAGATATGAACAATTTTACGTTTAAAATGCTACCTTTGCCCTCCAATTTTTGCTCAGCGTGAAAACGAAAAAAGAATATATTATTCCGTTTATAGGCTTGAAACTTGGGTTTCATGAATTTGAATTTGAAATTCATGATGCGTTCTTTGAAGATAGAGAATACTCAATCATTCACAATGGTAATGTGAATGTGAAACTTGTTTTTGAGAAAAAAGGAACCATGATGATTGGTGAATTTACAATCAATGGAACAGTTTCAACTCAGTGTGATCGCTGTAATGATGCATACGAAGTTCCAGTTAATGGGCAGTATCGTTTGATTTACACCTTTGACACAGAGCCGAGTGATAATGAAACACTGGTTGTTTTACATCCAGATGATTATGAAATTGATTTGTATGATTCAATTTATGAATTAATCACAGTTTCACTTCCATCTCGTTTAGTTCATCCAAAAGGTGAATGTAACGAAGAAATGATGGAATTGTTGAGTAAATATATGCCTCAAAAATCAGAGAGCTCAGAAGAAGAGGATGACGATGATTGGGACGATGAAGATTGGGATGACGATGAGGATGACGGTGATGATATACCAATAAATCCAAGTATGTTTCCCCTTAAAAATTTGAATTAAAATAAAATAAATAAGTAAAATGGCACATCCTAAACGAAAAATATCGAGGACTAGACGTGACAAAGGAAGAACGCACAAGAATGCAGTTGCTCACAACATCGCAACATGTCCAACAACAGGACAACCGCATTTGTTCCACCATGCACATTGGCATGAAGGTAAACTTTATTATAAAGGTAGAGTTTTAGCAGAGAAAGAAGTAGCAATTTAATTATTGCATTTACTTAATTTTCTTTCTTGATGAAGATTGGAATTGATGTTTTAGGCGGTGATTTTGCTCCGGAAGCGAACCTTTCGGGTGCAATACTTGCCAAAAAAGAACTTCCAGACGACGTAAAAATCGTTTTATTAGGCGACAGAGATGATATCTCTAGTGGCCTTTTGTCGTTAGGCGGAAAAATGGAAGATTTTGAAATTGTACATGCACCAGATTGCATTACAATGGAGGATCATCCAACAAGAGCTATTCCACAAAAACCAAATAGTAGTATTGCTGTTGGTTTTGATCTTTTAGCCAAGAAAGAAATTCAGGCTTTTGCGAGTACTGGAAACACAGG
>JBEAUV010000037.1:0-17397 GCA_041161265.1 Bacteroidota bacterium | reverse complement strand
ATCTAATGTAGTTGTTCGTTCACCAAAAGGAGTGTTATATGGAGACGGAATTCGCACAAAACAAAACTTTTCTGAATACGAATTTTTGAAACCATATGGTAAAATTAATTTTGATAAATGATGTACCTTTACAACTTAAAAACGAATTAACATGAATTTATATAACAAAGTAATGCTCTATTTTTGGTTAGCAGCCGCAATCGTAATTTTTGTTATTACATCATATATGAGTTTTAATGAAGGATTTAAAAAATGGGGTTTTTATTACATTTTTGTTGGTTCAGCATTATTAATGTTTCTTGTAAAAAGATGGATGATGAAAAGAATGGAGAAACATATGGCTTATATGGAAGAAGAGAAAAAGAAACAAAAATAAGTTTCCTTTAATCCTTGAAATTCAGTGTTTCCTATACCAATTTGTCTGCTGAACATAATATAAACAAGTTAAAATAAATTGTTATCTAAATTAGATTTTAGAAAATTCAGTTTATTTTTTGGTTGTTACTTTTTAATTTTATTTTGTTTTAAAAGTTCATGAGAGTTTTATCCTTTGTAATTATTTGTGTCTTTACCTTTATTTGCTCAGCAAGTTTTGGACAAAAATTATTGAGCGGAAAAATCACAGATGAGAGAAATGTCCCTATTCCTTTTGCAAAAATTTACGCTAAGAATAATGCGGAATTAAGAACCATAACTGATGAAAATGGCTATTACGAATTGCGTTTATTTGTTGGTGAATACTTCCTTGTAATTAATTCTGCAGGATACAATGAAAGAGAAACGTATATCATGATAAATGATCAAGATATCACGCGCGATATTCAATTGTTCCCGTCAACAATCAAAGAACTGGAGGATATCGAAGTAACAGCAAAAAAATCAAATCCAGGCAGGGAAATCATGCTGAAAGTGGTTAAGAAAAGAGACCAAATTAACCCATGGAACTACCCTCACAGCGTTGAAGGATACATTAAAGCAAGTGAGACACTTGATAAAAAAGAAAAAGAAGAGAAGAAGAAAACTGATAAAAAAGAGGATACAGATGGTAAAACAATTGAGGATCCATTTGAAGAAGAAAGAAAAAAACAAAATGCTTTTGCGGAAAGCATGAACCTTGTTGAAGTGCAATTTACGCGATATTATTCCCCTCCAAATGATGTTAAAGAGAGTCGAAATGCTTACGAAAAAAGAGGAAATGATAAAAACTTGTATTATACAACGACAGTAAAGTCCAATTTTAACTTCTTTGAAAATTTATTGCACCTCGATGATTTGCACCAATCACCCGTCAGCTCTCCAATTTCAGGGCCTGGGATTTTATCATACAAATACCGTTTGGAAGAACAATATGAGGAAAATGGAAAACTCATTAATCGTATTAAAATCATTCCTCGTAGTACCTCGACCTCGACTTTAGAAGGTTATATTTGGGTTGTTGATTCATTATGGCTAATTCAGAAATTGGAATTAACAATGAATAAGGGTAATTTGTTGATGTATGATTATTTCACGATTCGTCAAACTTTTGATCATCCAGGCGACAGTCTTTGTGTTTTAGTTAAACAAGAATTGGATTATGGAGTGAAATATAAAGATCAAACATCTACATGTAAAACAACTGCAGATTTTTCTAATTATAAATTTAACACAGGGTTCTCAAATAAGTTTTTTGGGAATGAATTATCTGTGACTGAAAAGGAAGCCTACGATAAAGATTCGACTTTTTGGAGTCAAACAAGAACAGTAGTTCTAACAGAACAAGAAAAAGCGTTCATTATTGCAAAAGACAGTATACGGGACTATCAAAACCGAAAGGAATATACGGATTCAATAGATTTAATTTTCAATAAAGTAACTGCATTGAAAGTATTGTGGTTTGGTGTAGATCATAGAAATAGAGCAAAAAAATCTCAGTGGACGATTAGTTCATTGGCTGCAACATTGAGACCATTGTACATTGCGGGACCTCGAATTGCACCAAGTTTTTTCTATTTTAAAAAATGGGATGATGAACGAACACTTGATTCCTATACTGAATCATCTATCGGTTTATTAAATAGTGATATTAAGGGCCAAACTTGGTGGAGGTATCGTTATGACCCTTTTCATTTTGGTACTGTAAGTGTTAATTTGTCTCATGATTTTGATGTTATCAGAAGTTATGATGCAATTACCCAAATATATAAAAGAGAAAATTTTATTGAAACAACTCAAGGTTCAATAAACCATGATATAGAAATATTCAATGGTTTTTATTGTGCATTGAATTTTTCTTATGCTCAAAGAAAAAGTCTGGAGGGGTATAAGTTTTTAACGATTTTTGATGATGCCATACCAAATTCTGACCCATCCGAATTTGAAAAATACCAAGCTTCTATTGGCGAAATCACCTTGACATACACTCCAAAACAAAAGTACATGAGAGAGCCAAATAGGAAGGTTCTTTTAGGTTCGAGTTTCCCAACTTTCTACACAACATACGAGAGAGGGATCCCCAAATTGTTTGGCAGCGACGTGGATCACGAATATTTAAGAGTTGGAATAATGCAAACATTTAAAATTGGAACCATAGGAACATCATCTTATCACATTACTTCAGGAAAATTTTTGAGTTCAAAAAATCTTTATACTGCGGATTTTAAATTCCAAAGAAGAAGTGACCCAATTTGGTTTTCAAACCCGTTGTATTCTTTTCAAGGTTTAGATTCATCCTTGCCTTCAGAAGATATTTTTTATGAAGCCCATTTTGTACATCATGACAATGGTGCAATAATTAATAAGATTCCTTTCATGAAAAAAACGGGAATTGGTTTAGCAATGGGAGTTGGCGCTTTATACGTAAAAGAATATAATTGGCAACATTATGAAATATTTGCTGGACTCGAACGCAACTTTAAGTTTTCAAAAAGGCGATTGAGAATAGGGATTTATGGCGTATTATCCGATGGAAATCAAATGGCCCCAAGGGCAAATTACAAAGTCTCCTTTGCTATTTTGGACGATAGAAATATGAAATGGAATTTCTAAACCATTAACATTATTTTTTCAGCGCACTTTTCTTAACTTTGACCAAAAATAATCTGGTTATGTACGGAAAAATGAAAGATTACCTTCAGGCTGAAATAAAAGCTATTCAAGAAGGTGGAATTTATAAAAGAGAAAGAATTATAACGAGTCCACAAGGGGCAAAAGTTAAAGTAAGTACAGGTGATGAAGTAGTTATCATGTGTGCGAATAATTACCTTGGTCTTTCTTCTCATCCAGAAGTAATTCAAGCCGCAAAAGACACGTTAGACTCTCATGGATTTGGTATGTCTTCCGTTCGTTTCATTTGTGGAACACAAGATATCCATAAAGAATTAGAAGCGAAAATCGCAAAGTTTTATGGAACAGAAGACACTATTTTATATGCTGCAGCTTTTGATGCAAATGGAGGTGTTTTTGAACCACTTTTCGGAGAAGATGATGCAATTATTTCTGACGAATTAAATCATGCTTCAATCATTGACGGTGTTCGTTTATGCAAAGCGCATAGATACCGTTACAAGCATTCTGATATGAGTGATTTGGAGGAACAATTGAAAAAAGCGCAAGATCAACGTTTTCGTATAATCGTTACTGATGGTGTTTTTTCAATGGATGGTGACATTGCTTTGATGGATAAAATTTGCGATTTAGCCGATAAATATGATGCTTTGGTTATGACAGATGAATGTCACTCAGCAGGTTTTATTGGAAAAACTGGTCGTGGTGTTCCTGAATATTGTAATGTGATGGATCGTGTTGATATCATTACTGGAACTCTTGGTAAAGCATTAGGTGGAGCAATGGGTGGTTATACTACTGGTAAAAAAGAAATAATTGAATTATTACGTCAGCGTTCGCGGCCATATTTGTTTTCTAACTCGTTAGCCCCAGCTATCGTTGGAGCATCAAATAAGGTATTTGAGATTTTAAGTTCCAATACTGAATTGCGCGATAAATTAGAGGCAAATACAAAATATTTTAAAGAAAGAATTATTGCTGCTGGTTTTGATATTAAGCCTGGTGATTCTCCAATTGTACCCATTATGTTGTATGACGCAGCACTTTCGCAGCAATTTGCTGACGCTTTATTGAAAGAAGGGGTTTACGCAATTGGATTCTTTTTCCCTGTTGTTGCAAAAGGTGCAGCGAGAATTAGAACTCAAATTTCTGCAGCACATTCAATTGCAGATCTAGATAAAGCAATTGCGGCATTTATTAAGGTTGGTAAAGAGTTGAAAGTTATAAAGTGAGATTGAACTAGTCCAAATTAAAGCCTATAAGTTATTTAATTTATAGGCTTTTTTTGTGATTAAATCTATTGAACAAATAAAGTTTACGTTTCTTTTATTAACTTTGAGTAAGATAATTACATGAAATTTATTCTATACATATTTGTTTGTTGTTTTTTTGCAAATACGCTAATCATAAGTGTAATGAATCTATCATTGGACAACGATGATCTTACTGAAATGTCATTAGATGATAGTGAGGATGATACTGAAGAAGAAGAATTTGATTCAGAAGATTTATTTTCTCAAGAAATATTTCCCAATATTTTCACCCAATTGGATTTCGAAATTGATAAACCTCTTTTGATACAGTCAAAAGAATTATATTCCTGTTCATATTACAAAATTCTTTCCCCTCCTCCTGAATTAACTGTTTAATTTTTTGCAAAAAAATAATTTACAGATTTAAATAAGAAGAGAATGAAAGATATTTTTAAGACCTTAAGGCAAGATATGCCTTCCGGTTTAGTTACATTTTTAGTAGCATTACCGCTTTGTTTAGGAGTTGGATTAGCCTCTACAAATGTTGAATCAATTAATGGATTACCCAATGTGTTTTCTGGAATAATTGCAGGTGTCATTGGCGGAGTCGTTGTCGGTTTTTTTAGTGGAAGTAGAATTGGCGTTTCTGGTCCTGCTGCTGGATTAATTACAATTCTTATTGCAGCATTAACGACTCTCGGAAGCTTTGAAGGACTTCTAGTCGCAATTGTTTTGGCCGGAATTATACAAATAATTGCTGGTTTTGCAGGATTGGGAATTTTGGCAAATTATTTCCCTTCATCCGTAATAAAGGGTATGTTGGCCGCTATTGGTTTAACACTGATTCTAAAGGAAATTCCACATGCTTTGGGTTATGACAAGGATTTCTTTGGAGATGATGCTTTTTTCCAAATGGATGGGCATAATACATTTTCTGAATTGCTTTACGCGTTAAATTCCTTACAGCCGGGGTCTATAATTATTAGTATCGTTTCAATTGGAATTCTTTTACTCTTCGACAGGCCTTATTTCAAGAAAATAGCATTATTTAAAATTTTACCAGGAGCATTATTCGCTGTTGTTATTGCTATTTTATTGAATACGATTTTTCAAATTTTTGTACCAGTAATTGGTGTAGGAGGAAAGCATTTAGTGGAATTACCTGTATTAAAATCATTAAGTGAAATTTCTACAGTATTGTCCTTTCCGGATTTTTCATTTTTGACGAATCCAAATGTTTACATTATTGCACTCACATTGGCATTTGTTGGGAGTTTAGAAACGCTGTTAAGTGTTGACGCAACGGATAAACTAGATCCAGAAAAACACCATACTCCTACGAACAGAGAATTAAAAGCTCAAGGAATGGGAAATATTATTTCAGGGCTAATTGGTGGATTGCCAATAACACAAGTGATTGTTAGGAGTTCAGCCAATATTAATGCAGGAGCCAAAACAAAAGCGTCTGCCATTTTACACGGTTTATTCTTGTTGATTGCAGTAGTATTCCTTCCTAAATTAATTAATCTAATTCCATTAGCTTGTTTGGCTGCAATACTTATTTTGGTTGGATATAAGCTTTCAAAAGTACAGCTTTACAAACAGCTTTACCGAAATGGTTTTGACCAATTCATTCCCTTTTTAGCTACAATTTTAGGGATATTATTTACAGATCTACTAAGAGGAATTGGAATTGGATTGGCATTTTCTATATTTTATATTTTACGTAAGAATTACAGAAATAATTATTCAATTTCTGAAAAGGATAAAGACAATCACAAGCATATTAAAATAGTTCTTTCAGAAGAAGTGACATTTTTAAATAAGGGAAGAATTATAGAGTCACTTGATTCTTTGCCAAACGATTCATTTGTGACAATTGATGGCAGTAATTGCGAAGCAATAGATTTTGATGTTTTGGAATTAATTCAAGAATTCAAATTAGTCGGTGCAAAAGAAAGAAATATACAATTAACAACTATCAATATTCCTGAGGTTGAAACCATGGGAGGACATTAATATTAAAAAAATGGAAACATATTATAAGAATTTATTAGACAAGAATAAGGCATGGGTGGCTAACAATTTAGAAAAAGACCCTGATTTTTTTAACCGACTTTCAAAAGGTCAACAACCGCCGATATTATGGATCGGCTGTTCTGATAGTCGTGTCCCAGCGAACGAAATCATTGGTGCACCTCCAGGTGAAGTTTTTGTGCATCGAAATATCGCAAATATGGTCATTCACTCTGATATGAGTATGCTTAGCGTACTCGATTTTGCAGTAAATGTGCTAAAAGTGAAACACGTTATTGTTTGTGGTCATTATGGTTGTGGTGGAGTTAAAGCTGCAATGTCTAACAAGCAAATTGGACTGATAGACAATTGGATTCGACATATCAAAGATGTTTATAGATTAAATGAAGATGAATTAAACTCTATTTCAGACGAGAATGAGCGGTTTAATCGTTTTGTTGAAGTGAATGTAAAAGAACAAGTTTTAGACGTTGCAAAAACATCTATTATCCAAAACGCTTGGTCAAACGGACAAGAAATTCATCTTCACGGTTGGGTATATGATATAAACGATGGAATAATTAAGGATCTTGATGTCACTTTGAAAAACAACAGTTCATTATCTGAAGTTTATCAACTAGATTTGTGAGAGCAAATCGGTAAAAATGATTAGTGAACAAGTTGTTCAGAAAATAGCGCTTTTAGAAAGCGAATTTAAGAAACATTCAAATTATGAATACGGTCTTTCAATGTCGAAATACATGAAAGGCCGTTTTCCATTTTATGGGATAAATGCACCACTAAGAAAGCAAATCCAACGACAATGGATGATTGAACTTCCGAATGATTTAGATAATGAATCACGCTGGAAAATTGTTGAGGAATTATGGGGTAGAGAGGAACGTGAATACCACCATGTAGCATACGATTATTTGAATAGTTGGAATAAAAAATTCATTTTGGAATCGGATGATCAGAAATTGAAATGGTTAATTTCTAATAATTCTTGGTGGGATACAGTGGATTCCATTGCATCTAACTATTTGGGGAAATATTGTAAATTGTATCAGAATGAGGCGGATGTTTTAATTGAAGAATGGAGAAATTCTGATAATATGTGGCTCAACAGATCATGCCTTATTTTTCAATTGAAGTATGGCAATGATATCGATTTTGAATTATTGAAAAGTTTAATCATTCAATATCAACCTGTCAAAGAGTTTTTTATTCAAAAAGCAATTGGTTGGTCATTAAGACAATATTCGAAATTCAATCCCGAAGCCGTTAGAAATTTTGTGGATGAAATCAATCTTCAGGGATTGGCAAAACGAGAAGCAAGTAAATATTTGTAAATAGTTGCTAGTTATTAATTACAAATTACTAGTTTTCTAACCAAAATAAAAGATTATAACTTGTACCTAATAACTAGCAACTAATAACTAGCAACTAATAACTAGCAACTAATAACTCAAAAGAGTATGGCCCTAATAAAAGCATGTAGAGGATTTGAACCACAATTCGGCAATGACTGCTGGTTTGCAGAAAATTCAACAATCATTGGAGATGTAATAATGGGTGATCAATGCTCCGTTTGGTACAGTGCCGTTGTGCGTGGAGATGTAAATTCCATTCGAATGGGGAACAAAGTGAATATCCAAGATGGAGCTGTCTTACATTGTACTTTCGAAAAGACCACCGTTAATCTTGGAAATAATGTTTCTGTTGGACACAATGCGTTAGTGCATGGCTGTACTGTTGAAGACAACGTATTAATTGGAATGGGGGCAATCGTAATGGATAATTGCTACATCGAATCAAATTGTATTATTGCGGCAGGAGCTGTTTTATTGGAAGGAACGCGAGTTGAATCGTGGAGCATTTATGCCGGAGTTCCTGCTAAAAAAGTAAAAACACTTTCACCAGAATTATTCAAAGGCGAAGTACAAAGAATCGCAGATAATTATATCAAATACGCTAGTTGGTTTAAATGATTTGTCATTTCTCGAAATGATTCCACCCTTGTGCTTTTAAACCAATTGCAGATCCATTTTTGTCGATAAAATAAGTTCCATCTTTTTCATTGGTCATATGTCCAATGAATGTCATGTGTGGATTTCCTTTTACTTTGTCAAAATCAGCTTGTGCGATCGTAAACAATAACTCATAATCTTCTCCTCCATTCAACGCACATGTACTTGGATCTAAATTGAATTCTATTGCTGTTAAAGATGTTTTTGAATCAATCGGAATCTTTTCATCGTAAATATGACAACCAACTTTACTTGCCTTGCATAAATGTAAAATCTCAGAAGCTAAACCATCTGAAATGTCAATCATTGAAGTAGGTACAACATCCAATTCTTTTAAATATCCGATGATATCAACTCTAGCCTCTGGCTTCAATTGTCTTTCAATGATATAATCATGTCCATCTAAATCGGGCTGTATGTTCGGATTGGCATTAAAAACATTTTTTTCTCGTTCCAAAACTTGTAAACCGATGTAAGCAGCACCTAAATCACCTGTAACAACCAAAAGATCAAATTCCTTTGCTCCATTTCTGTAGGCAATATCTTTCTTTTTTGCACGACCTACAACCGAAATATTGATCGTCAAACCTGAAACAGATGAGGTAGTGTCACCACCTACTAAATCAACATTGAATTTCTCGCAAGCAATATGAATTCCTTCGTACAATTCTTCCAATGCTTCTAACGGAAAACGACTTGAAACAGCAAGAGAAACAGTAATTTGTTCAGCTACACCATTCATGGCGCATATATCCGAAACGTTTGTAGCAACAGCTTTGTAACCCAGATGCTTCAAAGGCATGTACATTAAATTGAAATGAATTCCTTCGATTAACATATCTGTTGAGATCAACATCGCATCTTCTTCAGATATAGAAATTACAGCTGCATCATCACCAACACCAACCAATGAAGTAGTATTTTTTAGTTCAAAATTCTTAGTTAAATGATCAATTAACCCAAATTCTCCTAGTTCACTTATATTGGTTGTTTTGTCGCTCATCTTGATTTTTTTGACAAAGATAAGCAATCTAATTTGCCAATTCTGAATTATCTTTACTCCTTTAAATTTTAAAAATGGATTTCAACCCACCAATAATTCCTTTTGGAAACGGAAGAGTATTACAGTTTGTAATGAACATTATTCCTTTTTTAGGAGTTGTTTTTTTTAATTGGAGTGTTTTTGCTTTGCTTTATTCTTTTTGGCTCGAAACACTTGGATTAAGTTTTTTCAATGCCATTCGAATTGCTTTCGCAGCCAAAGATTCTGAGCCAACAATTAATTTTGGCAAAGCCTTTCGTTTTTTTATTTTAAGAGTTGGAATTTTGCTTTTTTACATGATTTTCTTGCTTGTTTTTGTTGGAATTGATATTTCTGGAAAGCAAGGAGGGGTTAGTTTTGCGATGTATTTAATGTTTATTGATATTCCTTTTAGAATAACCATTCTTTCATTTTTCTTCATCAAATTTCTAGAACTCATTTATCGTTATTTTTATTTAGGTGAAAGAAAAACTACTTCATCAGAGGATTATAACAAATTCTTTGATACCAGATTAATTGTAATACACGTGGTCATTGTTCTAGGTGTTTTTGCATTTAAATTTTTTAATGAGAAATTAGGCACTCATACTGGAATAGTAGCATTTGCAGCAGTATTTGTGTTGGTCAAAATGTTGGCTGATTTTGGTGCTGAGTTGGTGGGAAAACTCAATCCAAAGAAAGAAGGTTAAGACAGAACTTGAATGCGTTTACCTCAATCAGGATTAATGTCTTGAACTTATGACTACAAAAAAGCTTGCCATTTCTGAAAAGCTTTCTGTTGGCCCACCAAGGCTCACTTCGATTCCGCTGCGCTTCACTCAGTATAAACTTCTCGCCCTAAGGGCACAAAAAAAGGAACTACTTTCGTAATTCCTTTCTGTTGGCCCACCAGGGCTCACTTCGATTCCGCTGCGCTTCACTCAGTATAAACTTCTCGCCCTAAGGGCACAAAAAAAGGAACTACTTTCGTAATTCCTTTCTGTTGGCCCACCAGGGCTCGAACCTGGACTCTTCGGTACCAAAAACCGACGTGTTGCCAGTTACACCATGGGCCAATTAAAACACTACTACTGGCTAGCAATGCGAGGGCAAAAATAGTAACAAAATTTAAATTGAAAGGAAAAAATAAAAAAAAATCAAGAAAATTTTATTCAGAACATCACTTTTGCAAAGATTTTGGCATTTTTTCACTTTTCAACAGTAAGAAACTAGGGATATATTTTTAAATTCGCAACGCTCAATCTACAAATTGGATTGTTTTGCCACTAATGGCCTATATTTAGACTAAAAGAAAACAAATGAGTTACAAAAAAGCAAATGCATACCTGGGTTGGTTGGTTTTTCTAATCGCAACAGTTGTTTATTTCATTACAATTGAAGATACCGTGAGTTTATGGGATTGTGGAGAATATATCACTGCGGCATATAAATTAGAAGTTGGTCACCCTCCTGGTGCTCCCTTGTTTATGGTGATTGGTAGGTTGTTCACCTTCTTCGCTGACACAGAAAATGTAGCTGTATGGATTAATAGATTATCAGCAATATCAAGCTCTTTGACAATCTTGTTCATGTTTTGGTCAATTACAATGTTGTTGAAGAAAATTGCTTTACGCGACAAAAATGAACTATCAAGTGCTGATACAATTGCAATATTTGGTAGTGCTTTAGTGGGTTCTTTGGCTTACACTTTTTCAGACTCATTCTGGTTCTCAGCTGTGGAAGGTGAAGTTTATGCAATGGCATCTTTGTTTACAGCAGCTATTTTCTGGGCAATTTTGAAATGGGACGAAGAAATGGCTGAATTACAAAATGGAACTTTGTCGAATGAATATTCACCAAATCGTTGGATTTTATTAATAATGTTCTTGCTAGGATTAGCGATTGGAGTCCATTTATTAGGAATTCTTGTTGTCCCAGCAATTAGTTTTGTAATGTATTTCCGTCACAAAAAAGTAGCTGATTTTAAAGGGATTTTCCTCACAGGAATACTTTCAGTTTTCATTCTAGGTTTTATTCAAGAAGCAATTATTCCGGGTTCAATTTCAATGGCTTCTGCATTTGAGGTCGCTTTTGTTAACTCTTTTGGATTACCTTTTTTCTCAGGTACACTTTTCTTCTTTACATTATTAGTAATTGGTTGTGTATGGTTGATTCGTTATGCGAGAAAGAAAGGAAACGCAATTATTTACAATGCTACAATGGGTTTAATTCTATTGTTGATTGGATATGGTTCGTTCGCCGTAATTGTTATTCGTTCGAATGCAAACACGCCTTTAGATGAAAATGATCCTGAAAATTTGGTAACACTTCACTCATATTTGAAACGGGAACAATACGGTTCCGCGCCAATTTTATTCGGACCAATGTGGAATTCAACTGAAAATGATCCATCTCTTTATGATAGCCGCTCACCGTTTTATTTGCGTCGATTTGTCGTAACTAAAGGAGATGTTGTTCTTAAGGCGTACAAAGATGAAAATGCAGCAAACAAATTTGCGAAAGATAATGGTGGTTCTGTTGAAGAAAAATATTTCGAATCGAATTCTACTGAAAGGTTGAATAGTGTTCCGACTTATGCACAAACTACGTTTTTCCCAAGAATGTATTGGGGGCAAGAGCAGGCGCGTGTTGATGGTTATACCAAATGGTCTGGTTATGACGCAAATGATGATGCTGTAACTGAAAAAGGGAAGGATGGGAAACGTCTTCCTACATTTGGGGAAAATATGACATATTTCATGCGTTACCAAGTGAATTGGATGTATTGGCGTTATTTCTTGTGGAATTTTGCTGGTCGTCAAAATGATATTCAAGGGGATGGTGACAACATGCGTGGAAACTGGATTTCTGGTTTTGGTGCAATCGATAATGCTCGATTAGGGAATCAAGATGAAGCGGCACCATATTACACTTCAGAAAATCCGGCGAATAATAAATTCTTTTTCCTACCACTGATTATCGGTTTACTAGGATTCTTCTTCCATTTTTACAGAGCTCCAAAAGATGCATTTGTGGTATTCTTAGCCTTCCTTTTCACCGGATTGGCAATTGTAGTTTATTTGAACCAAAAACCAATGGAGCCGAGAGAACGTGATTATGCATATGCAGGTTCGTTCTATTTCTTTGCACTCTGGATTGGAATTGGAATTTACGCTATGTATGATGCATTTATGCGTTTCAAGAAAAAAGATATAATGAAAGCATTAGCAATTGGTGGTGGTGGATTAGTGTTATTCGCGATTATCGATGGTGGAAGTGAAGTTTCTATGCCGAATACACTTTCTTGGTTGTTCATAGCAGGTGTTGGTATTGGTTTGTTAGCCTTGATGATGGGACTAAGAAAAGTACTGAAAAAGGATTCTCAAGGAGCAATTTTTGTAAGTTTATTAGGCTTGATTATTCCTGTACTTATGGGTATGCAAGGTTTCAATGACCACGATAGAAGTTTGAAAACCTCTGCAGATGATTTAGCGTTGAACTATTTAAATTCTTGTGAGCAAAACGGAATCTTATTTACAAATGGTGATAATGACACATTCCCTCTTTGGTACATGCAAGAAGTGGAAGGGAAACGCACCGATGTTCGTGTATGTAATCTTTCTTTGATGCAAACGGACTGGTATACAGATCAAATGAAAATGAGAGCATATAAATCTGATCCTTTACCAATTAAATTTAGAGAAGATCAAATCCTAATGTATGCAGGGAATACGGACCAAGTGATTTTCTCAAACTTGTTCGAAATGTTCTACTTGAACGCTAGTGAGGATGTCTTGAGAAAAGTAATTGATATGCGTATTAAAAGTAACGCACCGCAAGTGGCTCAGGCAATGGATATGTTCCATAGTCAAATCGCCCCGTTTTTAGCAGGTGTTACTGCGACAGACCCATCTGTTTCTGCCAGAATAGAAGTGTTAAAAATGGATTTATCTACCAATTCTGGAAAATCAATTTCGGAAAATATCTTTGCGAAATACCGTGCGGCTTTTGAAATTCTTTCTGGAATGCAAAGTGGTTTGATTACGTTACCTGAAGGTCAAGCTCAAGCGTTCCAAAATATGATGATGGAATTCGAAAAACCATGGGATTCAACCAACTTGAAAGATGCAATGGAATTTGTTAGAGATGATAATAATTTGGTTGCATATAACGAGCAAAGAATGGTTCGTGTATTCCCAAGTTCTGGATTTATTCTTCCTGTGAATACAGCAAATGCTGTAAAATCTGGGGTTATTCGTGCAGATCAACAAGATGAGTGCTTTAAAGAATTACGTTTCAAATTTGAAGCTCGTGGTTTAACTCGTGAACAAGTGATGATGATGGACATCTTAGCAAACAATGATTGGAAACGAGGAATTTATTTCTCTAGTCCAGGTGGTTCAGATGTTTCGATTGCATTGTACGAAGGAAGATATGTGAAACAAAACGGAATGTGCTTTGAATTGAGTCCATTGAAAGATGTAAACATGCGCTATTCAGACAAAATGTATGAGAACATGATGAGTCTTTACACATTTGGTGCAATGAATAATGCAGATGTATTAACTGATTATTATACACGTCGACATACTTCTCAATACCGTTTACATTTCGCTTCTTTGGCTGATGATTATTTAATGAAAGCCGATCAAGAAAATCAGATTCGTGATAATAAAAAGATGAACATTAAAATGCTTCGTCAAAATGGAGAAAACGCAAAAGCAACTCAATTAGAAGCAAGTTTAAAAGGTGTTGATGCGAAAATTGCAGGATTTAAGAAAAAAGCTGCGAATTTATTGAATCGTTCTTTAGAGGTGATGCCAGCAAATATCGTTATTGATTATGGCGAACCAACAGCAAATGGTCGTGAGAAGTATACGAATGGTGGTATCTCATTGAATTCTCATTCTGATGGAGTTTTACATGATTATGTGCGCATGTTGTACAAAGCAGGAGACAAAAAAGCAGCGGAAGAATTAGGTGAAATTGTTGCAAAACAATTGGAGTCAATATTCACATACTTCGAAAAGAGTGATGCTTACTTCGCTGGAAACCCTGAAAATTCAAGTGATTTATATGCTGCGTTAGATGCTTACTTTAAATTACATGTTTCGGCAATTGATCCTGAATTTGGAAATCCAAAAGGTGCTTTGGCTGCTCATACGCAAGCTAAAATAGACAACTTGTACAAAAATGTTTTCCCTGGTATTTATAGCGATTTGTCTGAAAAAGCAAATGACAACGGAGAAAGTGTTCGCCGCGGATCTAAAGCTGGTAGATATGCAAATATGTTATTCAACTTACAAGATTATTTAGAAGCAATCGGAGTTCATTACGGTTATCTGCAAGGACAACAAGCACCGCCAGCGCCAACTGGAAATGGTGAAATGAGTCTTGAGCAAATGATGGAACAAATGCCAATAGCAGATTCTGTGAAAGAATAAGATTAAAAATGAGACTTTTCAAAACCCCACGTTTTTTCAGATTGATATTTCCGAATAAAACGTGGGGTTTTTCACGTCTTGAAAATGCTGTTTACCTCACATTTGATGATGGACCAAGTCCAGAAGTTACTACTTGGGTGTTAGATGCATTAAAAGAAAAAGGAATTTCTGCTACCTTTTTTTGTGTTGGAGCCAATGTGAAACACAATGCTGAAATTTATCAACGAATTATAAATGAAGGTCATTCTATTGGAAATCATTCCATGAAGCATGAGCGAGGCAATAAAACGGCTAATGATGATTATATAAAATCTATAGAAGAGGCAAATAAATTCATCGATTCTAACTTATTCCGTCCGCCTTATGGCAGAATTACCTTATCTCAAACAAGAAATCTTAAGAAGAAATATAAAATCATTATGTGGTCTTGGCTTTCTAATGATTTTGACACGAATGTATCAATTGATACTATTTTAAAAAAGGCTAACAAACAAATCAAGGCAGGTGATATCCTTGTTTTACACGACAATCCAAAGTCTTTCGAGCGACTTAAAATTTTGCTGCCCATGTTAATCGATTGTATCAACCAGAAGGGATTAGAGTTTAAAAAAATCATTGTCCAATAGAAATAATTCGTTAAAATTGTGTCAAACTAAACCCAATGAATACTAAACTTATTTTTCTCGTTGCAATTATTTTATTGATTAGTCTAAACGGATACACACAAGACCCAACATTATCTGATACCAAGGAATTATCTGGTGGAAATCAAATACAAACTGTTTGGTTAGAACCAACTTTTCAGTCAAAGAACAATCCTACTGATAAAAACACAGTAGGAAAATACAATCGTTTGGAGGTTGGCTTTAAAATACCTACCAACAACACGGTTCAAATTAATCGATTTTTAAGTGGAGGTAATGGCATCAATCCATTTGACCCAGATCAAGTTGATTTCAAAATTATTTTAACTGATCCAAATGGTAACAAAACAACGCGTTTTGCCTTTTATTATAAACCGTTTATCATAAACCTTGATTCAGATGAATACGTGGAAGACACAACCAATTTTCCTTGGAGATTTCGGTTTGCTCCTCAAATTCTTGGAACATGGAAAATGTCCTTAGAATTGATTATTGGAAATACAAAAATTAATCAAGAAGCGCTAACGTTCGATTGTGTCGAGTCGAATCAAAAAGGAACATTACAAACAACAAATTCAGGCGAAAATTCAGATCGCTGGTTAACGTATAGTGAAACGAATGAGTCATTTTTTGCAATAACCAACAACATTTCAAGCGGCGGATTTTATGGTTATATTCCATCTCAAAATCGTCGGCAAATGGACGGTGTGCAAGAACTCATTGATGCAAAGGGAAATTTTACACGATTTGAATTAAGTGCACAAGGACCTTTGCCAGATTGGCCAGTTTACAACAATTACAAAAGTAAATTTGATGAAATGTATGCTTTTGATCAATTGGTCAATTTATGCGAGGACAACAATGTTTATTTTACGCTTTTTCGTCATCATGTTGAAGTATTAGATGGAGGTCATCCGGGTGAGCCAAATTGGGATGGAGTGAGTTGGTATGAAAATCCATATCGTCAAGCATTTAATATTCAAAATACCGAAGATTATTTTACAAAAGAGGAAATTATTAAATGGCAAAATAACAGTTTGCGTTACGTCTTTTCTCGCTGGGGTTATAGTCCAAACATGGCTTTTTATAGTTATTCAGAAGTTGATCGGTGGTATTCAAAGATTTTTGAAGACATAGAACAAACTAATGTTACTGGGAATAAAGCGATAGATGGCGGCTCATTAAACGAAGAAGAATCAATTGAGATGGTTGCCAAATGGGTTGAAAAACAGCAAAATTATATTAAAAGTAATCTAAGTGATTCAATATTATTTTGCCATACCTACGCCCGAACTTCTAAAAAAGAGAGTTCTACAAAATTCAAGGGTTTTTTTGCATTAAATGATGCCATTGGAGTACATAATTATGAAGAAGTAAAAAACGTAAATTTTAAAAAAAGGTATGATCAAATAAATCTATGGTGGGATGTTTATCATAAACCTGTTTTGATGGAGGAAATGGGCGTTAATAAAATTCCAATTATGTGTTGTTCTATAATCGAATATCACAACAGCATCTGGTCTACTTCATTTATGGGCGACTTTGGAACAGGAATGGATTGGTGGTGGGATAGAGGTATTCATGATTTTGGATACCAATCCGAATTATTGAATATACAACATTTTTTCTTGAATGAAGATCTCAAAAAAGGAAATTTCGAACCACAAAAATGGGACGATGTTTCTTCCTTTAACATTTCTGATGTCGCGATAAGAAATAGATTGATTGAAAATTATGCCCTTAAAAGCGAAAATGATGAACGTGTTTTAGGTTGGGTACATAATGCAAGTTATTATTGGAGAAATTTAGCAAATGATTTACCTTGTATTGAAGAATTAGTTAACTCAAATAAATTGATTGAACCATGCATTGTTGCTAGAAATAAATATTATAACCCAAGAAACAAAAATGAGATTAATGGAGCTCAAATATCAGAATATCATG
>JBEAUV010000036.1:0-17889 GCA_041161265.1 Bacteroidota bacterium | reverse complement strand
TTGGAATCTAAATAGTCGATGCCATATTTAAATGATGAATAAGGTTTTTGTTCGTCACCGGATTTTTCATTCGATATTCCAGGACCAAAAGAATTTGCTGTTCCGACATATATAAGTCGTTGTATTGTGTGTTTTAAAGTAGCATCAATTATGTTTTGAACACCTTCTATGTTAACTCTATTTACCATTTCATTTCTGGCTGGAAACATACTTGTAGATGCCGCACAATGAAAAACAACTTCTTTATTTTGAAATGCAATATCTAAGGCTTCAGGATCTAAGATATTACCAAAATAACGTTGTATATGTAGCCCACGAAGTGTAATAGGATCTTTTCCTGGCTCGAGCAGGACGCTAACATTATAATTTCTACTTAGTAACTCTCTAACTAAATTGCTTCCTAATACCCCGTCAGGTCCTGTAACTAGAATTTCCATTGTTTTTATTTTACACAAAAGTAGTTTGTTCTATGAAATAATGCATTGAATATTTTCTGTTTTTGAATTTAATAAAAAAGCCCTGTGAAATTCACAGAGCTTTTTTGAGGTCTCGTCCGGATTCGAACCGGAGTAGACGGTTTTGCAGACCGGTGCCTAACCGCTCGGCCACGAGACCTTTTGAAGTGCAAATGTAAGAATAATTTTGTATTTATTACTCTTCAATAATAATTGCAACGTTTTGAACATCTCCATTTATTGGAGGACATATTTTAGTAAGTTTTAATCGTATAAGTTTAATTGTGTGAATTTCTGATTTTAAGCGATTAACGATTCGTTGACCAACATGTTCAATTAATTTTGACCGAATAGCCATTTCTTCGAAAACAATTTTATTTACCACGCAATAGTCAATTGTGTTATTGAGTTCATCTGTATTTGCTGCTTCAGAAAAATCTGTGTTTAACATAACATCAACACTGTAGTGGCCCCCAATTTTTTCTTCTTCTGGTAAGCAACCATGAAAAGCATAGATTTTTATACCATTTACTTCGATTGTGTGTTTCATGAATGTTTTTTCAGGTTTTCAATTTTTCTAAGTCCCTGATTCATACGCTCCAAACATTCTTCCTTACCCAAAAACTCAGCAATTTCGAACATGCTAGGCCCCATTGCTGTTCCAGTTATTAAAAGCCTGAAATTTTGCAAAACAGCACCAATTCCAACTTGTTTTTGTTCTAAAAATGATTTGAAAGCGATTTCTATGTTCTCATGTTGAAATTCAGCTACAGATGAAAGTATAGAAATCCACTCATTCATTAATTGAGGTGTTTCTTCTTTCCATTTTTTAGAAATCGTTTGTTCGTCGTAAGCTGTAGGTTTGTCAAAAAGATAAGATCCTTCAATTGCAATATCTTGAATAAATGTTGCGCGCTCTTTCATTAGTCTACAGATAGTAACCAGTTTTGATTTATCGTAATTATTGTTTAAGTGTTGCGATAATATTTCTGCTAATTCAGTATCTGGAGTTGATCTTAAATATTGTTGTTGAAACCATTTGGTTTTATCTGGATCAAATTTAGCACCCGATTTAGAAACTCTATCTAATGAAAATGACTCAACAAGTTCATCTAAAGAAAAAAGTTCTTGTTGAGTTCCAGGATTCCATCCTAAAAATGCGAGCATATTTATAAATGCATCTTTGAAATATCCTTTTTCTCGATATCCTGAATATAACTCTCCTTCTGCTGTTGTCCAATCTGTTGGAAATACCGGAAAACCTAATCTATCACCATCACGCTTGGATAATTTTCCATTACCATCAGGCCTAAGTAAAAGTGGTAAATGTGCAAATTTAGGACTCTCCCATCCGAAAGCATCATAAAGCATAACATGCAGTGGAGCTGAAGGCAACCATTCTTCACCCCTTATTACATGACTGATTTTCATTAAATGATCATCAACAATATTTGCTAAATGATATGTTGGCATTCCGTCGCTTTTAAACAGAACCTTATCATCTAAATTATTGGTGTTAACAGTTACCCAACCCCTAATAATATCTTCAAATCTAATATCTACGTTACGAGGCATTTTCATCCGAATTACGTAAGGAGCATTATTAGCTAATAATTCGTCAACTTGATCTTGAGGTAGCGTCAGAGAGTTTCTTAAAGATGCACGTGTGACAACATTGTATTGCCAGTTTGGCATTCCCATTTTTTTTGCGTTTTCGCGCATTGCATCCAATTCTTCTCCTGAATCAAAAGCGTAATATGCTTTATCTTCTTTAACAAGCTTTTCTGCATAAGGTCTATAAAGTTCTTTTCTTTCTGATTGAACATAAGGACCATATTCTCCACCCAATCCTGGACCTTCTGTGGCTTCAATTCCACACCATTTAAGAGCGTCTAAAATGTATTCCTGCGCTCCTGGAACAAATCTATTTTGATCAGTGTCCTCAATTCTAATAATGAATGTTCCATTATTTTTTTTAGCGAAAAGGTAATTGTATAAAGCGGTTCTTACTCCCCCCATGTGTAAAGGTCCCGTAGGAGACGGGGCAAAACGAACGCGTACTGAATCTAATGACATTTATTTATTTTTTTGTCAAAGATAATGAGATTTATAGCAATCAATATTGTTGGACCGAAGAAAGTGTTGTGAACGTAATAAAGCTTAAGCTGTATCGTTAATTTAGTATAAAGGATGAATAGTTATCTGAATTAGTTTTAATTTAGTAGATTAAGTTGTAAAATTGGGTTAATCATGGGATCATTTGATCGTTTATTGGAGCAAATAGATGCTTTTATAAGAAAGTACTATAAGAATTTGATGGTAAGAGGTGTTATCTTATTTATTGGTGTCTTTTTCTTGTCCTTTTTGTTCACTACGACTTTAGAATTTTTTGGGCGTTTCGGATCACTCACTAGAGGAGTTTTGTTTTTTACCTTTCTTTTCATCAATGCTGGCATTTTGATTAAGTATTTTGTTATTCCTTTAATGAAATTGTATTCTTTCGGAAAGAGAATTAATAGATATCAAGCTTCTGAAATTATAGGTTCATTTTTTCCTGCTATTTCTGATAGATTAAAAAACACATTGCAGCTAAATGATAGTTTAGATTCAAATGAAGGAAATATAGAATTAATACGTGCTAGTGTATTACAGCGATCTATCACCTTAAGTGCTGTTCCTTTTATTAATGCGATCGATATAAAGGAAAACAAGAAATATGTAAAGTATTTGATTCCACTATTTGTTGTTTTTATAGGAATTGGAATTGCAGCACCATCTTTATTTACGCAGGGATCAGAAAGGGTTTTTAATTATTCAAAGGAATTTAAGGTAAAAGCGCCATTTGATTTTATACTGAGATCGAAAGATTTGGAGATTGAAGAGGGTGAAGATCTTGTAATAGAAGTTGATTTAATTGGAAAAGAATTACCTGCTCATGTCTATTTAGTTAGCGAAAACGGAAAATTTTTGATGGTAAGGTCTTCTAAAAATAAGTTCAAAGGAGTCGTTAAAAAACCAAAAGAATCAGGAGTTTTCTTTTTTGAAGCAAATGATTTTGTAAGTAACAATTTTGCCTTGTCTGTTTTTGGTAAAGCTACAATTGGTAAGCTAGAAGCGAAACTTTCTTATCCTAGTTATTTAGGTAAATCAGATGAATTAATTAAGAATGCTGGAGACATGACTGTTCCGGAGGGCACAAATGTAGAATGGAGCATTGTCACTAAGAACACCTTATTTGTTGATTTTTTGTTTAATGGAAATTCACAAAGATTTAAAAATGAGGGGTTTAAAGTCATAAAAAGTATAAAGAATACTTCGAACGTTACAGTTTTGCTTTCAAATAAATACAAAAACAAAATCGACTCTTCTAATCTTCTGATTTCAGTTGTAAAAGACGCTTATCCTTCTATACAAGTTGAAGAAGTTGTAGACACCGTTTCTGATGGATTGAGATTCTTTTCAGGAAATATTGCTGATGATTATGGTTTGCAAAACTTGACTTTTTCTTATTCTATAATATCTGAAAATGGACAACGAGTTGATAAGAAAATGATCGTTAAAAAGGTTTTTGGCATGAACTTGCCATTCGACTTTGCTGTTGATTTTAGAAGAGAAGATGTAAAATTAAATGATAGAATTGAGTATTATTTTACAGTATCAGATAATGATGGGGTTAATGGAAGTAAGTCTTCAAGGAGTCAAGTCTATACCTATAAACTTCCTTCTTTGGATGAGTTGAACGAAAATCGTGATGAAGATCAAAAGCAAATTAAAGAGAACTTATCGGATTTATTAAATAGAACAAAGGACTTCCAAAAGAATGTCGATAAACTACAGAAAGATGTTTTAAATTCTAAGAAGAGCGATTGGAATAAACTAAATCAGGTTAATCAATTACAAGAGGAACAGAAAAGCATTTTAGAGTCTTTAGAGAACATGAAACAGCAGATGGATCAAAGTACTCAAGAAAAGAATCAACTATCTGAGATGGACAAGGAATTGTTGGAAAAACAAGATTTGATTGAAAAGTTGCTTGAGGAATTGATGGATGATGAATTGAGAGATTTATTAGATCAATTGGAAAAATTGATGGAAAAGAATGATAAAGAATCAATTAATGAAAAACTTGAGGAACTAGATAAGTCTTCGGAAGACATGAAAAAGCAGATGGATCGTAGTCTTGAAATGTTGAAAAAACTTCAGGTGAATGAAAAAATTGATGATATAGAAAAAGAACTGAAGGAATTAGCAAAGGAACAAGAAGTGCTAAAAAAGGATATTGAAGACGAAAAAATTTCGAAGGAAAAGTCCGTAGAAAAACAAGATGAGTTAAATAAGAAATTTGATGAACTGAAGGACGATCTTAAGAAATTGGACGATTTAAATAAGGAGTTAACGGATCCTATGAATCTAGGAAGTACTGAACCTTCTCAAGAGAAAATTAGTGAGGATTTGAAGGAATCTAAGGAAGGTTTAGAAAATTCAAAAGAAAAGAAGGCTGGTGAAAGTCAAAAATCTGCTGCTGATGAAATGAAAAAGATGGCAGATCAACTAGATCAAGCTCAGCAACAATCAAATCAGGAGCAACAAGAAGAGGATATTAATTCCTTAAGAAATATTTTAGAAAGTTTAATGTCATTGAGTTTCGATCAAGAAGATTTAATGAATCGTTTTGGTAAAGTAAATGATAACGACCCTTCTTATCGTCGTTTTGGAAGAAAGCAAAGAACCATAATTGATGAAACTCTTATCGTTAGGGATAGCCTTCTCGAGTTAGCTAAGAGACAGCCCAAAATTGCTTCTTTTGTTGATAAGGAATTAGGTACAATCAAGGATAATCACCAATTGTGTTTAGAGGATATAGATGAACACAGAAAACGTGATTTAGGAACACATCAGCAATCTGTTATGACTTCCTATAACAACCTAGCTCTTTTATTGAATGAAAGCCTACAAAGTATGCAAGAACAAATGAAATCAGAAATGGAAGGCAATGGAAGTTGTAATAAACCTGGCGGCAAAGGAAAGCCTAAACCGGGAAGTTCTATGAATCCGGGTGATATGAAATCAATGCTTAAGAAACAACTAGAACAGATGCAAAAAGGCCCTAATCCTGGTGGTGATAAACCTGGTGAAAAGCCGGGAGGTAAACCTGGTGGCGAAGGAATGGGAATGCAAGGTTTAGGTAATAAGGGTGTTGCTAAGATGGCCGCTGAACAAACTGCGATTAGACAGCGCTTAGAGCAGATGAGAAACGAATTGAACAAGGAAGGCAATGGCAAAGGCAATCAATTAAATCCTTTAATTAAAGAACTCGAAGAACAGGAAAAGGCTTTAATAAATAAACAATTTTCAAATGAAATGATTAATCGCCAAAAGGATATTATGACTCGTCTTTTAGAAAGTGAAAAAGCTTTAATGGAAAGAGGTTTTGAAGAGAAACGAGAATCAATTTCAGGAAATAATATCAATAATGGTAACAAAATTAGATTTGATGAGTATAACAAACAAAAACTTAAGCAAATTGAATTATTGCGTTCTGTAGACCCTATGTATCAAAAGTATTATAAAGATAAGGCGAACGAATATTTCAACCTGAGTTTTTAATTGACTTGTTGATATTTGTTATTTATGAAAGAAGGTTTTGCGATTATTGAATCATTGTTTATTCCCTCAGATTTTGAAGCTGTAACTCATGTGGAAGTGCTTGTAGACAAGGTGTGTAATCAATTGGGTGTAAATGAGGATTTTTATGGAAACGTGCTTATTGCCGTAACTGAAGCAGTTAATAATGCAATAGAACACGGTAATAAAAAGGAGGTTTTAATGGAAGTTAATGTTTTAGTTTCTGACAACCCAATTGAATTCTGTTTTAGTGTTAAAGATCAAGGAAGAGGTTTTGATTATGAAAATTTACCTGATCCGACTGCTCCAGAAAACATCTTAAAAGAAAATGGAAGAGGGATTTATTTGATGAGAAATTTGGCTGATGAAGTTGAATTTGAGGATTCAGGTAGAAGTGTGAATATATATTTTAATAAATGATAGAAATATTTTTAGATAATGTTGAAGTTCCGGGTCTCGACTCGGAACTTTTTGTTTTGTGGCTTAATAATGCTATTGTTGCAGAAGGGTTTGTGTGTGGTGATGTTAATTTAATTTTTGTTTCAGATGATTTTTTATTAGATATGAATCAATGTTTTTTAGAGCATGATTTTTATACTGATATCATAACATTTGATTATACTGAAGATGTAATTATTAATGGAGAATTATATATATCTATAGATCGGGTTTTAGAGAACGCATCACTTATGGATGGATATGACAATGAGTTAAAAAGAGTTTGTATACATGGGGTTTTACACTTGTGTGGTTATGGAGACAAGTCTGAAGAAGAAATTTTAGTAATGCGAGCCAAAGAGAATTTTTACATAAATAAATTTGTTTCACGTGAAACAAAATGATTTGGTTTTTTGATGGTAATTTTGTTTCACGTGAAACGTTAGAGGTATGTTGAAGAAATATGATGTGATTGTTGTTGGTGGTGGGCATGCAGGTTGTGAGGCCGCGAATGCTGCTGCTAAACTTGGGAGTAAAGTGTTGTTGATTACCATGAATATGAATTCAATTGCGCAGATGAGTTGTAATCCTGCTATGGGTGGTGTTGCAAAAGGCCAGATAGTACGTGAAATTGATGCTTTAGGTGGAGGGTCTGGTTTTGTTAGTGATCGGTCTGCCATTCAATTTAGAATGTTGAACATATCAAAAGGACCTGCTATGTGGTCGCCAAGGACTCAAAATGATAGGATGTTGTTTGCGGAGGAGTGGAGGTTATTGTTGGAAAGAAATAGGAATGTTGATTTTTGGCAAGATATGGTAACGGGTTTAATTGTTGAGGGTGATTGTGTAAAGGGAGTTAAGACCTCTTTAGGAATTGATGTTTTTGCAAAAGCGGTCGTTTTAACAAATGGTACTTTTTTGAATGGTTTGATTCATTTGGGAGAGAAACAATTTGGTGGTGGCCGAGCTGCAGAAAAAGCTTCGACGGGGATTACAGAAGAATTGGTTGCTTTGGGTTTTGAGGCTGGTCGAATGAAAACTGGGACTCCACCAAGAGTTGATGGTCGTTCATTGGATTTTGAGAAAATGGAGATTCAAGATGGTGATGTGAATCCTTCTAAATTTAGTTTTGGTAACACGAGAGCGCTTGATTTTCAAAGACCGTGTCACATAACTTATACGAACGAATTTACTCATGAGGTTTTAAAAACTGGTTTCGATCGTTCGCCAATGTTTAATGGTGCGATTAAGAGTTCTGGACCGAGATATTGTCCAAGTATAGAAGATAAGATTAATCGTTTTGCTGACAAAGATCGTCACCAGATATTTGTTGAACCTGAAGGTTGGAATACCGTTGAGATTTATGTTAATGGTTTTAGTACCTCTTTACCTGAAGAAATACAATTATCTGCAATGCAAACAATAATTGGGTTTGAAAATGTTAAGATGTTTAGGCCGGGTTATGCTATTGAGTATGATTACTTTCCTCCTACTCAGTTAAAACACACGCTTGAAACTAAGTTAATTTCTTGTTTATATTTTGCTGGTCAAATTAATGGAACAACTGGTTATGAAGAGGCGGCATGTCAGGGCTTAATGGCTGGTATCAATGCACATCGTAAATCTAATGAGTTGTCTGATTTTATTTTAAATAGAAGTGATGCATACATTGGAGTGTTAATCGATGATTTGATTACTAAAGGAACGAAAGAACCTTATCGTATGTTTACGAGTCGTGCTGAATATAGAATTTTATTGAGGCAGGATAATGCGGATCTTAGATTAACACCTCTTGGCTTTGAAATAGGTTTGGCGGATAGAGATTCTTTGGAAACAGTTAATAGAAAAGTACAAGGAACTATTGGGTTGAAAAAAGCGTTTAAAAACATAGGTGTTACTCCAGCACAAGTAAACTCTCTTTTGTTAAGTAAAGAAAGTGCTGTAATAACACAGCAAGTTAAATTAAGCAGCTTGATTACACGCCCTCATATAAGTATTAAAGAGCTTTTGGATGTTTCCCCAGAGGGAAGTAAGGAGACTTTGATTTTCAGTGAATATCATCCTGATGTTATTGGTCAAGCAGAAATTCAAATGAAATATGAGGGTTATATTGAAAGAGAAGAAGAGTTGGCCAAGAAGATGAATCGTATGGAGGACGTTGTTATTCCAGGCTCTATTAATTATAGCAATATGGTGAGTGTGAGTTATGAGGCAAGAGAAAAATTGAATAAGATAAAGCCTGTTACGGTTGGTCAGGCTTCAAGAATAAGCGGAGTGTCTCCAAGTGATATTGCTGTAATTCTTATTCATTTGGGTCGTTAACGTTTCACGTGAAACTTTGTTTTTTAAAGGTTCGATATTTAATATCGGACCTTTTTTATTTTATACTATTTTCTATCCAATCACCGTTTTCTTTGATAAGCAAGATTAATTCTTGAACCGCTTCTGCTTCTGATACATTTTTCTTTTTTACAACTTTTTCTTTGTAAAGATTTATTTTTCCTGGACCTGTTCCAACATAACCATAATCCGCATCAGCCATTTCACCTGGTCCGTTTACAATGCATCCCATAATTCCAATTTTTAATCCCTTGAGGTGAGATGTTTCTTTTCTAATTTTAGCTGTTGTTTCTTGTAAATCAAAAAGGGTTCTTCCACAAGACGGACAAGAAATATATTCAGTTTTAGATATTCTTGTTCGTGTTGCTTGTAGAATTCCAAAAGAAGTCGAGTTTATCAGTTGAATTGATTGATTTCCTTTTAACCAAATACCATCTCCAAAACCATCTATAAAGGATATTCCAGATTCACTTGAAACATTCAATTGAAATGATTCTGTGTCTAATTCTTCCGAATTGTAACTCAATATAACAGGGTTTGGCATGTTATATAACGCTAAATTAAATCGAAATTTGCGATAAATAAGGGTAGGGTTCGTGTAACTTGTTTTTAATATAAGTATGCAATTTACAAACTCTTGGAGATATAAATAGTCAATATTATCGGTTGCTTCTATTTCAATAAAACCAATTATATCATGGGAAATAGAAGATAATTCACTCATCTCAAATTTTGGGTAATATCCTTTTTTAGTTTGGAAATTTTCGTTCCAATTTTTATATGTGCAAATAACGCCTAATGTTCCGGGTAATTCAAAGTCAATTGAATTGTCGCCAATATAAACATAGTCTGCAGCTTGGTCAGTTAAATTCCATTTATCAAGTGTCACTGAATAGGTGTACCCGAAACCAAAGAAATTGGCATGTTTAATTTCATTTTTCTTTGAAAGATCAGCTATTACTATTGGAACATGCTTATTTCCGACATTTAAAATCTCAATAGTTTCTCTTCGTGAATAATGAAATGGTGAATATGGAATTTCTTGAAAAGGTTGATTTATAGGAAAATCATTTTTAGATCGTATAAATTTTTCTACAAGTTTTCGAGCAATAGGAATTTCAAATTCTGGCTCTTCTGTTAATGAAACCCGAATTGTATCACCTATACCATCTTCTAATAATGCCCCTATTCCAACTGCCGATTTAATTCTGCCGTCTTCACCATCACCGGCTTCAGTAACTCCAAGATGCAAAGGATAACAAATACCGTTTTGCATCATAGTAGCAACCAATAATCGATATGCTTGAACCATAACAATAGTGTTACTAGCCTTCATCGATATGACTAAATTATGGTAATCGTATTTTTGGCAGATTCGAATAAATTCCATTGCGGATTCAACCATTCCTTCTGGCGTATCACCAAAACGACTTAATATACGATCGGAAAGAGAGCCATGGTTTGTTCCAATTCGCATAGCGGTGTTTTTTTCAATGCACAATAAAACTAATGGAGTGAATTTTTTCTCAATTCTTTCTAATTCGGCATTATAACTTTCTTCTGTATATTCAATTTCTTCAAACTTTTTTTTATCCGCATAATTACCGGGATTTACTCTTACTTTTTCAATCAATTTAGCTGCTATTTCAGCAGCATTTGGTGTAAAATGTATGTCCGCAACGAGTGGTGTGTTATATCCTTTTTCTACTAAAGCAGCCTTTATTACCCCAAGATTTTCTGCTTCATTTTTACTTGGAGCAGTTAAACGAACAATTTCACAACCTGCATTGATCATTCTAATTGATTGTTCAACAGACTTTTGCGTGTCCATTGTGTCCGTAGTTGTCATAGACTGAAGACGAATTGGATTTGTAGCGCCGATTTTTAAAGTTCCAATAGTAACTTCAACAGTTTGAAGTCTTGTCCGTTTAAAAAGGTTAGCGCAGTATATTAAATTTTTATTTGCTTCTATCATAACTAGTTAGAATAATTGTGCTGTTGTAATGATCAAAAACAAAAATAGAGATATAATGTTTAGTATGTTTTTTTTTCAATAAGATTACAAGATTAAAAAGAGAACAATTGTTAAAGTTTGTGTGTTGTAGGTATATTAACTTAAATTTGCACTTTATTAAATGCCCCTTATTATGGATTTTAGAACAATAAAATTTGCTAAAGATCACAACGAAGAGTTTTACAAAGTATTAAGACAGCGTGTCAGCGACTACTTTAAAACAAATAATATAGATAGACATGCCAATGCCAAAATGGTAATTAAAACAATTTGTATGTTTTTAATGTATTTTGTACCGTTCGCTTTGTTATTGACAGTTGTAGAAAATTATTGGCTGATCATGGGAACATGGATGTTGATGGGTGTTGGAATGGCAGGATTAGGATTATCTGTTATGCATGACGCAAATCATGGTGCTTATTCAAAAAGTGATAAGGTCAATAAATTTATTGGTTATATCATATTTTTTATCGGTGGTGACGATGTCAATTGGAGAATACAACATAATGTTTTACACCACACGTATACGAATATCACGGGTATAGACGAAGATATTAATCCCGGACCTGTAATGCGTTTTTCACCGCATGAAAAGAGAAAACCAATGCACAGATTTCAACATATTTACGCTTGGTTTTTATATGGATTAATGACGTTAATGTGGTTTTTGTCTAAAGATTACAAACAAGCTGTACGTTATGAAAAAATGGGTTTAACTGGAACACAAAATCTTAGTTATAAAAAGCACATAAGAATTGTTTTGATTTCAAAAGTTCTTTATGGCGCAATGATTTTAGGCCTACCGTTATTTTTGTCTCCAGCGCCATGGTGGTTTACACTAATTGGGTTTTTCATTATGGAATTTATTGCTGGCGTAACGTTAGGTGCAATTTTTCAACCTGCTCACGTTGTCCCTACCTCAGATTATCCAATGCCGGATGATTCCGGAAACATTAAAGCGGATTGGGCAGTAAACCAATTATATAATACTGCAAATTTTGCTCCTGGTGCAAAATTACTTTCATGGTATTGTGGTGGTTTGAATTATCAAGTTGAACACCATTTGTTTCCGAATATTTGTCACATTCATTATAGCAAGATTTCCAAAATTGTTAAAGAAACAGCTGAAGAGTTTAAATTGCCATATCATTCATACAAGACATTTTATAATGCCTTATCAGAGCACAGTAAAATGCTCTATAAATTGGGACACTATGATGATGTTCCAGCAATGCATCACCATTAAAATAAAAAGAACTTCGATATGAATTTCGAGGATTTTAGAGAATATTGTTTAGGAAAGCCTTTTGTTTCAGAAGGCTTTCCTTTTGATAAATCAACTCTTGTGTTTAAAGTGGGAGGTAAAATGTTTGCTTTAGCAGATGTTGATACATTTAATTCTGTCAACCTTAAAGCAGATCCGGAAAACGCAATTGAAATGCGTGAAAGATATACTGCTGTTCAACCAGGTTATCACATGAGCAAAAAACATTGGAATACTGTCGTGATTAATTCTGACCTCCCTCAAGATTTGTTTTATAGGATGATAGATGATTCTTACACTTTAGTTTTTCAATCACTTTCTAAAAAATTGAGAGATGAGCTTGCGTTGGGATAAATATATTTGGTCTGTAAGATTGGCGAAAACTAGATCTCAAGCTTCTGAAGCTCTTTCGAAAGGGAAAATTAAAATTAATCAATCTACCTCAAAACCATCTAAAGAACCTAAAGTTGGCGATACCATTCAGATTTCACACAATAGTGCTGTTTTTAGTTATAAAGTAATTCAATTGCTAGACCGCAGAGTTGGTGCAAAATTAGTTGCCGATTTTATCATTGACACAACGCCAATAGAAGAAATTGATAAATTAAAAACATATCAGTTGGCCCAACAAAACTATCGAACAAACGGCTCAGGAAAACCATCTAAAAAAGATCGTAGAGATATTGATGAGTATCAATCAGATTGGGAATAACCTTTATTTAATGTTTTTTTTCATTCTGCTGTAACTTTTTTCACTCGAGAAGGTCTAACTCAAAAACAGGGTGAAACACACGTTAAACAGGTTAAAAACATAGTTATGAAAAAAGTAATTTATTTGGCTTTACTATTTGTTAGTTCAGGAGTGATTGCGCAAGAAGAAGAAAAGAAAGACACAACTCGTGTCAATTTAAAAAACATCGAAATCATATTAATAGATCATTCGGATGACATTTCTGTTGATACCATTGACGCAGCGCCAGATGAAGATGAAAAAAATAAATATGAAGCGCATTGGGCGGGAATAGATATGGGATTCAGCATGATGACAAATGGTCAATTTAAAACGAGTTTTGATAATTATCCATACTGGAAAAATGATCCAGCACGTTCTATGACATGGAACTTGAATCTCTTAGAACATAAATTTGGGATTGCTCATGAATACTTTGGAATTACTACAGGATTAGGATTCAGCTTTACGCAATTAGCATTTAGAGATAATTATGTGTTAAATAGTACTCCTGACACCTTGTTTGCAGCAATCGATACAGTAATTGATTTTTCAAAAAACAAATTGAAAGCAGCATATTTAACCGTCCCGCTTTTGTTGGAGTTTTGCACGAATAAAGATGCAGACAAAAGTTTTTATCTAGCTGCGGGTGTTGTTGCTGGCGTAAGAATAGCTTCAAAAATCAAAAGAGAAGGAGAAATTGATGGGAAAGAATTTGAACAAAAGAATAAAGGAGTTTACGGTTTAAATTCATTTAAATTAGACGGAACAGTTCGTTTAGGATATGGATCTTGGGGAGCATTTGCTTCTTACAGTTTGCTTCCTCTTTTCGATGTTGCAAAAACTGTAGAAGTTTACCCTCTAACATTTGGATTGTCATTAAATTTTTAGGTGTATAGTAATACAAGTATGCAAGCAAGAAAAAAGAGTCGCTCATTTATGGGCGACTCTTTTGCTAAATAAAGAATTTTGGATTAACAAAATTCTTTATACGCTTCAGATAAATTATCAGCGATCATTTGAGCGCTTCCGCCTTCAATATGATGACGCTCTAAAAAATGAACCAATTTTCCATCCTTAAATAAGGCAATTGACGGAGATGAAGGAGGGTAAGGTAAAAAATATTTACGGGCTTGGGCAACAGCCTCACTATCTACTCCAGCAAATACAGTTGCTAATGTGTCTGGAGTTTTATCATTATTTAAAGAAAGCTTTACTCCTGGGCGCATGTTGCCTGCTGCACATCCGCAGACAGAATTTACAACTACCAAAAGACATCCTTTAGAATTGTCGATTGTTTGGTCTACTTCATCTATTGTTATTAATTGCTGAAAACCAACGTTGGTTAAATCGTCCTTCATTGGTTGAACTAGTTCTTGAGGATACATATGAATCTGTTTTTGAAATTATAAAAACAAAAATACGTAAAATAGACATATGAATAAGGATGAAATAAAATGGTAAAAAAAGCAACTTAGATTGAATTTTTGAGTTTTATAGGTGTTGAGCGTATAAAATGATGTGTTTATCAATTTAATGGCTTTCATAAGATTTAGATTTATTGTACATTCGAAGATTCGAGATGAGAATTATTCTAACCATATTATCCTTTTTGAGTTTTAACTCTGTGATTTATTCACAGAATGTATGGTTGAACCCAAATAATGGGCAATGGGATAAGGAAATTGAATATTCTGTAGACCTTTCAAACGGGCACCTTTATATTGATCAAAAAGGTTTTACATATGATTTGAACAACGCCATGGCGCACCACCATGAATTGGAATCAAACCATGAATTACAAGCGGATATAATCGAATGCCAAGTGATAAAAGCTCATTTCGAAAATTCTTCATGGAAAGGTGAAAAAAAGGAAGAAAATTTCAGCTCATTTTATCGGAATTATTTTATTGGAAATAACAAAACACGTTGGAAATCAAAAGTGTATAGTGTTAAACAAGCTACAATGATTGATTTCTATGATGGTATTGATTTAATTTTAAATGGAGATTCAGATAAATTAAAATATTCATTCGTGGTCAAACCTGGAATTGATGTTTCAATTATTGATTATTCTTTTCAAGGAAGTGAAAAAGTCTCTTTAGTAGATGGTGCCTTACATATTTCAACGCGTTTTGGAGAAATAATTGAAGAAAAACCAACCGCTTGGACTGAAAAAGAAGGTAAAAAAACCCGTATAGATGTCGAATTCATTATAATTGATGGCCACATAAAATTCAATTTTCCAAACGGTTATGATGAAACTCAAATATTGGTAATAGACCCATATCTTGTTTTTTCTACTTTTTCAGGTTCAACAGCAGATAATTGGGGAATGACAGCAACACCAGATACACAAGGTAATTTATATGCTGGAGGAATTGTTTTTTCGAATGGGGGTGTTTACCCTACAGTTGTCGGCTCTTTCGACGTTTCTTTGAACGGTGGAGACTCCTACTCTTATGTTTTTGGCACCTCAACTTATAACATGTCAGGATTTGATTGTGCAATCTCTAAATTTAATTCAACAGGTACTGCACTTTTATTCTCAACTTATTTAGGGGGTACTGGCAATGAGGCTCCCCACAGTCTTGTTACAGATATAAATGATAATTTGTACGTCTTTGGGGTGACTGGCTCAAACAATTTCCCAACTGTAGCTGGAAGTTATGATGTAACTTTTAATGGTGGGCCCTTTATTGCTGAAAATGAACTAGGATACTTTGGTGCAGATATTTATGTTACTCATTTTAATGCAGCCGGTTCAGCACTAGTAGGATCAACATATGTTGGAGGTACTGGAACTGATGGAATTAATATTGGAGCATTAAATTATAATTACGGTGATCCGTTCAGGGGAGAAATAATTGTTGAGAACGGTTTTGTTTATGTTACGAGTAGCACACAATCATCAGATTTTCCAACATTGGGTGCATCACAAGGATCATTAAATGGCACTCAAGATGCGGTAATTTTTAAAATGAACAGTGCTTTAACAACCATGTCATGGTCTACTTATTTTGGTGGCTCAAGCTTAGAATCAGGAAACTCTATTCAATTGGCTTCTAATGGGAATGTTTATGTCGCAGGAGGCACCAATTCAAACAGCTTACCTTTCGTTTCTGGCAATGATTTAACCTTTAATGGTGGAGTTGCAGATGGTTATATAGTAAAATTGCAAGGTGGTACTTCTGTTATTATGTCTGGAACATTTATGGGATTAAATGAATATGATCAAGCATATTTCGTACAATTAGACAATTTAAATGAAGTATATGTTTATGGTCAATCTGAAAGTGCATGGCCAATAAGTGCTGGGGTATATGGCAATGCAAATTCAGGTCAATTTATTCGTAAGTATTCAAACAATTTAAACACAATCGTTTGGACTACTATGATTGGTGCTGGATCTGGGCATGCAGAAATTTCACCAACTGCATTTTTGGTTTCAGATTGTTTTGATATATATATTTCAGGTTGGGGTGGATTTATAAATAGTTCTTATAGTACGCAAGCAACATTCAGTTCCTCAAATGGCTTTCCCCTTACTGCTGATGCATATCAAAGTGTGACAACTGGTTCTAATTTCTACCTTGCTGTTTTAGATCAAGATGCTTCCTATTTAAAATATGGCACATACATGGGTGGCACTAGCAGTTCTTATAACCACGTAGATGGAGGTACTTCACGTTTTGATAAGTCAGGTAGAATTTATCATGCAGTTTGCGGTGCATGTGGTGGTGATAATAATGGCTTCACAAGTACACCAGGTGTTTGGTCACCAACCAATCAAAGTACAAATTGCAATCTAGCAGCTTTTAAGTTCGAACTAAGTACAATTGATGCTGTTATTGCAGCGCCAGACCCTCTTATCTGTTTACCGGATCCAGTAATTTTCAATAATAACAGTGCAAATGGAAATGCTTTCTTTTGGGATTTTGGAGATGGTTCCACCTCAACTTTAATTAATCCTTCCCATTTATATCCAGGAGCAGGGATTTACACAGTTACACTTACAGTAATAGATACAAATGGATGTTTTTCTCCAGACTCGATTGAGTTTTTAATAAATATTGGTGATTTTGAAGGAGGTGTTGTAATCCCAACATTTCCAATTTGTCCCGATGAGGCTTATCAATTAGAGGCATACGGAGGCGCTAATTATGAATGGACTCCCGCTAATGTTTTGGATGATCCAACAAGCTCAACACCCATCGCAACTGTAACATCAACAACTGTTTTTACAGTTATCATTTCGGATAGTTGCGGGGCAGACACATTGCAATTAACGCTTCCTGTTTTTCCAACAAACCCATCAATTTCCAATGACACTTCTGTTTGTTTTGGTAATAGTGTTCAAATATCAGCGGGTGGGGGTGGGACTTACCTTTGGTCACCAGCAGAAACTTTAAATGATCCAACAAGTGCTAATCCTATTGCAACACCATTAATCAATACCACCTACTCCGTTATTATAACTTCTGCTGATGGTTGTATTGATAGTGATTCCATGACTGTTAATGTATTTTATACACCACCAATACCAATTATTCCCGATTCTGTTCAAATGTGTGTTGGCGGCTTTGCCGTTATAAATGTTTCTGGTGGTGATTCATATGTTTGGTCACCCAATTATCAAATCAATCAATTAACTGGTCCATCTGTGATTGTTTCACCTACGGATGATTTTACTTATTACTGCACGTTTATTAATGCTTGTGGTTTTGTTTTGGACAGTGTTTTAGTGAAGGTAGTTGAGGCAATGATTTTTGCTGGAAATGATACGATTATTTGTCCAGGAGAATCTGCAATATTATGGGCTAGTGGGGGAATTAGTTATTCTTGGTCACCCTCATCAAGTTTAAACAACGCTAATGTTTCACAAGTTATTGCAATTCCGAGTTTATCAACATTATACACTGTTATTGGAATTGATTTAACCGGATGTACTGATACGGCAACTGTTCAAGTTGATTTATTTCCTCAACCCTTTATTCAAACATCTCCTGACGTATATGCTTTT
>JBEAUV010000035.1:0-18371 GCA_041161265.1 Bacteroidota bacterium | reverse complement strand
CCCCTAATGGTGCCCCTATGATTTCTTATAAAAAAACAAAACCCCTAAGAAATTTGATACTTCTTAGGGGTTTCTAACCTTTCAGCCATAAAAGGCGTGCTTTTAACGTTGTTGCGGTGAACCGCTTTTGCGGTCTGGACGGGACTCGAACCCGCGACCCCATGCGTGACAGGCATGTATTCTAACCAACTGAACTACCAAACCAATTTTTTAACCGTCAGTTGACGGTCTTCAGCAACAGCTGAATTCAAAATTGTGTTAAATGCTTTACGTTAAAAGCGTGTGCAAAGATAATGACTTTTTTAAAACCTGCAAGACAGATTACTGATTTTATTTAAAAATATTTTTTAAAACCTCGATTATTAAAGGCAACGTCTTGTTATTTAAGGGTTTCAATTGCAATAAAAAAGCTCATTCATCAATTGAAGAATGAGCTTTCTAAGTGACCCCGTTTGGATTCGAACCAAAGACCTATTCATTAGAAGTGAATTGCTCTATCCAGCTGAGCTACGGGGCCAAAAGTATTATTATAAATTGAAAAAAAAAAGGGGGATGATCTCTCATCCCCCTTGTCGGGGCGGCAGGATTCGAACCTGCGACCTCCTGGTCCCAAACCAGGCGCGATGACCGGACTACGCTACGCCCCGAACTAAAGTTCGTTTGATTTCAATTTTTTGTTTCTGAAACGTTATTCAGAAAGCGAGTGCAAAAGTAATCAGATTATTATATTTTGCAATCTTTATTCGATAATAAATCAAATAAAATCAGCATTTATTGGTGTTAACACTATTAAAATGTGATTTCTTCATTCATTTTTTTTGCGGAGGGAGCGAGATTCGAACTCGCGGTACAGTTACCCGTACGTCAGTTTAGCAAACTGGTGGTTTTAGCCACTCACCCATCCCTCCGGGTGTTCAAAGAACTAGAGGGCAAAATTAATAAAACCCTTGACAACTCAAAGCTATTTGAAAAAAAAAAGTCGAAAATTTACAACTTGTTGATTAGAAGTAAAGTGTACCGATTTTCATTATTTGTAAAATCCCAATTAATAGCCAGAGCAAATGGATTGGGGAGTTTATTCTTTTTTTATAACCAATAAACGCTATTGAAAGAAATGAAATTGTTTCAAATAAAATATTTGAAGTGGCTATCGTTATTAAAATTGGTGCCAACGTAATACTCAAATATATATATCTAGACTTTTCCTCAGATGTCAAAAAATAATAACTCAAGCCAATTAAAAGGAATAAATAATAGGATATTTTTAATAGATCTAGTGTTATTCCAGAAACCAATAGTTCCATTTGCTCATTTCGTAACAAAAATGTCCAGAAAAACTGCGTTGATATAAAATTGAGAACGCCAGCTATAAGCAGTATTAAAAGTAATGTTCGATTAGTTTTCCAATTCCAAAATGAAAATTGAAGGGTTACTAGTAGAAAAATTAATTCATTTAATGGAAAGGGAAATAAAATTGCCCCCGTATCATAGAAAAGAAAACCAGCATAAACGACAAGTGTAAGTATGGCTAATGTTACTGAACGTTCTTCACGGTTCATTTTTTCTTCGCTAATGCTGCCTCAATGTAATCAAATGTGGAAAGAATAACTGCTTTTCCATCAACTATAGCAATATCATGTTCAAAATGTGCGCTTGGCAAGCCGTCAGCGGTTACAATCGTCCAATTATCATCCAATTGCATTACTTTTTCTGTTCCCATGTTAATCATAGGCTCAATTGCGATAGTTAAACCATTCTGAATTTTTTTACCTCGTCCTCTTCGACCGTAATTTGGAACTTGTGGGTCCTCATGAAGTGTTTTCCCTAAACCGTGACCTACAAGATCTCTCACAACACCATATCCATGTTTTTCTGCATGCGTTTGAATTGCCCAGCCGATATCTTCGATCCTATTTGCAACTGTACATTGTTCAATTCCCAAATACAAACATTCTTTCGTAACTTGTAGTAATTTTTTGATTTCAGGCTTTACATTACCAATCTCAAACGTATAAGCATGATCACCATAATATCCTTGAAAAACGGATCCACAATCAACAGAAACGATATCACCATCTTCAAAAGGTCGATCAGTTGGTAAACCATGAACAACTTGTTCATTCACCGAAATCAGTAAGGTACTCGGGCAACCATATAATCCTAAAAAACCAGGAATTGAATTTTGAGAACGAATATAATCTTCAGCCATTTCATCCAGAAATTTTGGGGTGACTCCAATATTAATTTCTTCAGCTACTTTTCCAAGAGTTCTACTCACAACTTGCGCTGCTTCACGCATGATTT
This sequence comes from Bacteroidota bacterium, assembly GCA_041161265.1. Lineage (GTDB taxonomy): Bacteria > Bacteroidota > Bacteroidia > Flavobacteriales_D > Crocinitomicaceae > M0103. The sequence continues at coordinate 16,067 of JBEAUV010000035.1, read as the reverse complement.
CAATTTCTTCTAAGCTTTTGTAAATTATCATATTTCGGTTGAAGATTTTCATTTCGTCGGCAAAGATACAAAGGATTTAGAATTAATAATCTCAAATCAGAAATTCCAAATAAAAAAGGCTTCCCGAATTGAGAAGCCTTTTAATATATTTTGATTAGCCTTTTAATTATGCCAATACTTCTTTTACTTTATCTGCTGCTTCTTGCAACAAGACTGCTGAATGAACATTTAACCCTGATTCATCAATTAAACGTTTTGCCTCAACAGCATTTGTTCCTTGTAAACGAACGATAATTGGAACAGGAATAGACCCCATATTTTTGTAAGCATCAACAACACCTTGAGCAACACGGTCGCATCGAACGATTCCTCCAAAGATGTTTATTAAAATTGCTTTTACATTTGGATCTTTCAAAATAATGTGGAATGCTTTTTCAACACGTTCAGCATTTGCAGTTCCTCCTACGTCCAAGAAGTTAGCAGGATTACCACCTGAAAGTTTGATGATATCCATCGTAGCCATTGCTAAACCAGCACCATTTACCATACATGCGACGTTTCCGTCTAATTTTACAAAGTTTAATCCAGCTGCATCCGCTTCAACTTCCGTTGGATCTTCTTCTGTTTTATCACGCATTGCTAAATAATCTGGGTGACGGAACAATCCGTTTCCATCCATAGTTACTTTAGCATCAACAGCAATAATTTTATTGTCTGATGTTTTTAATACAGGATTGATTTCAAACATTGAAGCATCAATTCCATCATATGCAGCATACAAAGCAAAAATGAATTTTGTCATTTGCTTTAAAGCTTCTCCTGATAATCCTAAATTAAAAGCAATCTTACGTGCTTGAAAACCTTGAACTCCAAAACGTGGATCGATGAATTCTCTATGAATAAGTTCAGGTGTGTGTTCAGCAACATGTTCAATGTCCATTCCACCTTCCGTTGAATAAACAATTACATTTCTTGCTTGTTCACGGTCTAAAAGAACTGACATATAAAATTCAGAAACTTCAGATTCACCTGGATAATAAACATCCTGAGCGATTAATACTTTATTAACCTTTTTACCTTTTCCGTTTGTTTGAGCTGTAGTAAGATGTCCGCCAAGAATACCTTTCACAGTATCTTCAACTTTATCAATTCCTTTTGCAAGAACAACTCCATGAGAACCAGTTTCTTCAACCGTTCCTTTACCACGTCCACCAGCGTGAATTTGCGCTTTAACAACGTACCAACTTGTACCTGTTTCTTCGGTTAATTTTTTAGCTGCAGTTACTGCATCTTCAACTTTGTCTACAACAATTCCTTCTTGGATTGCAACTCCGTAGCTTTTCAAAATTGATTTACCTTGATATTCGTGTAAGTTCATTCTTTGTTTTTTAAAGTGAGGTAAAAGTAAACTTAATTGATAAAATTTTCAATATTAATTTGACATATTTTAAAAGTAGTTAAGAACGGGCATTTTTCCATGAGCTAATAATCTGTCTAGAAGCGAATTCCGTCTTGTCTCTTTCTTTAATTGAATCCCATATTTGGTTGATACCATGTTGTAACGCATCTTTTTCTTCTTCCATAGATGTATACATGATTTTTGGGTCTTCAAAATAATGTTTCACAAAATTAGTATCAAATTTACCTGATCTAAATGCTTCATGCTTCAAAACATATTTCCCAAAGTCCAACGTTGTTTTAAGTCCTGAAATTTGATAATTGTCGATTGCTTTAATTGTCTTTTCAATAGCCTCTTCTCTTGTTTTTCCCCAAACGACTAATTTAGCAATCATGGGGTCATAATAAATTGGGATTGCCATTCCTTCAACGAAAGCATCATCAACTCGAACTCCTTTTCCTGTTGGTATTCTGTATCTTTTTAATGTTCCAATATCAGGTGTGAATCCATTCAATGTATCTTCTGCATACACTCGAACTTCAATTGCATGACCATTTATCGTTAGTTCTTCTTGAGATTTCGGGAGTTTTTCCCCTCGTGCAACACGAATTTGCCATTCAACCAAATCTAAACCAGTAATTTCTTCAGTAACAGGATGTTCAACTTGTAAACGTGTGTTCATTTCCAAGAAATAAAACTTCATATTGGCGTCAACAAGAAATTCAACTGTTCCAGCACCTTCGTAATTACACGCTTTACAAACGGCAACCGCTGCTTCGCCCATTTCTTTTCTAAGAGCTGGAGTTAATAATGCACTCGGAGCTTCTTCAACAACTTTTTGATGTCTTCTTTGAATCGAACATTCACGTTCAAATAAATAGACTACGTTTCCAAGGCTATCAGCGAATACTTGAATTTCAATATGTCGAGGCTCCAATACAAATTTCTCAATGAAAACGGCATCATCACCAAACGAAGAACGTGCTTCTCCTTGTGCCATGCGCATTTGTTCAACAAATTCGCCTGAATTCTCAACTAATCGCATACCTTTTCCACCGCCACCAGCAGATGCTTTTATTAAAATTGGATAACCTACTTGTTCAGCGATTTTAATTGCTTCATTTACATCAGTAATTGCTTCGTCAACTCCTGGCACCAATGGTACGTTATAAGATTTGACTGCCTGTTTTGCACTTAATTTATCGCCCATTAGCTCCATTGATTCTGGAGATGGGCCTATTAATTTCATTCCAGCTTCACTCACTTTTCGAGCGAAATGAGCATTTTCGGACAAAAATCCATACCCAGGATGAATTGCATCTACATTTAATTCTTTACAATAGTGAAGAATTAAATCTTGTTTTAAGTAACTTTCAGACGAAGGACTTTCCCCAACATAAACTGCTTCATCTGCTTCTAATACATGAGGGGAATTTCGATCTGCATCTGAATAGATTGCAACACTAGAAATATTCATTTTTTTAAGAGTTCTGATAACACGACGTGCTATTTCTCCTCTATTTGCAATTAGAACCTTTTTCATTAAACGATTATTGTCTTTTTAAACCACTTTATTAAGTGTAAAAATACAGAATTGATTTAAAGAAGCGTTCATTCTTTTATTAATTGAGCAATAAATATATTGGCTGTTTAGAGAACGATATCAAACTGTCATTTGTTGACTCAATGAATTCTTAAAAATAGTAGCCTCAATTGATAAAGGAACTGGAGTTTGTCTTTTTGTTCTTTTGATAGGATATTTTTTATTTCCTTTTTTTCTGAATATATCAAAGAAGTGTTGTAATAATTTCAAATTACCAAAATTGTCATAATCTTCTTGATAGTGCAAACCAGCTCCTTGTGTAAAGGGACCAAGATTTTTATTTTGAATAATTGCATAATCATTCGATTCATTAAAAATACTCACTCTAAATGTACCCGCAGCATTCAATAAATATTCTAAACTTACATCTCCGATAATTGCATTTTGAGACTGTTGGTTGCTAGTGGTATAATTTTCAACACCAAAACTTCCGTTGAAAATCAATCTATCATTCAAAAATCCTTTTGAAACACCAAATTCGTATGTATTATCTCCAGATTCATTGTAAGCATCAAGATTTACATTTAATTTATAATCTTTCGATACTAAAGCGAGCATCGAATTTATTTGATTTGCAACAAGGTCTAATGCTGCTGACCCACCGACTGCAGCATTACTTCCTACAAGAGGTTGAAATTTTTTCCAAAGTAATAAGGAGAAAAATTGACGGCTTAACTCTGCAGGATCATTAACGATTCTAGAAATAAGTGCTTTTCCTTTTTCATCAGCTTTAGGTGCTTTAATATTAAATTCAATACTTGGTTTCATTAATGATTCTGCTAAACTCAAATAACACAATACTTTTTGAGTTGAAGAATTTTTACCATTGTCAGTAGGGTCTGGCGAAATTTCGGATAGTTTAGCATTTACTTCATAATAAGTTTTCAAGTCAAGAGTAGCGTTGTAAGGATTTCCAGTCCAAGTGATTGTACCTCCTTCTTGAATGTAAAAAGGTTGTTTAATGGCCCCCATAGCAAAATTATAAATACCATTTTTCACACTATAAGTTCCGTCCATGGTTAAATCTCCAAGGTTATCCAATTTAATAGAAATATCTCCACTTCCTTTGGTGCTTATTTCATCACCAGTTTGCTCGTTGAAAATTATTTGTAATTGAGCATCTGGAGTAACTCTAAAATTTAAATTTAAGTCAACCCCAGTAAAGTCTATTTTTTGAGGATCAATGACCATGGAATTATCATCTTTTTTAAAGGTGATAAAACTCTCTTCTTCATCCAATTCAGCTGAACCATACATTGGGAAGATTACTGTTGTTCCTTTGCCTGTTTGTAAATCAACAGTGATTTCTATGTTGTCAGCATAACCAAAAATATTTGCAGTTCCTGTAACAAACGCTTTTCCATAATAATAGTCTCCTTCTTTGTATTGTGTATTGAGGACTAAAAATTTATCAATCGGAGTGTTCGAATTGAATCCAAAGAGTGGAGTTTCTCCCAATATAAGATCATTTTCCAAATCGAATTGAAGATCAAAATTCCAATCTAAATAATTTTCATGGTAAACGGAACCGATTAATGCACCGGTGTTTCCCTCTTCGTCTGTTACAGGCATGTTATCTATGTAAAATCCATATTCATCAACAGAGATTATACCATCAAAACCAAAGTTGACCCCCAAAATTTCAATTTTTGCATTTCCTCCAATTAGTTCAACATCACCTTCAAGTTTAGGAGAGCTTGGAGTGCCAGTTACTTTTAATTTTCCATCAATAAGTCCTTTTATATTATGGACAACATCAGGATCCATAAAAGCATTTGCAAATTGGATGTCCGTTTGGTCAAAGAGTAAATTGAAGTCTAAATTTTCTGTTTCTCGTTCTAGAAAATAATTCCCATCAAATTTAAATGTTTGATTGCCTTTATAAAGCAAATCACCGAATAAACTAACGCTTTCACTGGCTTTATTCCATTCAGATTGTAGGAAAACATCTCCAACTTCTTCTTTGTTAATATACAATCCTTGAATTGTAGCATCTCCAATATAATTAAGATTTGTATAAGGATTAGATATATTACCCCAACCGTTTATTAATCCTTCCATTTTAATATCAGAACCGATAAGTGAACCTAATTCTTTCAAATCAAGATCGTTAATTTTAAAATTTAGTTTATCAATATCATTTCGTGAAAGACAGCCATCAACTGAAATGTATTGTTTGTTTCGTTGAACCTTAAACTTGGAGATATGCACTTCGTTTTCAGAGATTGAAAAATCAGATTGATTTTCAATCTCCCAGCGCTGATCATTTATACTGAAGAAAGATGGTTGTAATATGAAATTTAAATTTTTATTATCGATAATTGATGTTTCCCATAAAATAATTGACTCATTCGAAGTATTAGGATTCCAAGATAATTCAGAATTCAATGAATTTTGCTTTCCTTCAGTGTTGAAATGAACATTATCGAGCGAAATAGAATCATTATAAATGAATTTATCAACAGAATAATCTGCCGATATGGCAAAAGATGTGAGAGTTTGACTGAAATCAACCCCTTCAAAAATCATTGTTTTATAAATGATTTTTGAAGAATTTAAATCCATGAAAAAATCTTCCTTTGCTCCATCATAATGACCTATTAAGGATGTGCCAGATGATACAATTATATCCGGGGCAAAAATAGCAAGGAAATTATTTAAATCTTTTGCAACGATGGAGTAGGTGAAATCACTTTTAAAAGAACTTGATTTTTGTCTTACAACTTTATCATCGACAATTGATGGAAAAACTTTAACAAATTGGTCTGCAAAATCTGAAAGTAGTGTTGAAAAATTAATTTTCCCTTTTAGCTCAACATCTGCGACGGCACTTTTAATAGTAAATTCATCTTGAATGGCTCCACGCAAAACTGAAACAGTCATACTTGGAATTACAATTTCTCTCAATCCTTCCGTATATTTCATACTATTCATGGTAATATATCCTGACATAGTATTTGTAGTTTTTCCTGTGATATTTACAGTAAAATTTGAAGTTAATGATGTACTGTCTGATTGAGTAATGTTTAAATTCGCTAAAATGGCTTTTGTAAGGTCGACAGTAAATTCCATATGTTGCTCTCCATTGAAATCGATAAACCCATCATAAACTAAATTTAAATTATCATCTTTCACGTCAATTTTCGCAATGAATACTTTGTCTATAAAACTGCCATTTGAAATGTATATATTGTTATATGAGTAATCCATATAATCGAATCTATTCACATGGCCTTCCATAAAATTAAAATGAATATCAGCAGTTGAAAAAGCTTCACCTGACAAGAAGAATGTCCCATCTACTACTCCAAAATTTTCATCATTCAAAAATTTACCTAATTGGAATTCTTCAATTTTAACATCATAGTCAGATGCCTCAGATTTCTCAAAAAAGTAAGAATTGTTTTTTGGGTTCTCTGTGAACATGATACCATTATCAATTTTTACTTTTCCTAAATTAGTTTTAACAAAATCTGCAGCAATAACAAACTGAGAATAAAAACCATCTAAACGAAAGTCTTTGGCTTGAAAATAAACTAATCGTTCCAAGTATTTATCAAAACTTAAATATTTCTGTTTTGAAGATTTAGGTAGTTTAATTTTTTTTAAATCACTTAATGAAATGTATGCATAATCAAGTTTTTCATTGAAAAAGGCTTTATTTAATTCATTGAAATTGGGTAAGTTCAATGTTCCTTGAATGATGGTTTTTTTTCCAGTTCTTAGATCTAAATTGGCGATTTTAAGGTTGTCGACTTTATTGGTTACTATTCCCTTAACAGACACAATTTGGTCCATACCTTCTAAATTGCTTGCGAAATAAGAAACATCTTTTAATGAAACTTTACTTTTGGCCAAAACTCCATCAAACGTCACGCTATCAACAAAGGTCTGTATGTCAGCATAATCATTCATTAATAAATGGAGCTTGGGCAAATCTATATTTGATAAAGGAGTTATGATCTGTGCATTTTCAACTTTTATTCCTTTAGAAGAAACTGAAGCATCTGCTGAAAAATTTGTTAATATGAATCCACTTTTCTCTATTGCTTTAAGTTCAGTTATTTTTGCTGAAACAATTCCTTTATCTGAGGTGAAGTCTTCTGCCGTTAAAAAAACATGCTTAAGTGCAATATGATCAAAATCCATCCCATAAGTAGAATATGATTTTCTATAATCATCGTATTTGACAGTAACATCAGATAATTGAAGTTTGTTGAGACTAACTTTCATTGGTTTCTTGCCTGACTTAGACTTTCCTGAAGAAAAATAATCGGTTATGAACCAATAATTATAATCACCTGTAATTTTATCTCTATTGATATGAATGTCACCTTTTTCTAATTCTGTTTTGCCTAATTTAATGAAGTTTTTGTCCAAGTTAAGCTCTTCCAATGTGACATAAATTGTTTCAATTGAAGCCAACGTGTCTTTTTGTTGATCCAATATAAAAACACCATCTAATGCTACTCTATCAATAAAGACAATTGAAACTTTGTCAATTCGAATGGTCGTATTTAGCTCTTTTGATAGGAATTCAGTTGCTTTTTGAGCTAAATAAGTTTGAACAGGACTTGTACGAATAACAAACGCAAACACTATAATAGTGATTAGAATCCATTCAAAGGAAATTCCAAGAAATCGTCCAATTATTTTGAATACTTTTGTCATTTACAATACAAATTTAACAATCTTGCGGCAAAAAGATATAATCATTTTAGGTATTGAATCATCGTGTGATGATACGTCCGCCGCTATACTCAAAAACAACACCATTCTTTCAAATTTAATTGCTCGTCAAGAAATTCATGAAAGCTTTGGCGGCGTTGTCCCTGAATTAGCAAGTAGGGCGCACCAACAAAATATTATTCCAGTTGTGGATGCAGCAATAAAAAAAGCAGGCGTATCAAAAAATGACATTGATGCAATTGCTTTTACACGCGGTCCTGGATTGATGGGGTCATTAGTGGTTGGAACTTCCTTTTCTAAAGCATTTGCAATGGCGATGAATATCCCAATGATTGATGTAAATCACATGATTGGACACGTTTTGGCACATTTCATTGATGAAGAAGGCAAAGAAAAACCGAAATTTCCGTTTTTATGTTTAACTGTTTCAGGTGGGCATACCCAAATTGTTTTGGTGGAAGATCATCTAAAAATGAAGGTTATAGGAACAACCATTGATGATGCAGCTGGTGAAGCTTTTGATAAAGCAGCCAAAATGCTGGGATTTCCATATCCAGGTGGACCTTTAATTGATAAACATGCTAAAAACGGGAATTCATTGAAATTTGAATTTTCAAAATCGACTATTCCTAATTATGATTATAGTTTTAGTGGATTGAAGACTTCGATACTGTATTTTTTGCAAAAGCAAGTGCGTTTGAATGAAAATTTCATCGCTGAAAACTTGAATGATTTATGTGCCTCTATTCAAAAAGCAATTATTGATTCATTGTTGAAAAAACTTCAAAAAGCTGCCAAAGAATTGAATATAAATGAAATAGCAATTGCTGGTGGTGTTTCCGCAAATAGTGGCTTGAGAGATGCTTTAACGCATTTGAGTAAAGAAATAAAATGGAATGTTTACTTCCCGAAATTTGAATATTGCACCGACAATGCAGCGATGATTGCTATTACAGGGAAATATATGTTTGAAAAAGGACTGTTTGCTGATCAATCTATTGCAGCAACAGCGAGGTATTCTATGTCTGAATTCACTTTTTAGTCGATTTAAGAACCTTTTTATTCATTCATATGCTCTAAATATTCATTTGGATGAATTAATCGAAAATGAATTATTACCTTCTTGATTCAAATATCATACTATGCAAGCAGTTATGAAACCAGAATTAATCGAAAAAGAGTTAATTAGTGCGTTGTCCTTTACTGACAAGCAAAATGTTAAACAACATCCTGAACTGTTGACACAAATTGAACGAGCAACAATTCTAGGGAATTCCCATCGGAGTAAAGTTTCCATCATTTTTCAAGATGATAGCGGACTTAAAAGAGTAGATACAACTATTTGGGCTGCTGGAACAAAATTTATTTGTTTAAAAGGTGGTGTGTGGATTCCTATAGCTAAGATTTTAGAAATCAAATTATAATCATTCTCAAACTTCAATTTTGTTTCTAGAATTAGGATTGAAATTCGAAATAGGATTTCAAGGATTATTTGATTTCTGCACCTTATAACTTGTTTGAATTATGTAGATTTGGACAAGATTATAAACAGATGAACAATAAACTTTTTACTATTTTTTTGACTTTCGTTTCAACTTTGAACTTTGGACAAGCTAAAATTCAATGGGATTACTCGTATAGCAAAGAAAAGAAAGCAATTGAAATTCAAGCAACTCTTGCGGATGGTTGGCATTTGTATAGTCAACACATTAGCAACGAAATTGGTCCCGTCCCAACTAGTTTTCTATTCTCTGAAAATTCTCAAATCAAATTAATTGGTCAGGTGACAGAACCTCTACCTATCCAAAAATACGATGAAAATTTTGAAGCTATGCTTGACTTTTTTGAAGGAAAAGTTTTGTTTAGCCAGCGTATTACAACCAAAGGTTCAACAACAATTAAAGGAAGTGTTACCTATATGGTTTGCAATGAAACCATGTGTCTTCCGCCAACAGAAGAATTATTTTCAATTCCAATCAATAATTAAATATTAGAATACTATGCAAAAGCTAATAACATCGATTATTTTAGTTTTCACTTTTTCAGGAACTTTTTTTCAATTAAATGCGCAGGGTGGGGATTGGACAGATAAAATTGTTTGGTCATTTAAGTTAGAAAAAACGGACGATAGCCATGCTATAATTGTTGCAACAGCAAAGTTGAAAGAAGGATGGCATGTGTTCTCTGTAAATCATGATCCAAATAAAGCCGATCTTACAGGATATCCTACAAAATTTGTTTTTCCTAAAACTAAAGATTATAAGTTAGTTGGTAAATTAGTTGATGGAATTAAAGCACATACAGTTGTAGATGAATTGGGAACGTCTTTGTTTTTTGAAAAAACTGCTGTTTTTAAGCAGAAAATCGAAATTTTAAATACAAAACCTTTTGAATTAAGTTTCGATTATGCTTTTCAAGTTTGTGATGCTAATGGATGTATTTTTCCACCTGACCAAACGGCTAAATTGAAAGTCACGGGGTATGCACCAGCAGCTGAAATTATTCCAGTCGCGGAAGGAAATACAGGAAATGATACACCTGAAGTAGAAGTTGATAAAAACGATGTAAAAGTTGATGTTCTTGAAACTAAAAAAGTTCAACCAACGAAAAAGGATGATTCTAATTCTAAAGGATTATTCATGATTTTTATTGAAGGATTTGGTTGGGGATTTGTCGCTTTATTGACTCCTTGCGTTTTCCCAATGATTCCAATGACTGTTTCATTCTTTACGAAACAATCTAAATCACGAGCAAAAGGAATTGCAAATGCATTGATTTATGGGCTTTCAATTATTGCTATCTATGTTTCTTTGGGATTGATTATAACTGCAATTATGGGGCCTACAGGACTCAATGAATTATCTACAAATGCATACATGAACATATTGTTCTTTATTGTTTTCATGGTATTTGCCTTTTCTTTTTTGGGTGCATTTGAAATCAGAATGCCAAGTAAATGGGTAAATAAGGCGGATAGTAAATCAGACAAAGGAGGTTTAGTTGGTATTTTCTTTATGGCCTTTACATTAGCTCTTGTTTCTTTTTCATGTACAGGACCAATTATCGGTTCATCGCTTGTTCAGGCAGCAAGTTCAGGCTCACTCTTAGGTCCAGCTGTTATTATGGGTGGATTCTCAACGGCATTAGCTTTACCATTTACTCTTTTTGCAATTTTCCCATCATGGTTAAATTCAATGCCTCAATCTGGTGGATGGTTGAATTCAGTTAAAGTTATTTTAGGATTATTAGAAATTGCATTAGCATTGAAGTTCTTGAGTATGGTAGATTTAGCTTATCATTGGAACATATTGACAAGAGAAATATTTGTTGCTATGTGGTGTGTTATTTTTGCCGTAATGGGATTATACCTTTTGGGTAAAATTAGATTTTCTCACGATTCACCTGTTGAACGTTTATCAGTGACACGTTTTATGTTCGCTTTTCTTTCACTGTCATTCGCCTTGTATTTATTGCCAGGAATGTGGGGTGCACCGCTTTCAATGATCGACGGAATTGCACCTCCAAGAACACATTCAGAAGATAGCTTCCGTTTTGTAAGAGGAACAGGAAAAGGTGGTGGTGAATCTTCTGACAATCCTATTTTTGCAGAATACAAGCAATATATGCATGAAGTTGGTGATGGTTCGATCTTGGTATTCCATGATTTGGATAAAGGAAGAGAATATGCTAAAAAAGTAAACAAACCCATCCTTATAGATTTCACAGGTCACGCTTGTGCTAATTGCCGAAAAACAGAATCTACTGTTTGGACCAACGCGAAAATTAGTCCATTGCTTCAAAACGATGTTGTGATTGTTTCTTTGTATTGTGATGATAGAGAATTGTTACCAGAATCAGAATGGGTTTATTCTGAGAGGATTCAAGGTAAAATAAAGAATGTTGGAAATAAATGGTCAGATTATCAGATTAAGAAATACGGTCAAGTATCACAGCCACTTTATATAATCCAAGATTTAGAAGAAAATGATTTAACCGATCCGATTGGTTATACGCCAAACATAGACGAATATCAAAAATTCTTAACAGACGGAATTAAGAAATTCAAAAAATAATTTTTCTGACTTTCACTTTAAATCCTCCGAATTTTCGGGGGATTTTTTGTGCAAAAGCCTTTTTTAAATGAGAATTCTTAATTTTAGCAAATGAACGATTTTCTTCAAACGCCCATAGAATTTTTAAAAGGTGTTGGTCCCCAACGAGCTGAGTTGTTGCGACAAGAAATCGGTGTGTATACCTTCAACGATTTACTTAATTATTTCCCATTTCGATATATTGATAGATCAAAATACCACAAGGTTTCTGATTTACCTTTTCTCGATTCGTATGCACAGCTAAAAGGAAAGATAATTCATGTTGCAGAAGCCACTTTAGGTCGACAAAAAAAGTTAACTGCAAAGTTTCAAGATGACTCTGGCGTAATCGATTTAGTTTGGTTTCAAGGCGCAAAATGGATTAAACCACTTCTAAAAGTAGGAGTCGAATTTCAGATTTTTGGCAAGGCAAAGGTGTATGGAAATCTTTGGAATATGCCTCATCCTGAAATGACTGAATGGAAAGATGTTTTACTAAAAACTGGTTTACAACCTGTTTATTCGACGACAGAAAAATTAAGTGCAAAAGGATTGCATTCCAAAGGAATAGAAAAATTGACAGCAAATTTAGTTGCTCAAATTAAAGGACGTATTAGTGAAACTTTACCAATCTATTTGCTTAAAGAACATCGATTAATAGGGAAAGAACAAGCGCTCTATCAAGTTCATTTACCAAATGTTGACAACGATTTTATTCAAGCTCGTTTGCGGTTGAAATTTGAAGAATTGTTCTTTTTGCAAATGGAATTGTTGTTGAGAAAACATATCACCATGAAAAAATCGAAAGGATTCATTTTCGCAGAAGTTGGAAATGTTTTTACCGATTTTTATAGCAATAATCTACCGTTTGAATTAACAGGAGCTCAAAAAAGAGTTTTAAAAGAAATAAGAAAAGATTTTTTGACTGGACACCACATGAATCGCTTGTTGCAAGGTGACGTGGGCAGCGGAAAAACATTAGTAGCGCTTTTGACTATGTTGATTGGTATTGGAAATGGATTCCAAACTGCATTGATGGCCCCAACAGAAATTCTTGCAACACAACATTTCGAAACATTGAGCGAAATGTTGAAGGGATTACCAATTCGTATTGAACTTCTTACGGGCTCAGTCAAAAAGAAAAATCGTATCGGAATTCATGAAGGATTGGAAGATGGATCAGTTCACATTCTTGTAGGAACACATGCTTTATTAGAAGATGTGGTGAAATTCCAAAACCTTGGGATTGTTGTAATCGATGAACAGCATCGTTTTGGTGTCGCTCAAAGAGCCAGAATGTGGAAGAAAAACACGACTCCTCCCCACGTTTTAATCATGACAGCAACGCCAATTCCAAGAACTCTCGCAATGACGTTTTATGGAGATTTAGATGTTTCAGTTATTGATGAACTTCCTCCAGGTAGAAAAGCAATTTCGACCATGCACCGATACGAAGCAAATCGATTAAGGGTGTTTGGTTTTATAAAAGAAGAAATTGCAAAAGGCCGACAAATCTATGTAGTATATCCATTAATCAATGAGTCTAAAACGTTAGATTTTAATAATTTAATGAGTGGTTACGAAGCTATTACACGGTATTTTCCTTTACCAAATTATCGGGTGAGTATTCTTCACGGACAAATGAAGCCGGAAGATAAAAATTATGAAATGCAACGATTTTTGAAGGGCGAAACACAAATTATGGTTGCTACAACTGTTATTGAAGTAGGTGTGAATGTGCCGAATGCTTCTGTTATGATTATTGAAAGTTCTGAGCGCTTTGGTTTGTCTCAATTACATCAATTACGCGGCAGGGTAGGAAGAGGAGCAGAACAATCTTTTTGCATCTTAATGACAGGCGATAAATTGTCGAAAGATACATTGAAACGCGTTGAAACTATGGTCAACTCAAGCGATGGATTTGAAATAGCTGAGGTTGATTTACAGTTGCGTGGACCAGGTGATTTAATGGGAACACAACAAAGTGGATTATTGAATTTGAAAATTGCTGATTTAGCCAAAGATTCACAGCTCGTTATCTTATCAAGAGATGAAGCTCGTAAAATTCTTTTAGAAGATCCTGGATTAGAATTACCGAAACACTTGAAGTTAAAAGAAATTCTAATAGAAGTTTTGAGATCAAGACCTAATTGGGGAAAGATTGCCTAATGAACTTTTTTTACATCAGTTTCAACTCGAATAGAATAACTATTGATACTTATTCTTTTTTCTAAAGGGTTGTATAAATAGTAATAAAACAGTCCTTTCTTTATTTTCGGAATATCCTTAAGTTGAATTTGTGTATGATAGGTTAATGAATTTAAACCTTTTTTAGAGAATTTCGTTTTCATTTTTGGTTTAATTCCTCTATAATACAATATGTTATTTCCCTTTTTGGTTTTGTCTGTAAAACCATATACAAAAGCAGGCAGGTCTTCTTGTGATTTTAGATTTGCACCGCTGATTTCAAGTTCAATTTTAATATTTACTGTAGAACATTTGGAAGGAAAAACTGGAATTTCTCCAATATTTATAAATGGATTAGTATCGAATTTGATTTCTGATTTTTTTTCAGTGAATAAATAAAATGGGAAAGATTTATTTATATGAATATATTTTTCAGCATGGTAAAAAGGAACAATTTGATTTTGATTGAAAACATAGTTGGAGAATTTTTTATATAATTCTAATTGATAAATATATTTGGTCTGAATTCCCTCGTTAATTAAAGGTTTGATATTCATGTTTTTACCAATAGAAAAAAGTTGACCTTTGTCCATATAATAATTACGGTTCACAACACCTGATATTTTTAAATTATTTCCTTTTAATGGTAATATTCTAGCGGAATTATACTTTTTATTTATGACTAATTCTTTACCAGCAAAAGGAACATAAGTTGGAAGATTCAACTGCTTATATTGTTTAAGTAAACCAATAATTGAAGGGACAATATCTAAATGACTAACAACTTCTCTTGAAATTTGATGATTTTTTAATAAAGGAGAATATACTATAAGAGAAGTGTGAAACCGAGAAATTGCATCAAAATAACAGAGCTCAGACCCATGGTCACCAACGATGAAATAAATTGTATTATTATGGTCAGCACTTTTTTTCGCAGTTTCAAAGTATTTTTTTAATTGGTCATCGAGATAATAGTACGAACCAAATTTTTCAGCATTCTTTAGAACGAGCATCTTAATGCGATGAGAAAGATTTGATTGGTTAATTATATTCTTTACTTTTTTCGTGTATTCTTTTTTATTGGAATAGTTAAATGGCTCATGTGTATTATAGGTTAAAAAAATATCTAATCTATTCTTTTTTGATTTTTGTTTTCTCTTTTCAATTTGATTTTTCCTGAAAATCCCAGCATCTGAATAGAACTCGTTATTAATTTTATTAAAGCTATTATCCCAATTGTTTGACAAATAGTCAATTTGATTATAATTTAAAAAACCATTCATATTTGTGAACGAAAGATCTACCCCACAGTAGAAACTAGAGAAGTAGTGATTTTTTAAAAGGGAAGGCAATGAAAAGTGCAAAGGCATAGGATTAATAGCAGTTGCAAGAATATTGTCTGATGCAACAGGTAAAGAAGCCAGCGTTGATGGCAAAACATTTAACGTCCTTTCACATGTTGAAATCGTATTAGGAAAGAACAAACTTTGCTTTGATAATGACTTTAGAAAAGGCATGATTTCAATTCTGATATTTTGTTCATCACTAACAAAATAAGAATTCAAACTTTCAACTAAAATTATCACAATATTAGGTGGGTTATTCTTCCTTAAATTAAAATAAGAATTGAATTTTGGATTTCCATTTAAATTATGCATCAAAGGAAATGTGCTATCATCTCGATTAAATGGAAAAAAGTTTTCATCAATTTTCGCAAAAGAATTTATATCGATAAGTTTAAAATCTTTTGATATATTTCTTTGATTTTTATAGTAATCCAAAGATTCTTGGATGAAAAAATTAACATGATTATTCATGCAGATCGTCTTTTCTGGTTTTTTTGACACATATATACTAGAAGATACAAAGGCAAGAGACAAGAGACAAATGATGGTTAAATATTTTGTCTTCGGTTGAATTGATTTTAATTTTGATCCAATTATAAAATAAAGCGCAAATCCACTAATTGCAAAGAAAACAGTAAAGAAATCAAGGTAATTTTTAATGTTAATTACAGCTGTTAAATCATTCCACGACAGGAAATAAATACTTGAATCTAATGGCATTTGCATCAGGATGAAATATTGACTTAAACCAA
>JBEAUV010000034.1:0-18394 GCA_041161265.1 Bacteroidota bacterium | reverse complement strand
GTAAAGACTGGTTTCACTTCGTTTAAATCTGGGGCTTTAATATTGTTCTTATACCTGTGCAGGATTTCCTCCTCTTGGTGTAATTCCGGATAATCAAGTTTAATTTTAAATAGAAAACGATCTAATTGCGCTTCTGGTAAATTGTAAGTTCCTTCCTGTTCGATTGGATTTTGTGTGGCAACAACCAAAAAAGGAAAACTCATTGGATACATAGTCCCATCGTAGGTTATCTGACGTTCTTCCATAACTTCAAACAAAGCTGCTTGTGTTTTTGCAGGAGCACGGTTTATCTCATCAATTAATACAATATTCGAGAAAATTGGGCCTTTCTTAAAATAGAAAGTTGAATCTTTCATATTGTAAACACTAGTCCCAAGAACATCAGAAGGCATCATATCTGGTGTAAATTGAATTCGAGAGAACTCTACATCCAATGCTTTAGACATTACTTTTGACGACAAGGTTTTTGCAACACCTGGAACTCCTTCTAATAAAAGGTGTCCATTGGTGAAAATCCCTGCTATCATCAATTCAACCATGTTGTGTTGACCAATAACAAATCGTGCAAGTTCCAGTCGTACATCATTTACTTTTGAAGCAACCCAGACCAGTTCTGGATTTTGACGCTCAAAGCCGTAAGAATTTGTTTCTACCGGTTCGGGAACAGTGGTTTCATTAACTGCGTCGTTTGATGCAGATTCGCTTGGCATGTATTTAGAAAAATCCTTTTCTTCTTGCCCTTCTGGGTTATTCATTTCATCATTCATCCTACTTCTAATTGATGGTGTTTGGCAATAAATTTATCGAGCTGTGTTCTATCAAAGCTACTCAATTCAAGGTTTGTAATTGTTATAATTCTATTTTCTGTGAATTGCAACTGTATTCCATTACTTATGCGCGAAACATGTAACAATTCTTTAATTAAAAATTCTTTTTTTCTTCCAAAAAAAGGATGGTAAGTAACCGTTTCTAATTCAAACCGAACCAATGGAATTGTTAGTCTTCTTATTCCAAGAGCAAGAATTAAAGCACCTAAAGGCCACAAAACAATACCAATTCCAATAGCTGATACCAAGTAATAAAATCCTAGTAAGACAACAAAAATTCCACTGAGCACAAGCAAATAAGAAATCCATAAATTACGTTGTATGGCGAATGATTGATTTTCAATTCTCTCCAACATTTTAAAAGAAATCATACCTGTTTGCAGGTAAAATGCGCGTTGTTTTTTGGCTACTTCAACAATATATTGATCATTTATTACCGATTTTGCTGTAGGTTCAAATAAAAACAACAAATCTCTTATTTCTGACTCAGGCAAAGCTGATTTTTCCACTAAACTGCGAATTTCTCTTTCTCGGTCTTCTTCTCGTCGGGAAATATCAATGAAGAAATGCTTGTTTACAGCGTCATAAAAATTCTTTCGTTGCACTTGAAGGATTCCAAGTGGATGTTGTTTGGCTAAATAGATGGAAGTAATTGTTTCTGCAAATGCCAAGGACATGTTCTTCTTTTTTGGGAGATAGGGAACAATTGGTTGCATGCGTTTTGCTCTGAAAAGCATAAATAATATTAAGCCTAAGAATGTTAAGCCAAGAGCAGCCATAAAACCTGGACTTTTAAGAATAAATTTTAAATAACTGTTGTCGGCTCTTTCAGCATCACCTTCTGCATCGTCCAAAGCAGAATCGTCTATATTCTCTTCATCTAAAAGCCGTCCTAATTCTAATAAATAAACAGCCTTTTCTTTTGACAAATTGTTAAGCACGAAAGATGTGTAACGGTAACCTTCTGTTCGTTTCAGTTGATAATTAAAAAATATTTCAGGATTTGTATGAAGAAGAATCGATCCTTTCCCCAACTTAATACGGATGAAATTACTCATCTCCATAAATGACGAAAGTGATTGATAGGTTGAATCTATTGGTTGAATTGCTGAAAATGCTTTCCACTCATGTGCCAGCGTATCATTTTGATAAATGTAATACATTGGAAATTTGTTTCGTTGAATAAACACATTGACGCTATCAGCAAAATCGTAACTGATTTCATACGATTTAAAAAACCGTTGAATCAAATTTTCTGTCAATTCGTTGTAACTGATAAACAAATCACTTCCAGCATTAACACGATTTAAAATAGTATCTATTTCACGATTTTGAAGTCCAAATCTATTTCCAACAAATAGCATGGTAACATTTTGTTTTTTACTCAAGACAGAATCCAATTGAATCCAATCCGTTATTGGTTGAATTACTTTATTCGTATCAATGTGTGCACGTAAAAGTTGATCAAATAGAAAAAGACCATAAGGATCCTTGTCATTCAATTTAAATTGTACATCCCAATTTTCAGAAACATAAGGATTTCTTGGGCTTTTAGAGGGTTTAACTGGTTCGCCTAATAACCAAATTACCACCGCAACAAATGCCAAGATGAATATCACTAATCCTATTTTCGTTTGCTTATTCATTCGAAGGATTGAGTGATTTATAATAATTCAATAAAGTTGGTTGAAGTTGTTCAAAATTTAGTTTATCGATTTCATATTCACCGTACCAAACTAAGTCGTAGATTCGAACACATTCCCTAAAAATATCCACCTGAGGTTTTCCAGTAAGTTCTAATAAATAATGATGGTTTGTCTTATCCTTTTTCCATTGAATCCAATTCTTCCGAATCAATTCCTTCAAAATAAATGTAAAATAGATCCTAATTCCTTCTCTATAATCTTCTCTTTCCAGCGCTTCGTCTAAACGTTGTTCAAGTTCTGACTTTGTAATAACTTCAGGATTCCAATCATTTTGAATGTCTTGCAATACTGTTTTGTTAGAAGGCTGTTTATTCTTTAACCAGTAATAAATGAGAATAATCACTCCAATAATCAATAGACTAAACAAGAGTATTTTCCAAAATGACATTGGGATATTAGGACCGTCAATATCAGGTAAATCTGGACCGTCAATATCTGGTGGATCAATGTCTGGTAAAGTTATTGGATCAGGTTTTTGAATTTCTGGATCTGCGCCTAAAGTTCCGCCACGTTTCCCAGAATTCTTGCCAAACTGCTTTTCTCTATTCTGTTTTAATTGTTGCGGATTGTATTGAATTCCTTGAGAACTACCATTACTTGTCGATGAATAATTATTTTCCTCTTCTTTAATTGATGATGGACTTGAGCCGTACCAATCTTCCGGTCCTTTGTAATTTTTCTTCTTCTGGTATTTGAGGTATTCTTTCTCTTGTTTCCAGACTCTCTTTTTTAGATCCTTTCCATCAGTTTGAGAAAAACAGGAAAGTGCTAATAACACAAACGATATGTAAAGAATAATTTTACTCAAAATCTACTGATTTTTCTTGATATCGATTTCTTTTTCCAAATTTAAGAAACCCTTTTTTCAAACTTGCAGCTTCGGTTTTATCAACTTCTGAAAAATAACTGATTCCTGCTGTAATTGCAACTAACGGAACAATTCCAAAGAAAAATAATAGGTAAAACAATTGCCTTACGACATTACCAACAACCATATAATCATCTGTGAATTCTCGTCCTATTCTTTTCGCAAACTCAGAAAGCATATCCAAGAAATCTTTGACTGTTGGTTCATTTTGATAAGTCTCTTGAATGCTAAAAATAAACGCAAATGGTTGAGCTATGATCATGACAAAAACTACTAATAACACAATTACTAATAACGATTTCCCAAAATGATTCTTGCTAAAAGAAAGACCTTTTTTGAATCGTTTTCCAAAAGAAGCGTCATCCAATCCCATTGTTGCTCCGAGCAAATAGAAAAAAGGAATAAGCACAAAAAGCCAACACAATAAATACCAAGGAAGACCAAAAACAATTGCTACTACGATTAAATTACCGACCCAAATTGGAAAAAATCTTCTTTTACAATAGTGAAAATAACTTTTCCATGAGAAAACCTCATCAATTGTTTTCATTGTCCAAAATACAGCCGAAAAAATGATTGTAACGATAAATGTCCACCCAATACAAACCAAAATATCTTGCGTTGAATGGAAGTCATAACCTATCATAATCGCAAATTGAGACGCCCAATCGTACCAGTATTCGAACATTAATTCTGAGTAACGCGCATTATCTTGCAGAAAAATTAATCCAATTGCCAAAGGAAACGCAAGGGTAAATATCACTTTGCCAAATTTGCCAAAATATAATCGGTAAAACTGGAAAGAATCAGCTAAAACTTGTCCGACAGTTCTAATTTTTAAGAATACGAATGGCAAAGTTTTTCGAAATGGAGCAGTTTCTTCTTGATCTACTAGATGCGGATATTTTCTTGCAATATAAACTGGATAGAAAACATAAACGAATAAAATCATTGCGAATGAAGCGAAAATAATTGCCCATTTCGACCATTCTGGTAAATCTTGGTAATTGTGAGTTACATAACTTTCTAAAAATCCTGCTGCTATGATGAATGGCACTAAGCTCATCATTATTTTCAAGCCTCTTTTTGCAGACAATTGCATCGATTGAAGTCTGGTGTATGATTTGGGAAACAACAAGCCATTCCCAGCAGTTAAACCTGCCCCGCCAGCTAATACAATTGCTGAAATTTCAAAAGAACCATGAATCCAGATTCCTAAAAAACTCGTGATTAACAACCCTTTCATGTAAAAGAAATACTGAAAAGCACCTAACATCACACCATTATAAAACATCAGAATATGTGTTCCAATCGTAAAGAAAAATCCTATGAAAAAGGTTAAAAAAGCAACCTTCATGTTATTCGTAGTAATCTGAACAAACATACTGAGTTGGTCATCACTTTTGTAAACTGCCAATGGATTACCATTTTTGATATTCTCTAAAGTCATATCAACATACCCGTCTCCCAAAACAATTCTTGGAAAATCAGGATCGAAATGCGTTGTGATAACACCAACAAAACAGTAAACTAGAAAAGCGACTAAGGCAAAAAGTAAGTTTTTTCTCGATCGATAAATTTCTAATGGCAACGAAATTTGCCAAACAGTAATTAGTTTTTTTAGTGATTCCCCTTTTTGTTTGTGTACTCCAGTAAAAATCTTTTGTGCTAATTGATTAAGATACACCCGAACTGTTCTTCGTTTATAAAAGGTTTGTGCATAACTCAAATCATCCGTAAGATCCATGTATAAATTACTCAACTCCTCAGGATCGTGAGAATTTGATTCATACAGTTTTTCGAAGCGTGTCCACTTCTCCTTATTTTGATCTATGAAGGATGTTTCTTTCATTTTACGGCGAGATGTAAATATAAAAGAAATTGATTAATTAAGTGTGATGAGTTTAGAACTGATTGTTTAGAGTTGGAGGCTAGAATTTAGAGATAGATACTCTAATATCTTTACTTTGACGTGCGACGGGAGATCTCTAGCTTTCCAATTTTGAGGTAAAAACCACCTGATCTTTTACTAGTTGCTTTGGCTGTTCTAAAATCAACTTCTTGTTTCACAACATTAGCCAAACGATTTGTAATTGGACTAATAGGATTATTCATTTCTTTAAATCCAAGAATTGCATAATCAGAATTTTTCTCTACGACCGGAGGAGTAATAGTATGAGCTATTTCATTTTCGACAATATCATTCGAATAAACAGCACCCTTCAATTCTCTTGCGTGACGTGGTATCAAACCCTTAATTATTATCGGTGTCTTCTTTTCTGGAATTACAGTTGCCACGTTTAAATCATCTGATGTGTTTTCAAATACTGGAACATAGGAATCAGACTCTGTTTTTTGAATTTTATTGTTTGGCAAATTGCTATTTTGCTCATTTTTTTGATTTGGCACTTTTTTAATTTCTTTGTGTTTCGATATAGAAGTTCCGTTATCAGTTATCCCATTTGTTGTTGAATTCCATAAGAAAAATAGAATCGCAACACTTGCTGCGACAGCCAAAGAAATAAATGGCCAAAGCACAATTTTTTTGGATTGTTTTAATGAATCTTTATCTGTAAATACGATTGATTTATCTGCAATAAGATGCGATGCGGCATATATTTTTTGTGTTTGAATCAATTCTGGGTGTTTTGAAACAAAACGCTCCAATTCACTTTTCTTCGCTGAAGATAGTAAATCTTCGGTTTCAGCTATTAAAAATTGATCTGCATTATCACATGTTATTGGTGTTTCATTGAACACACATTGTTTCAAATTTGCTTTGAATGATGAATCTAAAGATGCGTTTTCAAATCCAAAAATTGGCAGTTCTTCTTCCTCAACTTTCAGATGCGGGTTTTCCTCCAAAAACGCAAGCAACAACGCCGCATCTTCCTCACTCAAATTTCCTTCAAGGAAATCAAGGTAAAAAGCTTCGTAATTAAATATGCTTATGCGTTCCATTCTAACAATTTGTAATTTGTAATTCCTTTATACTACTAATTCTAATCTCTTGATGTAGTCTTTCAAAGCTTGTCTTGCTCTAAAAATATACACTTTAACTTGTGATTCACTCAATGCTGTTATTTCCGCAATTTCAGTGTAATTATAACCTTCATAATCGCGCAATAAAACTACTGTTTTCTGTATTTCTGGTAATTTATCTAATGCTTCATTCAAGATTTTATCTAAATCGAAGGAAATAGAAAACTCAGTTGTTGCCGTATGTTCTACTTTTTCAAAATCACCGTTTCTTTTTTCTTTGTTTACCCAATCTACAATAGCATGATACGCCGTTGTAAACAAATATGACTTCACCTTTTCATATGCAACTTCTTCATGTTTGACCCACACTTTCATGAATGTTTCCTGCACCACATCCTTAGCAGACATCTCATTTTTGAGATGTTTCAAAGCGAATCGGTAGATGTTGTCCGAATACGCATCAATCGCCAAGTTATACTCTTTGGTAGTCATTTTATCTTTGGGTTCGGATGTTAGACTAGCAAGTTACAAAAAAGTTACAGCGAGGTAAAAAAATGTAATTTGACCTTTATTCCTTAATCGCCTTAATTCCTGGCAATTCAATTCCCTCCAGATATTCGAGCATTGCACCACCACCAGTAGAAACATAAGAAACTCTATCTGCTAAATTGAATTTGTTGATTGCGGCAACTGAGTCGCCTCCACCAATTAATGAAAAAGCTCCTTTTGCAGTTGCTTCGACAATTGCATTAGCAACATCTTTTGTTCCTTGCTGGAAATTTTCCATTTCAAAAACACCCATTGGTCCATTCCACAATATCAATTTAGAATTGGATATAATTTCTCGGCATGCTTTTGAGGTTTCAGATCCTGTGTCTAATCCCATCCATCCATCAGGAATTTCGCCAATTGGAACTTCTTTTCGGTTCGCTTCGTTGTCAAATTTATCAGCAATGATTGTATCCGTTGGGATGTATAAATTAACGCCTTTCGCTTTTGCCTCAGACATTATTTTCTTAGCCATTTCTATGTAATCATCTTCAATAAGTGAATTCCCAACTTTTCCACCCATTGCTTTTACAAAAGTATAAGCCATTCCCCCGCCAACAATCAGGTTATCCACTTTGTCCAATAACCGCTCTATAATGGTAATTTTTGAAGAAACTTTAGCTCCACCAACAATAGCCGTTAAAGGCTTTTCATCGCTGTTTAAAACTTTGTCAACGCTTTTTATTTCTGCCTCTAACAGCAATCCAAACATTTTGTCATTCGGGAAAAACTTTGCAATAACTGTTGTACTTGCATGTGCTCTGTGAGCCGTTCCAAATGCATCGTTCACATAAACATCGCCGTGTTTTGCCAATTGTTCTGCAAAGCTTTCTGTTCCTGCTGTTTCTCTTTTGTGAAAACGAACATTTTCCAACATTAAAACTTCACCTGGTTTCAAGTTCGCACTCAATGCTTCTGCTTCTGGTCCAATACAATCTTCTGAAAATTGAACTGGAACACCTAATAAATCTGAAGTATGTTTCACAATATGACGCAACGAAAAGCGGTTTTCAGAACCATCCTTTGGTCGGCCTAAATGCGACATGATCACAACACTTCCACCTTTTTTCAAAATATATTGAATTGTCGGCAAAGCCGCTCGAATCCTTGTATCATCCGTAATTTCCAATGTTTCTTTGTCCAAAGGAACGTTAAAATCTACGCGAATAAGGGCTCTTTTTCCTGAGAAATCGTAAGTGTGAAAGTCTGACATTTTATAGTTTTTTAATCGAATTGCAAAGTTAATTGAGAACATGGAAGTTGGAGCATTGAGAATAGATTTTTTTCCACATACATGTTCTATGTCCATGTTCTAAAAAATTCCTAACTTCAACCTTCGTGTCAGATAATCGTCAAATATTTACCTTAAAGCAAGTCGTTTCTTCCATCCGAAAAACGATTGAAGAACGCTATCAGCAAGCTTATTGGGTGAAAGCAGAGATGCATAAACTCAATTTGTATCCGAGTGGACACGCATTTCCAGAACTGGTTCAAAAAGAAAATGACAAGATTGAAGCACAAATTAATGGTTCAATTTGGAATCATAATTTTCAACGTATCAATAAAAAATTCATAGAGGTTGTAAAAGAACCTTTGAAAGAAGGAACAACGTTACTTTTGCAAGTGAAAGTTACTTATCACGAGACTTTTGGATTGAGTTTACAAATTCTGGATATTGATCCAAATTATTCGTTGGGAGAATTGCAACGCGAACGGGAAGAAACGCTGAAACGGCTTCAAAAAGAAGGAATCATCAATTTAAATCAACGATTAGATTTCCCCTTATTACCCCAACGCATTGCAATAATATCGGCTGACACCAGCAAAGGATTATCAGATTTTATGAAGGTGTTGAATGGAAACGGTTGGAATTACACGTTTTTCACCATGCTCTTCCATGGATACTTACAAGGCGATGTGGCTGTTCCTTCGATCATCAAACAATTGAGTTTGATAGAAAAAGTAAAGGATCATTTTGATATAGTTGTCATTGTGCGAGGTGGAGGTGGAGAAGTAGGACTTTCGTGCTACAACAATTATGACTTGTGTAAAGCTATCGCAACGTTTCCGCTGCCTGTTTTAACTGGGATTGGGCATTCAACCAACATGACTGTTGCCGAATTGGTAGCGTTTAGAAATGCCATTACACCAACAGAATTAGCAGACTTTTTATTACAAACTTTTCATGAATTTTCGGTTCCTGTTCAAGAAGCAAAAAAAGCAATAGTCTCTTATTCAAACAGGCTTTTAGAAGTCAACAAACAGGCTTTCACTTCAGAGATAAAACATTTTAAGAACAGCGCTCAGTTGTATTTGAACATTTCTAAAAATAAACTTGTCAGCACGAGTCAAGAATTTAAGAATGAAGCCAAAACGTTGTTGAATAGCAGGAGAGAATTAATAAAATCGGCTCAAAAAGAAACGATTTCTCAGTCAAAAAGGTTTTTAAAAGCTGAATCTGAAAAAATCGAAACGATTATTCATGATTTACCGCATAAAATAGTCCACCCAATAGATTTACAAAAAAGGAACCTCTTTGAATTAGAAAACATGGTACGATTACTCAATCCATTGAGTGTTTTAAAACGGGGTTATTCGATTACGACAGTGGATGGGAAAACAATAAATGGTGCGATGAGTGTCAAAACTGGATCAATAATCCACACAAAAACATTTGACTTAGAAATAGAATCAGAAATTAAAAAAATTGGAAAAAATGGCGAATGAAATAAAATACACAGAAGCATTTGAAGAATTACAGCAAATTGTAAGCGACATGGAAGATGGAGAAATCACTGTTGACGAACTTTCCATCAAAGTGAAGCGTGCATCTGAATTGATCAAAATTTGCAAAAACAAATTAACTGCTACAGAAGAAGATGTCAATCAGATTTTGAAAGAATTGGAAGGATAGAATTCATTTTTTGAATAAGTGAACCAAATCAACCATCACTTGTAATAATCCTTAACTTATGAGAATTGTTGTTTGTTTTGTGATGCTTTTGCTGAGTTGGAATTCTTTTGCCAACTCAATCTACGATACCATTTATCACCCATTTTACAGTGGAGTTCAACTTATTGAATTACGAAATCATTCGGATACACAATCACAGAAAGGATTTATTCAAATTGATCAATCCTTGAATACAGGTGTACAATTGCCAAAATATCTATTGCGTGATTCATCCGGTAAACTACTTGCCAAGTACAATGATTTTGACAATACATTCAACCCCAAACAATTAATATCGATTGAAGCTTCAACGTCGATAGTCAAAGCTCATCACCTAAAAACTAAAAATACCTCATCCTACATTGGATTCGATGATTCTGGCTTCAATATCGCCTATCCTGTCATAACGTGTCTGCCGAATGACAATGGTCAATGCTTATCCATGAAATTTGGACTATTGGATTCACTTGGAAAACTAGTGCTGCCAATCGAATTTGAACAAATATCGTGGATTGATTCTGTTTTTATCACTAAAAAGAATGACACATACTCCTTATATTCAGATCAGTTTAAATTATTATTGAGCGATTATCAGTCAATTGAATACGTCAATAACCAAAAAGATCATATCCTTTTAAAGAAAAACAACACGTATGGGTTAATTCATCGAAGTGGAAAATACTTATTATCAATGGGGTTTGAAACCATTCGAATTTCGAAATACATGTATGGGAAATATGAATTTTTAAAAGATGGACTTTGGGGATTTGTAGACTATTCTTTCACGCAGTTTTTTAATCCGTTTTCACCTTCTCCAAATCTTTTACAACGCGATGGATATTTTGAATACCGTGATGAAAATGAAATATGGAATGTTCTTGACACATCAGGACATATTCTTTTACGTTCTTCTATGGAGATGTATCAGGTTATCAATCCAAATCGCTTTTTAGTCTTCAAATATATACGCGATATTGGCTATGAGCGATTTATCGTAGATTCGAAAGGAAACCAAATTGGTAACCAAACCTATTACGACATTTGGCGCGTCAACAAGACCACATTAATCGCTGGTTTCGATGCAAAAATTCACGATGCGACAACTATTAAAAAATCGTATAAATGGATGCTTTTAGATCAAAATGGACTACCTAAATCTGAAACAATCTATAAAAGTCTAATGCCTATTGATGACCAATTTTTAAGCGCTTGGACTTTTAAAGGCAAACAAGAAGTCATCGACCAATTTGGTAAGGACGTGTTAGGCTATTCAGTAGAGGACATCTATAAGTATTCGAATCAAACATATAAAATTCGAATTGATGGTAAACATCAGTTCCTCGATTTACACAATCCTAATTATGCTTCAAAACGCTATGATCAAATTCAATGTATCTCTGAGAATCGATTTGGCGTGCAAAACGATGGATTATATGGTTTTATCAACGGAACCACCTTTAAGGAAATTGTACCGATAAGAGCAGAGATGATAACCTGTTTCAAAGGTGGCATTGCCTCAATGAAAATCAACAATGAATGGATATTGATCGACTCACTTGGTCAGATTTATTCGAAGGAACGTTACAAAAATACCAAATTGTTGGATGACGGATTTGCACAAGTTGAAAAGGATGGGAAATATGGTATAATCGATGAGAACGGAAAATACGTTGTTCCACTCATCTTTGATGAAATGAAATTCATTGTTCATAAAGGAACCAATTATTTTATTGGCGTAAAAAAGAATGGAAAATACGGAATTATCGATTTGAAGAATAACGTGCTTTATCCTTTTATCTTCGAAACGTGCGTAGAGATTTCTGATTACGCCAGTATCACACAAAACAGGGTGGCTGGATTTTATGCGTTTCTATCTATTACAAATCGTCGGACTATTGAATATTTCTACTTGAACTTTGATCCAGCAAAAAATCAAATTATACTCCAAGCTAATCCAACAAAAGGTTTTAAAATAGTAAGCACGAGTTGTTCGAGTAATCCTTCTGGAAAATGTGTTGGAGTTGTCAATTGGGATGGATATCCAATCATTCCAATGAATTATTCGTATATCAAAGATCTTCAACACAACACCTTCGAGGTTCATACAGCTAAAGGCGGTGGATTAGTGGATACACTTGGTAGAACACTTATTCCGCCGATTTATGCTTATATGTATGAGCTAGGCCGTGACTCAACTTTATTGCAAGTTGGTCGGCATGCAGGAACATGGGGATTGTATACTCGTTCTGGAAAAATGATTGCGGATACCATTTACGGTGGATTTGAGGAACCGATTAATGGATTAATTCCATTCTATGACAATTTCAATTTTCGCATTCAAGATAATCAATGGGTTCATGACGATAAAAAAATTGGTTTCATGGATTTGAATGGTAAAACTGTGATTGAGCCATTTTATGATAAATTTTACAAAGATTATCCTAAAAGAGGGTTAATCCGATTAGATTATGGAGGAAGTTACTGTGTAATTGATGAAAATGGGTCTTTGGTCGAAGGTCAGTTCGCAAAACTAGAAAAGAATCAAAAAATCGCTACTGAGGTTAACAAGAGTAGCGAACAAATTACACAACAAAAAAAAGAATTAAAGAAAAAAAACAAACGAAAAAAACCGCGTTGGCTCTAACATAATGTTTGATGAACATTCAACTCCCTCAATTGTGTATTTGAAAAACCTAACTACTATGAAACTACTTTTTACCCTTGTTTTTTCTTTTTTATTTTTCTCTGCTTTCGCAACTTTAAAAACAACAGTTGCTGACGGTAGTTGGTTCGATGCTAACAATTGGAGTCCAGCAGGTGTTCCACTTTTTGAAGACACTGTAATAATAAATCATAATATTACGGTAACAACAAATTCTGTAGATTTTGGTGCAAATTGGTTAATAATTAATCCAAATGCATCGATTGTTGGAGATACAATTTTTGCTTTACATGGTAATCTCCGTTTATTAGGAACAATGAACCTACAGACAATTGCAATTGGTGATGGAGATTCTACTTTGGTATTCGGTATAGTTGATGGACTAAAATTTATTCCTGGAAACCCAGTTAATATCAATTATGGTTCAATCGTTTCTGATTCACTTATTGCAGGTGATAATTTTGATAATTTCGGAGATATCTCAGTAGGTGCGCTTGTCGCAGGAGGCATTTATTTCAACAATCATTCTAGTGCAGCAATTTCAGTGACCGGTATGGTAACATTTGGCGGTACAGTTACAAACGATATTAATGCAACAATGGTGTTTGGATCGCTGATAACTAGTGAAAATATAACTAATAATGGTGATATTTCATGTACCAGTTGGACACATGGTTCAGGAATAGCAGATGGAGTAACTGGAAAATATTGTGTGTCAACATGTTTTATGAATATGTCAACGATAACAGGAACCATTGATGTTTGTGATGCTTCGCCTAGTGGATTATGTGATTTACAAATGGGAACAATTACTGGAACAGTTACATTTTGTACATCTGGAACTTGTGCAGATAATACTGGTATTGATGAACAATTTGAAGAGTTTAGTCTTTATCCAAACCCTTCTAAAGAATCTATATATATACAAAATGGGGAATTTGGAAATACTTATTTCATTTCGAATTGTAATGGTCAATTAATTCAAAAAGGAATTGTTGATTCTGGTAATATTAACATTGATCAATTGGAGAAGGGAATTTACTTCTTCAATTTGGAGCATTCAAATTCACGTATAATTTTAAAGTTCATTAAAGAATAACTGTTTGCAAAGCAGTTAAGTTTATTCTTTTAACAAATGCTCTATATCATGAATGAGTTTATCAACTTCTTTGATAGACGTTCCATCATAATATCCTCTGATACGCATTTTTTTGTCTACTAAAACAAAATTATTGGTGTGAATAAAATCACTTCCAACATCACCTTGATTTTCTGCTTCAGAAGGTTTTAGTACAAAAAATGATTTTCGAGCTAACGCGTATAAATCTTCTTGTTTTCCAGTCAAAAAATGCCATTGATTATCATCAGCTTGATGTTCGATAGCATATCTTTTCATTTGTTCGACCGTATCTACTTTCGCGTCGACTGTAAAACTTAGAATTTTCACATTTCCATTCCCTTTAAAAGCCTTTTGAACACGTTGCATCTGTTGGTTCATTTTAGGGCAAATTGTTCCGCAGGTCGTGAAAAAATATTCGGCTACGAAAACTTTTCCTTTCACCTCATCTTGGGTGATTGTTTTATTGTTTTGGTCTTTAAAAGCGAAATTACCAATGGTATGTCCATTTCCAATTCTCAGAAGTTCTGGATCGACCATTTCTTCATTCAAATCAACAGGATTAATAACTGGAAGTGGTTTTTCTTTAACTGATGTATTTACAAAGTAAAAAAACGTTACTCCAACAATGAAAAACAATAGTAAAAAAAGTATGCGTTTCATATCTACTTATTACTAAATCTAAGAATTCGTTGAATTTTCTTTTCTTGGACCTTTAAACTTTGGTCGCTTATTGAAAGGTTTTCTTTTTTGAGGAGAAGTCATTTGAAAAACTGGTCCTGCACCTAATTCTTCTGGCAACGGAACCTGCGTAATCTCAGCTTCAATTAATCGTTGAATTTGTGCTAGCTTGCGCATGTCTTTTTCGTTAACTAAAGTAATTGCTTCCCCTTTTGTGTTTGCCCTAGCTGTTCTGCCAACTCGGTGAACATAATCTTCTGCATCAAATGGAGTATCGTAATTGATTACGAGATTAATTTCCTTAATGTCAATTCCACGACTCATAACATCTGTTGCAACAACGATTCGAATGCGTTTTGAACGAAAGCCGCGCAACACTTCTTCACGTTGTTCTTGATCAAGGTTTGAAGAAACGCCTTGCGCTTTGAAACCATTTTTACGCAGCGAAGTAACGATTTCATTCACTTTACTTTTAGAAGAAGTAAAAATAATGATGCTTGTATATTCAGGTCGGTCAGTAAGAATTTGTTTAATTAATGGCGCTTTTTGGTTGTCAAAAGTTAAGTAAACAGATTGTTTTACTCCTTCAGCTGGTTTTGAAATCGACAATGTGATTTCCTCTGGATTGACTAATATTTTTTTCGCTAATTCTCTAATTTTATTGGGCATTGTAGCACTAAACATCAATGTTTGACGTTTTTCAGGCAATTTAGAAATGATAGTTAAAAGATCATCTGCAAATCCCATATCGAGCATTTTATCTGCTTCGTCAAGTACCAAATGTTTCACTTTTGAAAAGTCCACATAGCCTTGTTGAATATGCGATAATAATTTACCAGGAGTTGCTACAATTATATCAGTTCCGTCTTTTAATGCATCTTTTTGAACATCCCAATCTTTTCCACTTCCACCGCCATAAATTGCTTTGGATCCAACAGAAACGAAATATGAAAGTCCTTGTATTTCTTGTTCAATTTGAACTGCCAATTCTCTTGTTGGAACAACAATCAGGGTATCAATAGAAGAATCTTCTTTGCCTGTTAATTTATTTAAAATAGGCAAAATAAAAGCAGCCGTTTTACCTGTTCCCGTTTGGGCGCAAGCAATCAAATCTTTATTTTGAAGGATTTGGGGTATGGCTAACTCTTGAATGGGAGTAGCATTTACAAATCCCATGTGATCAATAGCCTCTAACAACTGTTCGTTGAGGTTTAATTCTTTAAATGTCATATGGCTGTTAAATTACAAAAAAAAGGCGAATTCTTGAATGAACTCGCCAAATCTCTTTGAAACTAAAAGAGGATAAACAGACTATCCTGCGTAACTTCTTTTACCCCAATTAGCGCAAGCTCTTTTTCTTCGCTTGTTTATTCTTTTGTGGCGTCTTGCTTTTTTCCCGTCAATATGAGAAGAAACTGCGGTAGTTTCATAAGAAACTGATTCTTTTTTAACAACATCCAGACTCTTCGCATTTAGCGTAAGGGAAGATAACACAACAATCAAAGCAACTAGAAATTTCATTTTTTAATGAATTAATTAAATTAGATGACAAAACTATACTATCTAAAACGAATAACCAAAAAATTATTGTTCGAACCTGTTAAAAAAATAACAGTATGCATTTATATTTCAATTGATTATTTTCAGACCTTCGCATAAGAAATGGAAATATTCAAAAAAATTGTACTTGCAATAGTAGAAACCTCAATTTGGGAATGGCTTGCAGTTTTATCAAGTTTAATTTATGTTGTACTTATTTCATACAAACAAATTTCAGCTTGGTTCTTTGCAATTATTAGTTCTGCATTATACATATTTCTATGTTTTAACGGTAAACTTTATTTGGAATCTTTATTAAATGGCTTCTTCTTAATAATGGGGATTTACGGATGGATTTTATGGTCAAAAGAAAAAACTGAAAAGGCAGATTTAATAATAAAATGGAGTAAAAAAACCCACCTAATAAATATTGGAATTAGCTTAATTACAGTAATTGTTGTTGGGTTTATATTTGATACTTTTACTGATCAAGCAAACCCATATACCGATTCTTTTACTGCTATTTTTAGCTTGGTTGCAACATTCATGGTTACAAAAAGAGTTTTAGAAAATTGGATTTACTGGATCATAATAGATAGTGTTTCCGTATATTTATTTGCATCAAGAGAACTTTATATGACTTCCGTTTTGTTTCTTTTATACACTGGAATTGCAATTTTCGGATATTTCAAATGGAAAAAACAATTTAACCAACATTTCGAAGAATGCGATTCGCTTTAACGGGACCAGAATCTTCAGGAAAAACCACTTTAGCAAAAGAGTTGGCGTTCAGAAACAACGGCGCATGGATCCCTGAATTTGCACGTGAATATCTTGAAAATTTGTCTAAAAGTTATACAATTGATGATTTAGATAAAATCGCAAAAGGCCAACTTGACCTTTGGGAAAAATCAACTTATAAGTCTATAACTTTCTTTGACACGGAGATGCTCGTCATGAAAATTTGGTCAGAATTCAAATACAATTCATGTACTCCATTTATTCTTGCAGCATTAGAGAATCAGGATTTCGATCATTATTTTTTATGTCGACCAGATATAGAATGGGAAGAAGATCCTTTGCGTGAGAATCCTGAAAAACGAGAAGAATTATTTGAGCTTTATTTAAATGAATTAACATCTAGAAAACTTCCATTCACCATTGTTGAGGGAGATTTAGAAAATCGAATTGAAAATTGTCAGCTTATTATAGCCAACAAATAGCTTAAATCGTATTCAATGCTTGTTCAATATCAGCAATTAGATCTGAATAATGTTCAACACCAACAGATAAGCGAACTAATTTTTCAGAAATAAACATCACTTTTTTATCTTCTGCTGGGACATCTGCATGTGTCATTGTTTGTGGATGTTCAGCTAAACTTTCTGTTCCACCAAGTGAAACAGCCAATTTGATTAATTTCAAGGAATCCAAGAATTGAAATGCTTCTTTTTCACCCCCTTTTACATCAAAAGCAATCATTGCTCCAGCGCTTGTATATTGGCGTTTGAATATTTCTTTTTCTCGTTCATTGCCAACTTCATTGATAAATCCTAAATAATAGACTTTCTCAACTTTAGGATGATTTCTTAAGTAATCAGCTACATATTTCGCTGTAGTAGCTTGCTGATCCATTCTAACTTTTAATGTTTCCAAACTTCTCATCAACAGCCAACCTGTCCAAGGACCTGCCATATTCCCTAAGAAAGTTCTTAAGCCCTTAACGCGCCCCATCAATTCTTTTGACCCTAAACAGGCTCCGGCAATAACATCTGAATGACCGCCAATATATTTTGTTGCAGAATACAGTACTAAATCAGCTCCATGCTTTAATGGGTGTTGCCAAATTGGACCCATGTATGTATTGTCAACAGATAATACAACAGGTTTTTCTATAGTTGTATAATGTGCTTTAATTTCAGCACACATTTCGATATCAATCAATGCATTAGTTGGATTTGCTGGTGTTTCAATATGAATCATTGTTAAACGATCTCCTTTTCCAGTTGCATCTATTCGAGCAATTATATCTTCTTTTGAATCGGTCGCATGAAAACCAATAGATTCAATTTTCATTTTCTTTAAAAAGTGATTGATAAAATGATCTGTTCCGCCATAAACAGGTCTACTGTAAAGCAATAAATCGCCAGGCTCCATAAACTCCATCATTGCCGTTGAAATAGCGGACATTCCACTTTCGAAAACAGCACAATCTTCTGCTCCATCCCATAAACAAAGTCTATTTTCAAGAATTTCTAAATCTGGATTATTTAAACGGCTATAAATTAAACCTAATTCCTCACCTTGTTCTTTTTCACGCAACCCATAAGCCAATTCAAAAAATCGTTTACCTTCCATTGCCGTATTAAAGACAAATGTTGAAGTTTGAAATATTGGACACTTAATTGCACCTTCCGACAAAGAAGGTTTGTATCCATAACTCATCATTAAACTTTCTGGTTGCATTTTAGAATAATCCATTGTTTCGGTTTTTATTTATAATGTAAACA
>JBEAUV010000033.1:0-18701 GCA_041161265.1 Bacteroidota bacterium | reverse complement strand
CAAGATACAACAGGTTTGATGACTGCTCAAGAATTGGAATCAATGGCTGCAACAGTTATTTCTCCAATTGTTGATGGAGCATATCAGTCTGGATGTCACACAGCATCTGTTTGGGACAAAAAAGCGCAAGCAAACATACCGAAATTGATGAAATTCATGAATGAGTTTGGTTTGGTTACTGCACGTGACCCAAAAGGAGTTTACCATGCAATGACAGACGTTATTCACAAAGTATTGAATGACATCACAATTGACGATTGGGCAATTATCATCGGTGGTGACTCACATACACGTATGTCGAAAGGAGTTGCGTTTGGTGCCGATTCAGGAACTGTAGCCTTGGCTTTAGCAACAGGTGAAGCGTCGATGCCGATTCCAGAATCTGTGAAAGTGACGTTCAAAGGACAAATGAAAAGCTACATGGATTTCCGTGATGTTGTGCATGCAACCCAAGCACAAATGTTACAGAAGTTTGGTGGTGAGAATGTATTCCAAGGAAGAGTAATAGAAGTGCATATTGGAACATTGACGGCAGATCAATCGTTCACATTTACGGATTGGACAGCAGAAATGAAAGCGAAAGCATCTATTTGTATTTCAGAAGATGCAACCTTGATTGAATCGCTGGAAATTGCAAAAAGTCGTATCCAAATCATGATTAATAAAGGAATGGACAACCATCTGAACGTTCTTCAAGGATTGATCAACAAAGCAAACAAACGCATTTCAGAAATTCAAACAGGTGAAAAACCAGCATTGACTCCAGATTCAAATGCAAACTATTATGCTGAATTAGTGGTTGACTTAGACCTTATTGCTGAGCCAATGATTGCCGATCCAGATGTAAATAACAAAGACGTTTCAAAACGCTACACACACGATACTATTCGTCCGTTATCATTTTATGGTGGAACGAAAAAAGTAGATCTTGGATTTATTGGTTCGTGCATGGTACACAAAGGTGATATGAAAATCCTAGCGCAAATGTTGAAAAACGTTGAGGCACAATATGGTAAAGTAGAGTTTAAAGCTCCACTTGTTGTAGCACCTCCAACATATAACATCGTTGATGAGTTGAAAGCTGAGGGTGATTGGGAAGTTTTGAGAAAATACTCTGGATTCGAATTCAACGACAATCTTCCAAAAGGCGAAGCACGTACGAAGTATGAAAACATGTTGTACTTAGAGCGTCCAGGATGTAACTTATGCATGGGGAACCAAGAAAAAGCGGAAAAAGGAGATACAGTAATGGCAACTTCAACTCGTTTGTTCCAAGGTCGAGTAGTGGAAGATACAGAAGGTAAAAAAGGAGAATCATTGCTTTCTTCAACACCAGTTGTTGTACTTTCAACGATTTTAGGAAGAACACCCACGATTGAAGAATACACGAAAGCAGTAGAAGGAATTACATTAACGAAATTCGCTCCTTCACATAAGTTGTTAGTGAACTAAGCTTGGCTATAGAAAATATAATTTAAGCCCGGCATCTCGACTACGCTCGATGACCGGGCTTTTTTGTGGGATAAAGAATGGGAAAATCCTCCCTTGGCTGAGAAGCTGATTTTCAAATAAAGTGTGAATTATGTAAGCTTTTCAAAAAATTGTGTAATACAAATCGCAATTGAAATGCTCAGCTTTGATGCTTATGAAAATTAGTTTGTAATTTCTAATGATAAATAGAGACGCGTCTGAATTAGAAATTTCAACCTTATTGAAAGCTGTTTACCAAAAATACGGGTATGATTTCAGCCAATATTCCCAAGCCCATGTTAGGCGAAGAATCATGAATAGGATGGCAATATCGCGCGACAATTTGATTGGAACAAATTTTTCTGACTATTTTTCTGACTTACATAACGCAGAAGACGGTTGTCAACACGTATTTTCAAAAGGTATTCTCATTGGTTACCCGCTAACTTTTATAAACAAGAAGAAAACCAATGTCTTATTCAACGGATCTGTTTATAATGATGACAATGGCAAAGTTTTGGGAGCTGTTATGGTTGCCAGAGAAGTTTCTGTTTAAATATGGTCTGAGAAGGTCTATTTGCATCTATAATGTGATTTTAAATTACAGCTTTGTTTCTATAAGACATAATAAGTAAATAGTGTGCATTGAATTTTTAATTAATTACATACATCGCAAAAAGTACAATTATTCCCATCGTAACAAATGTTAATAGAAATACTGCCATAAATTTAGAAATTCGAAATTCCCTAACCAATATTCTGATAGGTTCAGTAATGATGTGTATAATAATTTTCGCGATTTTTTTCCAAGCACTTGCCCCTTTTATCACATAATCTTTCGCACCTGCTCTGAAAGCATTAATTGCCAGCACAATATCTTCATTACTCGTTAGCATGACGACATCAGTTTTAGGATTAATTTCTTTAATGGACTTAAGAATGTCTAAGCCATTTTTCCCCTCCATGAAATAATCAAGAATTACAATATGAGTGTCTTTATCAATTTTCTTTAAACAGCTTTCACCATTTTCAAATGTTGATATTTTCACACTTGCTCCGAAGCGTTCCTGTAAATGAAGTTTTAAATCAGTAACCATTAATTGGTTGTCATCTACTATAAATATATTTTGTACTTGCATTTCCATTGTTATTCTCCTTTTTTTTAAGTTAAATTGCATTTAACATTGCCCTACAAAAAAGGCGATATTTCAACGATGAAATGTTACATAGTTAATGTACATAGTTACATAATTCACATTTGAGGTCGGAAAATTTATTCTTTTGTCTTCAAATGGGTTACTCTGATTTTTTGCTCATTTAGTATTTCGACTAAATAGGGCTGAGTCAATTTTTTCATTTCGTCAATGGAAATATCAATTGCATGTGAATTGGTCGTTAATTTCAACCATGGTTTCGGGGCGCTAAAATCATAACTTCCAAAAACGATAACTGGTGTTCCTTTTACTGCAACAGTAAATTTATCGGCAAGGATCCATTGGTCTGCCCATTGATAAATATAATGCGCATCCTCTTCCAATAACCTTAAACACGAATGAGATGCTGGATAACCTGGTAAATTATATTGATGCCATCCGATCCCTTCTTTATTTAAGATGTTGAAATTCCATTTCAAAATCCATTTATCATTAATTGTACTAATTGTCATCTTAGCCTTCCAATTGGTATAGAAAATTCCTGTTGGCGTTAAATGTTTTTTGCTCCCCATACTGGTTGGTCCCGTATAAATTAACATTCCTTTTTCATAAGCAGCGAACGTTTGTGTTGGGTAAGAAAATAAAATAATTTTATCAATGTCTTTCAAGTATTTCACTTCTAACGGAAAAGGAAGATAATCCGCCAAATTATACTTGAAATCAGTTGGAACAAGCACAGAATCCATGTTTGAAAAATTATTTCGATTTGTTCTATTGAGTGCAAAAGCTATTTGTTGATGTAACGAATCTGTTTCATGTTCTTTCATCCATTGTATTGGACTTACCATGATGTACCTTATTTTTTTAAGTACGGCAGATTTAAGCAATTTTTTATTTGCAAAAGAATTCGTTTTTTGCTTTTGCACCACTTGAACAGACTTTCCCAATGGAGCTTTACACTGTTGAAATGTAAAAAATACAAATATTAAAGAGCAAACAAAGAAGGTGTATTTCATTTTTTTATCTTACCTCAAAGCTCACTGTATATCAGAAGTAAAGTGTTACATAATTATTTGAAAAGTTGTCAAATTGCCACATATCATATATAACAGATTTCGTTTGTGGAAATAGATCTTCTTCTGTCGAGATTCGGATTATTTAACTAAATCGTTGTTTCTAAGCTTGTACTTTTTCTTTTAAAACTGCCTAAAATTCTTTTCAAACACAAATTCCTGCTCTTGGAAGTCCGCGGAATCTTTGTAGAAGTACATTTTATCTCTGTTGAAGTCGAGTGAATCTGTTTGGAAGTACATTTCATCGCTGTGGAAGTCGAGTGAATGGGTTTGGAAGTACATTTCATCTTTGTAGAAGTCGAGTGAACGTTTGTAGAAGTACATTTCATCTTTGTAGAAGTCGAGTGAACGTTTGTAGAAGTACATTTCATCTCTGTAGAAGTCGAGTGAATCTGTTTGGAAGTACATTTCATTGCTGTAGAAGTCCAGTGAATCTGTTTAGAAGTACATTTCATCGCTGTGGAAGTCCGCGGAATCTCAGAAAAACTTCACTTCAATGGATGGAAAAATAGAATTACTTATAGTTCAGCATAGCGGTGTGGAAAAGATGAGGGATTTTAGACGGCTTGTGGCTTTGCGCTCGGCCCGACTCTTTAAAAAAATCTTTATTTCGAAGTTAAACTTATTTTCTCACATATTTACCGTTGTTTCGAAGCAATATTGAGGGTTGGCGCTAGACAGCTGTTTTGGTTATTTCCTATAGATAATTTT
Organism: Bacteroidota bacterium; assembly: GCA_041161265.1. Lineage (GTDB taxonomy): Bacteria > Bacteroidota > Bacteroidia > Flavobacteriales_D > Crocinitomicaceae > M0103. The sequence continues at coordinate 14,293 of JBEAUV010000033.1, read as the reverse complement.
TCTTTCAGAAGAGAAATTAATTTTTCCATTTATTTTTTGAGTCCTTTTAACCCAATTATTTAGGCCATCGTATTCATATTCCCATTCTATCAATTTCCCATTTTCATCAAGATCATAGATTCTATTGCCAAAATGATCTAATTTGATTTTGTGAGATTCATTAACGACACCGTCTCTATTTGTTTTAACCCATTCAATTGACCCATTTATGTCATCATATTTTATCGACAATTTGTGCAATAATCGGTTTTTTGTTCCGAACCATTCTATTTGGGTTACTCGGTTCAACGAATCATATACAAAGTAAAAAGTGTGTCTTGCCATTGATTCTAAACGATACGTTTCCTGCCTGATAATTTGGTCCTTAACGTTTTTAACATATATCGCGCTGTCTATTTTTTCACTAGCATTATTATGAACAATGCAAATTTCCGTAGTATCTGTAATGAAAAAAATAAGTTGATTATTCGATCCCGGATACTTAGTATCTCTGTGTTGAATGGAAACAAGTTGATTAGTCGAATTGTAGAAATAAGCGTCTTGAGATTGCGCCCTCTTATTTATATCGAGGGTTTTGTTACCCAAACTGTCAAATAGAACTACATGCCAATCATATTCAATCTTTAAGACTTGCCCATTAAGTTTATCAGATGTAAGACCGATTTTTTCAATCTCTCCAATCAAATCCTTTTGGGAAAAGCAATTCCACGTTAATAGCATTAATAATATTATTGTGATTATTCTATTCATGCTCTGGTTTTAAATAACCCTAACGGTTTGTGGCTTTTCGACGGTGGGGGAACCAAAGTACAAATGTTCAGTTTAGCACAAATGTTCAATAGAATTCCAATGCTCAAAAATAGCATTTATGCCCCGCTTTTGCAAAATCACTGTTACCTGCTACCCTTTTTTTTAGGTGCAATTTAGGCTTTTTCGTTTGTCTGGCCGTCAAAAAATGTTACTTTTGCACTCCAAATTAAAGTAGTAAATATCTTCACTTTTTAAATTATTCTACCTTGAATTTTCTGTCAAGGTAATTTTCGTTTACCAAATTATTTATTGGTTAGTGTTTATTGTTTGGCAATTGATTTTACAGAACTAATTTTTAAAAATGAACTATAAATTTTTCGATTTTCAACAAAAGGTTAATTACAAAACAGAAATCCTTTCAGGTCTTACTGTCGCTTTGGCGTTAATACCTGAAGCTGTTTCTTTTGCTTTAATTGCTGGCCTTCAACCGTTAAATGGTTTGTATGCTGCTTTTATTTTAGGATTAATTTCTTCTCTTTTTGGTGGTCGTCCTGCAATGATCTCTGGTGCCACAGCCGCTGTTGCAGTCGTTATTGCACCTTTGGTAAAATCTCATGGTGTCGACTATGTGTTTGCAACAGTTGTTCTTGCAGGTTTAATTCAATTGATTGCAGGCTTTTTAAAACTTGGCAAATATATGAGACTTGTGCCTACGCCTGTCATTCTTGGCTTTATGAATGGAATCGGAATATTAATTTTTATGGCCCAAGTAAATCAGTTTAAAGATTCATCAGGCAATTGGTTAACAGGTTCTCCATTGTATATATTTTTTGGTTTGGTGTTGCTTACGGTTTCCATTATATGGTTTTTACCAAAACTCACAAAAACTATCCCAGCATCATTGGTTGCGATTCTTACTGTTTTTGCCATTTCCTACTTTGCAGGAATAGATACTAAAACAGTAGGAAATATTGCAGGAGGATTTCCTCAATTACATCTACCAAATGTTCCTTTCAGTTTTGAAACGTTGCAAATTATTTTTCCTTATGCCGTTATTTTTGCTGGTGTTGGATTAATTCAAAGTTTACTTTCCTTAAATATTTTAGACGAAATTACCCAAACAAAGGGAAGTCCGAATAAAGAAGCCGTAGCACAGGGAACTGGAAATATCATTGCTGGTTTTATTTCGGCAATGGGTGGTGCTGGTATGTTGGGACAAAGTTTAATCAATATCAATAGTGGAGCAAGAGCTCGGCTTTCGGGTATTGTTGGAGCTTGTATGCTGTTGGTTTTTGTAATGTATGGAAGTGGATTTATAAGCATTATTCCAATGGCTTCATTGACTGGTGTTATGATTATGGTGGCTTATGGAACTTTTAAATGGGCAACTTTTCGAATTGCAAATAAAATGCCCAAGAAAGATGTTTTCATTGTCATTGCAGTTACACTAATTACAGTTCTAATGAAAAATTTGGCTTTGGCTGTAATTGTAGGTGTAATTATTTCAGCATTGGTTTTTGCTTGGGAAAGTGCAAAACGTATTCGTGCAAGAAAATACACTGACGAAAAAGGTGTAAAACATTACGAGATTTTTGGTCCACTTTTCTTTGGTTCAACTTCTGCTTTTACTGAAAAATTTGATATTTTAAACGATCCCAATGAGGTGGTTATTGATTTTAAAGAAAGTCGCATCAGTGATATGAGTGCTATTGATGCCGTCAATAAATTGACAGAACGCTATTTAAAAATTGGTAAAGTGGTTCGTCTTCGTCATTTAAGTGAAGATTGTCGCCAATTGTTGCAAAATGCCGACAAAGTAATTGAAGTGAACATTATGGAAGACCCAACTTATAAAGTTACTGTGGATTAAACGAAAAATTAGCACTATAAAAAAATGCTGACCGTTAAGCCGGTATTTTTTTAGGCAGTTTCAATATTTTCTTTTTTAATACAATTTTCAAAATCAAAAAACCCAAAATCCCTGCTGTCAATGAAGAAATTAAGATTACTAATTTTGAGTTGTTTATAATAGTTTCGTTGTCAAATGCAAGCAAGGTTATAAAAATAGACATTGTAAAACCTATTCCTGCCAAAAAACCTACGCCAAAAATTTGTTTCCAATTGAGGTCTGTTGGAAGTTTGCAAATACCTAAAGTAACAGCTAAAAAAGTCAAGAGAAAAATACCCAAAGGTTTTCCTACTATTAGTCCAAGTGAAATGCCTAAACTATTGCTTTCTGTCAATGTTTGTGCAATATCACTACTAAAAACTATGGCAGTGTTGGCTAATGCAAAAATGGGTAAAATGACAAATGCAACTGGTTTATGTAAAAAGTGTTGCAAAATATAAGAAGTAGATTTTTTATCCCCGTTGCCAAATGGAATAGCAAATGCCAATAAAACACCTGTAATGGTGGCGTGAACGCCTGAGTTTAGCATAAAATACCACATTGCAACACCTCCAATTAAATATGGAATTAGATTTCTGACTTTCATTCTGTTGAATACCAAAAGCAGCGCAAAAATTCCTATTGCAATAAATAAGTTTGTCCATAGAAAAGTTTTGGTGTAGAAAATAGCAATGATTATAATGGCTCCCAAGTCGTCAATAACAGCTAATGCAGTTAAAAATACTTTTAGTGAAGTTGGTACTCGGTTTCCTAATAATGACAATATTCCTAATGCAAAAGCAATGTCTGTCGCCATTGGAATTCCTGCACCTGATTGTGTTACAGTACCATAATTAAAAAGTAAAAATATTCCTGCTGGTACAAACATTCCGCCTAATGCTCCAAAAATGGGCAATAAAGCATCTTTGAAATTTGAAAGTTCTCCTAGATAAATTTCTCTTTCTAATTCCAAACCAATGAGCAAAAAGAAAATAGCCATTAATCCGTCATTTATCCAATGTTCAACTGAAAGTCCTGCAAATTTGGCTTGGAAAATATCGTGATAATCTACACCAAAATTTGAGTTGGCAAGTGTTAATGAAACTATTGTACAAGCAATTAGAACAAGACCTCCTGCTTTTTCACTGTCAAAAAAAAATTTAAATAATTTGGTTACTTTCATGCTGTTTTTTTCGGTCTGTCATTTGTTAATACATTGGTTCGGCAAGTTTGCAGAAAAGTTTTAAGGCTGCCAGAAGTTGCCGATTTCGATGCACTAAACTGCATGCCAGTAACGAACTTACTACAAAGCACAAAGCTTAAATTTAGCAATTCATCGTCATAGAGGCACGAAACTCCCGCTTTTGCAAAACGACTTTTAGCTGTTGTTTTTCTTTGTCGCTGTTACTGAATAAACCATCGGTATTTTGTTGTTCAAATGCTCAACTCTAAATTTATTCGGTTCAAACTCTATGGTTTTGCTGAAGCAATTGTAAGGTGAATAATCAAATTCGTCAAGAGAATTAATTTCAAGCCCATTACCGATTAAATTATTTATTACTTCACTTAAACCGTGATTCCACATTACATATGATTGGGTTATGTCTGCTTTTTTGTCTGCGTAAGTTCCATTTTCTGTTTCTATAATTGCTCCTGAATTAAAATATCTATAACCAATTTTGTCAAAGTTGTCGTCAAACATCCAAACAACAGGATGAAACTCTACAAATACAAATTGTCCATTTGGCTTTAAAAACTGGGAAATAATTTTTGCCCACTTGTCCAAGTTGGGCAACCAACCAATTGTTCCATAACTTGTAAAAACAATATCAAATTTTTCGTTTAAATGGTTTGGTAAGTCATAAATGTCGCAACAAATAAACTTTGCATTTGAATTTGTGTCCTTTGCGATTTGTTTTGCACTATCAATTGCTTTGTCTGATAAATCAACACCTGTAACTTCTGCACCAAGTCTGCTTAACGAAATTGAGTCTTGTCCAAAATGACATTGTAAATGCAAAATAGTTTTTCCTTTTAGGTCGCCAAGCAAGTTTAATTCAATTTCATTTAATGAGGTTTTTCCATTCAGAAATCCATCAAGGTCGTAAAATTCAGATTTTAAGTGTATGTCAGTTCTGTTGTTCCAAGACTGACGGTTTATTTCTATATAATTTTGTTCTGAGTCCATTTTTTCTATGGTCGGGTTTTTAAAATAATCGCTAACGTTTTGCTAATAAGCCATTGTTTTAATGTGGCTTAGGTGTTGTAAGGTTTAAGTTATTCTTATTTCTGCACAGGCTCCTTTTTCATCAAAGAATCTAATGGAACCAGAAAGTTGATCTACAAGCCCTTCGATTATGTTTAAACCAAATGAGCTTCTTTCTCTTGATGTGTTGAGTTTATCGCCATAACCTTTTCCGTTGTCGCAGAATTTAATCAAAAGGATTTCACCTTCCATTTTTATAGAAATTGCAACTTCTAATTCATTGTTGCCTATTCGGCCATGCTTGAGAGAGTTGTTGATCAACTCATTCATAATTAGTCCAATTGGGACAAGGAAATCAATATTTTGTTCATAATTGATTGCCTCAATTACGTACTTAAAGTTATGACTTTTAGAGATCGGGGCAATAATTTGAACCAAGTACTCCTTAATGTTTATTTTATCTAAACTCTCGGAATTATATACGGCCTCATAGGCTCTTGCAATAGAGTTAATTGAATCCTCAATTTCATGAGTTTCGATTCTGCCATTTTTATCTTTCAATCTTGATAAGCTTAATAGTAGCTGAAGATTATTTTTAACTCGATGGTGCACCTCTTGTAGTAAAAGGTCTCTTTCTTTTAAAGTTTTTTTTAAGCGAAATTCAATTTCTTTTTCTTCGGTAATGTCCACATGGCATCCTATAGCTCTCAATGGCTCATTCTTTTCAGACCATTCAACCACCTTGCCATTACACCTAACCCATATAGTGTTTCCATTTTTATGATGATACCTAACAATAGAATGGAAAGGAATCTTACCGCGAGATTTCACGTGAGCATCAAAACTTTCGAACATGCCAGGCAAGTCCTCTTGAAATGCGATCTTTTGCCATGACTCAGGGGTGTTTTCCATTTCATCATCAATATAACCAAACATTTCCTTAAACCGTGTACTTAAGTATTCTTCATTAGTTACCATATTCCAATCCCAAAATCCAGCCAAAGAGCTTTCCAAAACACTTTCGCTTAGTGACTGTAAGTCTTGTATTGTTGTATATTTTTTCATTTATGTAATTAATTCTAAAGGTTTCGGGCTCCTAGTAGTTGGCGTTTGAAACATACAACTGTAGATAACCACAAATGGTTTTTTAAAGATACAAAAATTTACATTTCTCGTCCGCGCCAATTACTGTTAGGTGCTGTTATAACTTATGGCGGCCATACAATTTTTCTGTCGTTGTCCGCCTATAAATTATCTTGATGTTAAATTAATGACAAATTGCTCCGGTCTTTTGACATAATAGTAATTATATGAAAGCACAATAGAAAGCCAAACAATATGGCGATTGTCATTGTAATAAAACTATAATCAGAATTAATGTTCATTTGATTAGAAAAAAGTCTTGGAGCAATAAGGAGAATAATAATGTTTTCAGTTAACATCATTATGAGCATTGAAACAATGCTTATATTATAACTATTTTTTAAAGCGCTTATAAAGCTCATTTGCTGGAACAATATAAGCCATATTATAATAAATGCCATGCAGGATAAAAAACCTTCTGTCATAGAGATGAGAAAAACAAAAAACCAATTAAAATTAATTAGATACATACTAACACCCATTGTGCCAATGGAGCAACCAACGAGGCAAATAGTAGTTAAAATGGAACAATTCTTCCATGTTTGTTTGTCAGTCCAGTCCATAACAGTTATTAGTTGAGAGCTTATAAATGGGGAGAACACCGTTCTCCTTATAATTAAAATTATGCTTTTGTAGTTGCAAGTTCTTTGCAAATTGCAACACATTTTTCACAAGCTTCAGCACACTCTTTACAAGATATATGATGAGAAGCGTGCTTAGCACACTCAATCGAACATGCGTTACAAATTTCAGCGCACAAAGCGTGTAAGCCTGCACCAAATTTAGATCCTCTTGCTTCAAAACGTGCACATAAAGCACAAATATCAGCACAGTCACGGCATAATGAAATACATTCCTTGTTACCAGCAGCAACACAATCAGTAATACAACTTTCGCAAGTTGTCAAACACGCTAAACAAGCGTCAATACAATTTTTTGAAATTTCCATGGCTTATTTTTTTTAATTTGTTTATTAAATAGATCCGCTACGAAGATGAGTTTGTTTTTTTTCTGTGGCTATGACTATCGTCATAAGAAGGGCTGTTTTTTGTCACAGATACCTATGCAAAAGTGGCGGTGTTAGCATGGAAAATAATTATAAAGTTTTCGAAAATATTTACATGTTTATTATCCTTTCAAAGTGAGTGTCGGTGTCTATAATTGAAAAATGAAAATCTTTTTGTCTGCCGAATTGTCGTTTCGGGAATTCGGCCCGCTATTGTTTCTAACGGTTTGAGGACATGCGTTTTGGGGGCATTAAGACCACTAAACTTTCTACCAGCACAAATGTAAATAAAAAGAGCCAACGTTCAATTAAGCACGTCAGCCCCCATTATGTAAAACCGATGTTAGCGGTTGGCATACTTGTCAACCTATAAGTCGGTAAGAAATTATTGTAGTTTGATGACTTTATCCAATTCTAATATCGTGTCCTTTTTTACAATTTCACCTGTCTCAATATATTTTTTGTGACCTGCAGCAATTCCATCAATAAGTTGAGAATTCATTTTTTTCATCATTAGGCTATTCATCATATCAAAAAATGCATTTTTCATAGAATATTCCATTGTAGAAGTCAACAACGTATTGTCACCTTTTGCCTCAATAGCAAAGTCAACAACAATTTTCTTGATTCCAGGAAGCTTTTTCATTTCATAAGCTTCAATTTTAATATTCTTACCTTCATTCCATTCTATGGCTCTTTCTTCTGAAGTAGCGCCCATCATATTAAAATTGCAATGTCTGGTTGCTCCTACACCTTGCTTTTGCGATGATGTTATATTCGATGTGTCTACTGCTGGATGCGCATGACAAATGTTTCCGAAATCAGATAATGCTTCCCATACTTTTTCTTTAGAAGCGTTGATTTCAATTGCTCTTTTGAATGTCGTAGTTTTTCCCATTTATTTATTTTTTAGATTATTGAATAATAGTTCCATTGTTACAATTCCTTTTTTATTGCTTCCAAGGCTCTTAGCTCTTGTCAATACTCCGTAAAATGTAGAATGGAGTAGTGCTGCAATTTCTTTTGAGTCAAAGTTTGGATTGATGTCTCCTTCTTTTTGTGCACGTTTTACGCAAGGTTCAACCGCACTTATAATTTTTTCAAATCCTTTACTTGTTGTATCTGCAACTCTTTCATTTATTGCTCCAAGTTCAGACATCATGTTGTTAACCATACAACCCATAAAATTCATTTTGGGCTGCATTTTTAGCATTACAGAATAAAACTCCTGAAGCTGGTCAATTGCTTTCACTTTATTATTTGGTGTCAATACATTGTTAATTCTCTCTGTATTTGATTTGTCAAAACTGGCAAGTGTTACAAGTAGGAAATTCTCTTTGCTTTCAAAGGCATTATAAAATGCTCCTTTAGTCATGCCAGTTTCTTTGCATATTTCGTCAAGACCAACGTTTCCATAGCCCTTTGAGCAAAACAGATTTAGTCCGATTTGAATAACTTTTTCTTTATCGTGTTTTATATTCACGATGTAAATATAATGAAATATTCAAACAAACAAACCAATCGGTCTGTTTGAAGTGATGGTTGCAATAAATTGTCTGATTTCGGTCTGATTGGACGGGATTTATGCTTAACACTAACGGTTTGAGGCTAAGCCATCGTTTTAATTTGGCTTATATGCTGTTAACGACTTTTTTATTACTTATTCTAGCTTTTTAGTTGAGCCGTGTCCATATGCAATCTTCTACAGTTGCTTGACAAAAAGTCCTTAAATAAGAAGGACCAGCTATATAGCTGGTCCTTCAAATATTTTGCTCAAAAAAATATTATTGACATTCCAATCCTGGGATGGATGGAGCAACATCAACACCTTGATCATCTTTTACAGACCAGTTACCTGTTATGATTTCATTTCCGTTCGTAGAATTCCAAGTTATGTGTATAGTTACCTCTTCGCAAGCGAGAACACTGCCTTCAACTTTGATAACACGGTTCGAACTTCCTCCAGGAGTCCACTGAGAAACAGACAGATTACCACCTGTTACTGTCACAACAGCATCGGCACCGGTGAAATTAGTTAGCCCACCCTGAATCTTAATATAATCCATATCTTCTTCTGCTGTAAAGGTATATTCTGCCTCTCTTGTATCATCACAAGATATTGCTAAACCTGCAAAATTCAATTGGCAGCAATTGTTAGTTACAATCGCTGGGAAAGCTGCAGTACCAGCCTGAAAATTAATGTTAGCGCCTGTTGAGGAACATGCCTGACCACCAGTTGCATTCCATCTACCTCTGAATAAATAATTTCCCACTGCAGTAGGGGTAAAGGTATATGACAATGTACCATTAGTAGGGACACCACTCGATACTTGTGCCCAGGTAGCCCCACCATCAGTACTCATTTGAAGTATAATGTTTCCACAACTATTATTGTAGCCATTGTTAAAAACGACAGTGAGTGGGTCTCCCAGACATGATTCAAGTGCTGAATAAGAAATGTAGTTTCCAGCCTGAACTGCTGACAAAGGAGGCATTTGGTTCATAGCGACATTTCCATAATTTGGTGTTATAGGATCTTGTTGACATGAATAGAGAACAATCACTGAAAGGATTGCCGAAAGTGCGGATAATTTCAAAAATGTAGTTTTCATAATATATAATTTAGAGTTCAATCTGATTGGTCAGAATACATGCCTAGATTTAAAATCATTCTATATCAATATGTTACATTATTACTAGTTTGTTTATTATCTATATTTTGGAATAATATTCCCAAAACGAGACAATTTATGAATCGATGGACAAATCTTTCTCGTCAAATACCCACGATTTTTCGTATTGATCCCAATGAACTTTTTCAAAGGAATGAAATGCGGCATACAAGTTCCGATTGAAAGGAAATGTGACGTAACAATAAGTTTTTAAGCCAATTTTCTGGCGATTGAGGTGAATAATGGGTAGCATGAAAAATCAATTTTCACCTTAAGTTAATGAAAAAGTTGATTTTAATTATCGATATCAAAGAAAAAAATTCTGCTCATTCATTATTTATTTTCTTGTCATATGTTGAAAAATAGTTGAATTGGACATCAGCACACATCAAAAAAAATGATAATCTTATAGGTAAAATTTATTCGTTCTCTTGTTTTAAAATGCTTAAATTTAACTCAATCAAAATTATACAACATGACAGTATTTGATATAGATATGATTAAAAAAGTATACGCCAAATTTCCTGAGCGCATTGAAGTAGCGCGTAAAGTAGTTGGTAGACCTTTAACACTTTCAGAAAAAATTCTTTATGCACACTTGTGGGATGGAAATGCAACTGCTTCTTTCGAAAGAGGGAATTCTTATGTTGATTTTGCACCAGACCGCGTGGCAATGCAAGACGCAACTGCTCAAATGGCCTTGTTGCAATTTATGCAAGCTGGTAAAAAGAAAGTGTCTGTGCCTTCAACAGTGCATTGTGACCATTTGATTCAAGCAAAAATTGGTGCATCTGCAGATTTACAGCGCTCATTCAATGAAAATAATGAAGTGTTTAATTTCCTTTCCTCCATTTCAAACAAATACGGAATTGGATTTTGGAAGCCGGGTGCCGGAATTATTCACCAAGTAGTCTTGGAAAATTATGCATTCCCTGGCGGATTGATGATTGGTACGGATTCACACACCGTAAATGCTGGTGGATTAGGAATGGTTGCAATTGGTGTTGGTGGAGCGGATGCTGTTGACGTAATGGCAGGAATGGCGTGGGAATTGAAATTCCCGAAATTGATTGGAATAAAATTAATTGGAAAATTAAACGGTTGGACTTCAGCTAAAGATGTTATTCTGAAAGTGGCGGATATTTTGACTGTAAAAGGTGGAACAGGTTCAATTGTGGAATACTTTGGCGATGGTGCGCTTTCATTATCGTGCACAGGTAAAGGAACAATTTGTAACATGGGTGCTGAAATTGGTGCTACCACTTCAACCTTTGGTTATGACGATTCAATGAGAAGATATTTAGCTGCAACTGGTCGCCAAGATGTTGTAGATGCTGCTGATAAAATTGCAGAACATCTAACTGGAGATCCTGAAGTTTACGCAAATCCTTCCAACTATTTTGATGAGGTGATTGAGCTGAATCTTTCAGATTTAGAACCACATATTAATGGCCCTTTTACGCCAGACAGAGGAACTCCCGTTTCTAAAATGAAGGCAGAAGCAATTGCTAATGGATGGCCGTTGAAAGTAGAGTGGGGATTGATTGGATCTTGTACAAATTCCTCTTACGAAGATATGGCTCGTGCCGCTTCAATAGTTCAACAAGCTGTTGACCAAGGAATTGTCCCGAAAGCGGAATTTGGAATCAATCCAGGTTCTGAACAAGTGCGTTTTACCATCGAAAGAGATGGAATCATTGCTACCTTCGAGAAAATGGGTACAAAAGTATTTACAAATGCTTGCGGACCTTGTATTGGACAATGGGATCGTGATGGTGCTGAAAAGCAGGAAAAAAATACAATCATCCATTCGTTTAACCGAAACTTTTCGAAAAGAGCTGATGGCAATCCAAATACGCATGCTTTTGTTACATCACCAGAAATGGTTGCTGCAATTGCAATAGCAGGTGACCTTGGTTTTAATCCACTGATGGATACTTTGACAAACGCAAAAGGAGAACAATTTAAATTTCAAGCTCCAAAAGGTGATGAATTACCTAAAAAAGGATTTGCTGTGGATGACAACGGTTATCAAGCACCAGTTGAAGATGGAAGTGGAGTTGCAATTGCTGTTGCACCAGATTCTTCTCGTTTACAGCTGTTGGAAAACTTTCCAAAATGGGATGGTAAAAATATCTTGGGAGCCAAATTATTGATCAAGGCAAAAGGAAAGTGTACAACGGATCATATTTCAATGGCTGGACCTTGGTTAAGATATAGAGGTCATTTGGATAATATCTCAAACAACATGTTAATTGGTGCTGAAAATGCATTCAACGGAAAAGCAAATGCAGTTGTCAATCAATTGACTGGCGAAATAGGAGAAGTTCCTTCGGTGCAAAGAGCGTATAAAGCTGCAGGTGTTCCTTCAATTGTGGTTGGAGATCATAATTATGGTGAAGGTTCTTCACGCGAACATGCGGCGATGGAACCACGTCACCTTGGCGTAAGAGCTGTAATTGTAAAATCTTTTGCTAGAATCCATGAAACCAATTTGAAAAAACAAGGGATGTTAGGGTTGACCTTTGCTGCTGAAGCAGATTATGATAAAATTCAAGAAGACGATACTTTTAACTTCATTGATTTAGAGTCATTCTCTGCAGGAAAACAGTTGACTTTGGAAATCGTTCATGCAAATGGATTTAAGGAAAATATCATGTTAAATCACACATACAATGATTCGCAAATTGATTGGTTTAAGGCAGGTTCAGCATTGAACTTGATTAAATTGATGGAGAATTAATACCAATTATTAGTGCAAAAAAATCCCGTTCGTCAGTTGACTAACGGGATTTTTTTATGAATTTTATTTTTTATTAGAACTTCGCAGATAAACCGAATTGTAATAATCCACCACCAAAAGCACCTAATTCTATCATTGCACCAATGTTATTTGTGAAATAAATTCTAGTTCCAATTGAAAGTCTCAATGTAACAGGTACTAATGCACCAGTTATACTAGCATCGTTTGTTTTAATATTTGTAATTGTATTGGTTTCTGTAGCTTCTCTCTTCACATTTTTGTATCCACCTGCAAAACCTGCATAAACATCAACTCGATCGTTTTGAAGAAAGTGGTAATTCATACGCACCATTGCTCTCAATTTTTTTGCTGAATAATTATAATTGTAAGGAACTGTAGTTGTAGTAAATGTAACAGTATCATATACTGAACTCAAATAATCGTAATTAAATCCAGAAACTTCATAATTTACATCAAGACCAACACCAAAATTATCCGCAACCATATATTCTGCACGTCCACCGTATGAAAGCATACTACCGACAACTTTGTAATTACTAACTAAAGTAGCATCACTGTTATTATTGTCATATTGGTTATATAAAAGGCTGTTTGCCCAGTTTGGCACCCCAGCATAAACATCAATAATAACATTTCCTTCTGTTACTGGTGTTTGAGCACTAACCCCTGAAATAGATAATGCGATTGCTCCGATAATTGTAAAAATTTTTTTCATAATAATTGTTTAAAGTTATTCAAATTAAGTCTTTTTTCCTCACATGGCAAAATTCCTGCCAATTATTAAAATATGTTAAAATTATATTTCTTAGAGCATAGATTATTGAATTTTATTAAAGCATGGAATTCATTTTGATTTGATATTACTCAAACTAACAGCGAAGCGGTCTATGTTCTATCAGCGCAGCGGTCTATGCTCTCACTTCACTTCACCCACATCAATTTTTCCCGTTCAACTTTCATTCGTAAGAATCCAAAAACAACTGTGTGAATTTCACCGTTAATGGACTCAACAGTCCCATTCTGTTTTGTTGAAATTAATTTTACAGTGGAGCCAATTTGAATTTTATGCCGTTGATAAGGATCCAATTCAGGCTTGATTAGTTTCTTTTTTTGTGGCGATTTAATCTGTGCTTCAGCTTTTAGTTTTTCAACCAATTTAACATCCTCAATTTTTGTTTTTTCAACTGCAAGATATTTGGTGAATTCTTCAATCAAACTCTTATTCGCATCCTTTTTACGTGTTTTGGTTTGATAACGAGAGATATAAGCTAACATTTTTTTACCTGCATTCACATATTTATTGTTGCGTTCTGTCGTTTCCAATTGCGTTTTCAATTTCTCCTCAAACCTACTTTTACGTTCCAAATAAGTTTCTTTTGCTTCTTGGGCTAATTGCTGTGCTTCAATATGTTCTTTATTCAAACGTTCTAAATACGTTTTCTCTTTTTGTAGTTCATTCAACAATTTATCCATGGATACTTTTCGATCATCCAATCGTGTTTTTGCTTCTTCGATTAAAGAAATGGGAATACCGTTGATTTGCGCAACTTCAAATGTAAAAGAGCTTCCTGGTTGACCAATGGAGAATTTATAAAGAGGTTCTAAAGTTTCAGTATCAAAAAGCATGCACCCGTTAATTGCATTTTTTAGTTGATCTGCTTTTAATTTGATATTGGCATAATGAGTTGTGATTACGCCAAAGCTTTTACGGTTGTATAATTCTTCAAAAAACACCTCAGCCAAAGCCCCACCTAAATCTGGGTCCGATCCTGTTCCAAATTCATCCAATAACAACAAGGTTCTTTTATTCGAAACTTCCAAGAAATATTTCATGCGTTTCAAACGATAGGAATAGGTACTCAAT
>JBEAUV010000032.1:0-19111 GCA_041161265.1 Bacteroidota bacterium | reverse complement strand
CTTCCAATATCTTCTTGAAGTACAATCATTTTGCCATCAATTGTAAAAACACCAGCAGCATGAGTACCACCAGATTTATGAAAAGTCTCTTGTCCAACACTTACTTGCTCAAACATTTGAGGAATAAATTCTGCTTTTAACACTTCTGAATTTGATATTGAAATACATTCTTCTTCCAAAGAAGTTTTACCACAAACACCGCAAGATGAAGATGAAATTACATTTCGTGTACCTGCAAAATCTTTTAAAATCAAGTCCGATGGAATAACAACATTCACTGCCGTAATATGTCCCGCTTTATTAATATCTAAAACGTCAATTTTTGGTTGAACTTTTTGACTTCTGAAAACATTTTCCCCGAACAATAGACCTCTAACAAGTTCTTTTTCATTCCCTGGAGTTTGCATTGTTACCGTAAACGGAATTCCATTCACAGCAATACTCAAGGGTACTTCAACGGAAATTACATCCTCCAATTTAGAGAATGTATTTCCATTGTATAGAACACCGTTATAAAGTTCAATTTTCATTCAGAAAATCTACATTTAGGAAAGTCCTGTAATGTTTCCGTCATTGTCAATATCCATTCCCTCAGAAGCAGGAACAGCTGGCAGACCTGGCATTCTCATCATGTCACCAACAATAGCAACAACAAATCCGGCACCATTAGCTAATTCGAATTCACGAATATTGATTTTAAAATCTCTTGGTCGACCTACTCTTTTCTCATCATCTGTAAATGATTTCTGAGTTTTCGCCATACAAACAGGGAATCCATTTACTCCAAGTTTATCGAACTCTTTCAATTGATTTTTCGCTTTTGGAGAATAAGTCACGTCTATCGCGCCATATATTTCTTTAGCAATTGTACTAATCTTATCTTCGATTGATAAACTCCAATCGTATAATTGATGGTAATTGTTTGTTTTGCTTTCAACAACTTCTACGACGGCTCTAGCAAGGTCCATTGTACCATTTCCTCCATCACCCCATCCTTTAGACAGAACAGCTTTTACTCCTAATGCAGCACATTTGTCTACTATGTAATTTATTTCCCCATCTGAATCGGAGAAGAAATTATTGATTGCAACAACTGGAGTTAATCCAAATTTCTTGCAATTTTCAATGTGTTTTTCAAGGTTTTCAAATCCTTTTGCGATATAATCCATGTTTGGCGTATTGTACTCTGGAGGAGTAGCTCCGCCATGGTGACGTAACGCTCTAACTGTAGCAACTATAACAATCGCTTTTGGTTTTAATCCACCAACTGGACATTTGATATCTAAGAATTTCTCAGCACCTAAATCTGCTCCAAATCCAGCTTCTGTCACGACGTAATCACTCAATGACATTCCCATTTTAGTCGCAACAATGGAATTTGTTCCTTGTGCAATATTAGCAAATGGTCCACAGTGAATAATCGCTGGATTTCCTTCTAAAGTTTGAACTAAATTTGGTTTGATTGCATCTTTCAACAACAAAGCCATAGCACCTTCAGCTTTCAATTCACGCGCATAAACTGGTCTTTTATCGAATGTATAACCAATAAAGATATTCCCTAATCTTGTTTTTAAATCTGCAAAATCTTTTGCTAAACAAAGAATTGCCATTACTTCAGAGGCTGCAGTAATATTAAATCCAGATTCTCTTGGGATACCATTTGCAGTTCCTCCGATCCCAATAATGATGTGACGCAACGAACGATCGTTCATGTCCATCACTCTTTTCCAAACAATGGTACGAGGATCAATATTAAGATTAAAAGTTTTATTTTGAATATTGTTATCGATCAAAGCAGCTAAAAGATTATTCGCCTTTTCAATTGCAGAAAAATCTCCCGTGAAGTGAAGATTGATGTCAACCATTGGAATTACTTGTGAGTATCCTCCACCAGCTGCACCACCTTTCATTCCGAAAACTGGACCTAGAGATGGCTCCCGCAAAACAACCATTGCTTTTTTACCTATTTTATTTAAACCATCCGTTAAACCAATAGAAACTGTTGTTTTTCCTTCACCAGCAGGTGTAGGATTAACAGCACTTACAAGAATTAAATTACTTTGAGCAACTTTATTTTCATCAATTAGACTTAAAGGAAGCTTCGATTTATATTTCCCGTAATGTTCTAAATCATCTAATGAAACATTCAGCTTTCCTGCTATTTCGTTAATATGAGTGATTTTCGCACTTTGTGCAATTTCTAAATCAGTAAGTGTTGCCATAGTTTTTAATTTTCAAATGGTAGTATAGTTTTATTTAAAAGCAAGTACCAAAATACCAATTATTCCGATTCAATTAACAATAAAATCAGGTTAAATAATCATTTTATCAATAGGACAATTGTTGATAATTAAATATGGATTTAAAATCTTAACAGCATAACAAGAATTGATTAATATCTATTAATCAATTCTATTTTGAAAAAATGGGTAAACAATTATTTCAGGACTATGATAAGAAATTATAGGAAATATTATTGAACTGTATTTCCTCTAAAAAATCAAATTAGAATTGAATTATGCATACTCAGATAACTCCAACCAACGATCAGTGATTTCTTCGAGTTTCTGAACTACTTCAGCCAAACGATTTCCAGCATTCATAATATCTTCGTTTGAAATTGAAGGGTCAGAAAGTTTTGCTGTCAATGTTTCCTTTTCGGATTCAAGTGACTCCATGTCCTTTTCGATCTTTTTAAACTCTTCCTTTTCTTTGAAAGATAATTTCTTTTTTTCCTCACTTGAAGAACTTGAAAGCTGTGTTACTTTGACTTCTTTCACTGGTTCAGCGTCTTTTGAATCTTCTTTCTCTTTCTTATAATCAACAGCTGTTTGCTTTCTGTATTCAGTGTAATTTCCAATGATATCTTTAATAGCTCCATCTCCTTCGAAAACAAAAAGGTGATCTACCATTTTATCCATGAAATAACGGTCGTGAGAAACAACAATTAAACATCCTTCAAACGTTCTCAAATAATCCTCCAGAACTGTCATTACAAAGATATCTAGGTCGTTTGTTGGCTCATCTAAAATCAAAAAGTTCGGATTTGACATTAGCACTGTCATCAATTTCAATCTGCGCTTTTCTCCCCCACTCAATTTGTGAACGAAGTTGTAATGCATTTTACGATCGAACAAAAATTTCTCTAAAAATTGGGCAGCAGATAATTGCCTTCCTTTTTCTAATGGAATAAATTCAGCAATATCTCGAATGACATCAATTACTTTTTTATCCTCGTCAACTTTGATTAATTCTTGACTGTAATAACCAAAAACAACCGTTTCACCTATCACCACTTTACCTTTATCAACCTCTTCTCTTCCTTGAATAACATTTAGAAAAGTTGATTTTCCTGTGCCATTATTCCCAACTATCCCTAAACGCTCTTTACGCTGAAAATTGTAAGTAAAGTTTTCCAGAATTACTTTTGGTCCGTATGCTTTTCCAATTTTGTGTAATTCCAAAATCTTAGAACCCAAACGCTCCATTTTAACAGGAATTTCCACTTCAGAATCATCTATTCGTTGACTCGCTGCTTTTTTTACATCGTCAAAACTCCCAACTCTTGCTTTTTGTTTAACACTTCTTGCTTTTGGTTGACGACGAATCCATTCCAGTTCTTTTTTAAAGGTGTTTTTAGCCTTTTCAATTGTTGTACCCAATTGCTCTTGTCGTTCCGCTTTTTTTTCTAAATAATAAGAGAAATTTCCTTTGTATTTATAGAGTGTTTTGTCTTCTAATTCAAAAATAGTGTCGCATACAACTTCCAAGAAATAACGGTCGTGAGTAACCATTAAAATCGTTGATTTCGATTTAGACAAATATTCTTCCAACCATTCAATCATGTCCAAATCCAAGTGATTGGTAGGCTCATCAAGTATTAAAAAATCAGCTTCTGCAACTAAAACTTGTGCTAGTGCAACACGCTTTTTTTGTCCACCAGACAAACTTCCAATCAGTTTACTTGTGTCATCCAATTTCAGGACGGATAGAATCTGATTTACTTTAACTTCAATATCCCAAGCATTCAATTCCGTTAATTCATCGTAACATTCATGAATAAGAGTTTCATTGCCTTCACGCATTGCCTGATTATACTTTTTTACAACTTGTAATTCAGGTAAATCATGTGAGAAAACGGCTTCCATGATTGTGTGCGTTTCATCCAAGTTTTCACTTTGTTCCATGAAAGCCACACGAATATCATTTCTGTAAACTATACGTCCAGAATCATATTGCTCTAATTCCATCAAGCACCGAAGCAAGGTAGTTTTACCGTTACCATTCTTTGCGACGATAGCCACTTTTTGACCGAGGTCAATTCCGAACGTTAAATCTGAAAAAATAACACGGTCACCAAAGGATTTGGTGAGATTTTCAACTGAAAGATAATTCATAAATTAACGAAGGCGATTAAGTGAGTCGACCAATTTTTTATCTTTTCGAACCCCTTGAATTCCAAGAAAAATAAATAGAAATGCCGAAGCAAAAGCAAAAAAGGACATTTCAATAACAAGAGACGCTTCTGATTTATGTACTGATTCAAACAAGAAAGCATGAAAAACGATAATTGCAGAAGTTATAACATTCAAAGTAAATGCTAACCAGCCTAGTTGAATTTGTCTTTTTCTGTTTTTAAAAGAAAGTATTGCTAAAACTAGAATTAAACTTATGATAAGAATTAATATCCATTCAAATCCTCTAGTCAAAACCCTGGGACCACTTCCAACTTGTTTAAAATTATATGCGTTGTAAGAATATTCCATTCCTTCTTCCGAGAAATAATTAAAGAAAGATGTACCCATTAATGGCAACATAACTAGAATAAGTGCTGCTAAAAAAAAGAGTGTTTGTTTACGTTGAATCATTTTATCTCAAGCGGTTTAATGAGTCGACTAATTTTTCATCTTTTCGAACACCATTATATCCTAACAAAATAAAAATAAATGCAGATGAAAATAAAAAAAGTCCGATCCTTGGAACAATACTAGTGGATTCGCATTCAGTGCAATTCATAGAATCTCCAATTGACATTGTTATTATCCAAGCTGTAGTCGAAAGGTTTAGAATTAATGCCAACCAAGAAAACATGATCTGTCTTTTTCTGTTTTTAAAAAAGAATATAGCTCCTATTAACAACACTGCAATCAACATTATTAATATAAAATAACCTTTTTTAGTTACTTCTGGTTTCAGCGTGTTTTCAATACCAAAAGCGGTCACATGATATTCTACTTTGTTCCATGAATAACTAAAGAAAGTCAAACCGATTAATGGTATTGAAACTAACAGAAAAGCTATAAAGAAATAAACTGATTGAATGCGTTGAATCATATGTTTTACTTGAAAATTCGCTAACAAAAATACACATTTATTAAGCACGATAATTACAATCTTAATTCTTCATATGAAATAAATTAATCTTTTTTCACATTTCAACAAACAAAGTAACTATATCTTTGTTAAATGTTTTACATTTGCACTCAATAGTAATACTATTATATGATACTTCAAATTAAACTTTCAATTCCAAATTCAGCCTTTCTTAAGGATCCTCAGGATACGAAACTTGGAATTCTAATCATTCAAAACAGTATTGAATTAATTGATGAAATAGGCTTTGAAGCATTTACTTTTAAAAAGCTTGCAGCAAAAATCGAATCAACAGAAGCTACAGTATATCGCTATTTCGAGAACAAACACCAACTTCTTCTTTATATTTATTCGTGGTATTGGGTTTGGATGGAATATCGAATTACAACAGAAACTTACACATTATCATCTCCAAAAGAAAAACTTATTGCTGGCATAACGATGTTAATAGCACGTTTTCAAGAAGACAGTAAATTTCCTTTTGTGAATGAAGTAAAATTGAGACAAATTGTGGAACAAGAAGGCATAAAATCAATTCTTACTAAAAAAGTTGATTCAGTTAATAAAACTGGTGTATTTGACAATTACAAAAATTTGGTAAATTTACTAAGCAATTGGATTTTAGAAATAAATCCACAATATACTTACCCAAATATGTTAATTACAACGGTAATTGAAGGAGCTCATCTTCAACATTTTTTTAGTGATCATTTGCCACGATTAACAAGTAATACAAAAGCAAATGACACTGCTAAAGAATTTTTTTTAGAAATGATTGAAAAACTTATAAAAGTTAATTGAAATGGAAAAAATAACAAAATCACCTTGGCTAAGGCTTTTAGCTTTGTTAAAGTTAGATAAGACCGAGGTCAGACAATTATATATTTATGCTGTTTTCAGTGGAATTGTTGGATTAAGTTTACCTCTTGGAATACAATCTGTTATTCACTTCATTCAAGGAGGGCAAATTACTACCTCTTGGTTTATTTTAATCATTCTTGTTGTGTTGGGGATTATATTGGCTGGAGTTTTACAAATCATGCAATTAAGAATTACTGAAAACATTCAGCAAAGAATTTTTACACGTTATTCTTTTGATTTAGCCTACCGTTTTCCGCGATTCAATAGAATGATAATTTCTAAAGAAAATACGAGTGAATTAATGAATCGATTTTTTGATATTATAAATATTCAGAAAGGTGTTGCTAAAATATTACTTGATTTTCCATCAGCTTTGTTGCAAATTGCTTTCAGTCTTATCGTTCTCTCTCTTTATCACCCTTTATACATCGCTTTTAGTATAATACTTACCGTAGTTATCATTCTCATATTTAAACCACTAATATCAAAAGGCTTCAAAACAAGTTTGATTGAATCCAAAAACAAATACAAAATGGCGTATTGGTTGCAAGAAATTGCGAGAGCCGATTGGAGTTTTCGTCAAAATTCAAATGATAATAATGCGTTAAAAACGGTTGATGTTCTTGCTCAAAATTACATTGCCAGTAGAGAATCTCATTTCAAAATATTGTGGAAACATTACTTATTCATGATTTCTATCAAAGCATTTATCGTCCTTTCACTATTGGGATTGGGTGGATATCTCGTAATTTCACAGGAGATGAATTTAGGTCAATTTGTTGCAGCTGAAGCTCTAATTTTGATCACGTTAACCTCTTTTGAAAAAATCATACAATTATTAGAAACCCTTTACGATGTTTTCACTTCTGTAGAAAAGATAGAACAAGTAAGAGATTTACCATTAACATATGAAGATGAATTGAGTAATATAGAAATTAAAGATTTCTTTCCATTAGAGATCATCACAACTGCTCAACCTCTAAAAACCTTGTTAACCATTAACAGAGGGGACAAAGTTTTAATAAAAAACAGTGATTCGGTTGCAACAGCGAGTTTGATGAGACAATTGATAGACCCAACTACAAGCCAAACTACTTGTCCTAGATGGAATTATACTGCTCCAACTCAAAGTATGATTGCTACTATTTTTAAAAACGTTGGATGGTTTGAAAAACAAGGGTATTTGTTTGATGGAACTTTACGAGATAATATCATTATGGGGCGTCAAGAATTATCGCATGTAGACTTGGAAAAAGTATTAAAGATTGTTGGTCTTTTTGATTTTGTTCAAACACATCCGCTTGGTTTTGATACTGAAGTATCTGCAAAAAACAAGGAACTTTCTTTTGAACAAAGGGAGCGTATTCTTATTGCCCGAGCAATTATTCAAAAGCCGGAAATCATTATTCTTTCTCTATATGGTTTGTCGTTAGAGGAAAGTGAAATACAAACTTTACTTTCCAAAATTGAAGCAGAATACGCTAAATCTACAATTATTATCGGTTCAAATATTCAATACAAAATGAATTGGAATCAAGAAAAAATAAACTAGGTGATTATGAAAAAGTTTAAAGCATATAATTCTGTTCAACTTCTTGAACAACGAAAAACACCGAAACGCTTAATGAAAATTTTATTATGGGCAAGTGGATTTCTATTGATCATCCTATTCTTACCATGGACTCAAACAGTAAAATCAAAAGGTAATGTAACTGCATTAAGTCCAAATAACCGTCCGCAAACTGTGGAAGCAACCATTGGTGGAAGGATTGAGAAATGGTATGTACGAGAAGGTCAATTCGTCAAAAAAGGAGATACAATTGTTTTCTTATCTGAGATTAAATCCGAGTACATGGATCCAAATTTAATAGCTAGAACAGAATCTCAAATGAAATCTAAAGAGAACAGTGCGAATTCATACATGAATAAGGTAAGTTCATTAGACAATCAAATTGACGCATTAATTGACAATAGAATAATAAAGATTCAGCAGACTAAGAATAAAATCAAGCAAAGTGAATTAAAAATTATTTCAGACAATGCAGATTTTCTTGCGAATTCAAAACAACTTGAAATAGCAATCAAACAATATAAGCGGACAGAAGATCTTTATAAGCAAGGTTTAAAATCACAAACGGACTTAGAAAACAAGAGATTAAAGGTCCAAGAAATGGAGGCAAAAGTTACAAGTCTCGAATCTAAACTTTTGACATCAAAAAATGAACTTTTAAATGCAGAAGCAGAATTAAATTCAGTTGATGCTGATTACCGTGACAAAATTGCAAAAAGTGAATCTGAAAAAGCAAGCGCAATGTCGAGTTTGTATGATGTTGAGGCAACAGTGACTAAAATGCAAAATCAAGTTGCTAATTATAATGTTAGATCTGGATATTATTATGTTACAGCTCCCCAAGATGGTTATATTTCTGAAGCTCTTCAAAATGGCATTGGTGAAATTGTAAAAGAAGGAAAACCATTAGTTAGTATTGTTCCTACTTTATCAGATTATGCTATAGAGATGTTTGCAGACCCTGTAGATTTACCTCTTTTACATGTTGGTAATACTGTCCGTATTCAGTTTGATGGTTGGCCTGCGATTGTTTTTTCTGGCTGGCCAAATGTTAGCTACGGAAGTTATGGTGGAAAAATTGCTGCTATTGACAATTTCGTTAATAAAAATGGAAAATACAGAATTTTAGTCGCTCCAGATCCTAAAGATCATCCTTGGCCAGTTGGATTAAGAATGGGAGTTGCCGTTGATGCAATTGCACTTTTAGATGACGTATCAATATGGTATGAATTGTGGCGAAAAATTAATGGTTTCCCTCCGAATTATTACACGAAACAACCTACAAAAAAATGAAAATAAAATTAACGCTCATATACTTCGTGTTCAGTTTCATTTGTTGGTCTCAAGATACGATTCAACAACTTGATTTAATTACATTTTTACAACATGTAAAAGAAAATCATCCAGTTGCACTAGTTGCTTCAAATGATATTGAAAAATCATCAAACTTTATTCGAATGTCGAAAGGTGCTTTTGATCCGGCTTTATTTGGCGGAATTGATCAAAAATACTATGATGGGACAACGTATTATAGCACCATTACTTCTGGAATTAAAATACCTACACGAATCGGGTGGAATTTAAAAGTCATGGGAGATTGGAATAAAGGACAATATTTGGATGACCATCAAATCGTTCCAGATGGGGGCTTGACATACCTAGGAATTGAAGTTCCAATTGGAAGAGGAATGTTTACCGATGATCAACGAACTCAAATTAAAAGAGCTCTTGTAAGTTATGATCAGTCTGTAACACAGCGTCAATTAATTCTTAATGACTTATTATATGAGGCTGGTCAACAATTTATTAATTGGCAAGAACAGCAAGCACAATTAGAATTAGCACAAGAAGTATACGCATTAGCAGAAATTCGTTTATCTCAAGTTAAAATTAGTTCAGAACTTGGTGACCGAGCAGATATTGATACTGTAGAAGCTTACACCCAATTTTATTCACGAAAAATAGAATTAAACCAAAGAGAATTAAATGTGAAAAATGCTCGAATCCAAATTGAAAATTATTTATGGGAACAAGGAATGATTCCTTTGACTTTAGACAATTTGGTAACTGCAACATCTTTAATTTTGGTTGAACCTGAAAAACTTCTTAACGAAACGGATACAATTAGACATCCCATTTTAAATATTTATGACTTGAAAATCATGGATTTAGAACTTGAAAGAAAATTAAAAATAGAACAGCTTAAACCTCAATTTAATTTAAACTACAACCTGCTTCAAACTCCATCAGATTTGATTTCAATGAATTATACTTTTACTAATTACAAGTGGGGAGCAACTTTTTATATGCCAATTTTACTTCGTAAAGAAAGATCTGCTTTAGCAATAACAAAGTTGAAAATTGAAAACACTCAAATAGAGATGACACAAAAACAACGTGATTTATTCACAAAACAAAAACAAATTCAAAATGAATGGATTACTTTAGTTAGTCAGACAACTGACTCAGATGTCATTGCTGATGGATTTAAGTCTCTTTCAATAGCAGAAACCGCATTATTTGAACAAGGGGAAAGTTCATTGTTCTTAGTAAATGCAAGAGAATTAGGTTATATTTCATCGAAATCCAAATACATTGAATTTCTGTCTAAGACCAACAAATCGGCACTTTCTGCCAAATATATTTTAGGACAATTAGGTAATTAAAGTATTGTTGCTTTGTTCCTAAGGTAGAAATCTAAAATCACGATTGCTGCCATTGCTTCCACAATTGGAACTGCTCTTGGAACAACACAGGCATCGTGACGACCTTTTCCTTCCAATTCAATAGTTTCCCCTTTGGAATTAATTGTTGATTGTGTTTTTATAAGCGTGGCAACAGGTTTAAATGCAACACGAAATTCAATTGGCATTCCGTTTGAAATTCCACCTTGGATTCCACCGCTGTGATTTGTTTTTGTTGTACTATCCGCATTAAACAAATCATTGTGATCTGAACCACGCATTTCAACAGCAGAAAAACCACTTCCAAATTCAACACCTTTTACAGCATTGATTGAAAACATCGCTTTTCCTAACTCAGCGTGTAACTTGTCAAAAACAGGTTCACCCAAACCTATAGGAACATTCACAATAATACATTTTACACATCCACCTATAGTGTCACCATCTTTTCGAACTTCTCGAATTAAATCTTCCATTCGTTGAGCTGTTTTGATATCTGGACAACGAACTGGATTGGACTCGATTGCGTCCATTAAGAAGAACGACGAATCATTCAATCGAATTGAACCAACTTGGTCAACGTATGTAGAAAATTCAATTCCCAAAGAATCTAAAATCTGTTTTGCAATTGCACCCGCTACTACTCTACTCGCCGTTTCACGTGCACTTGAGCGTCCACCGCCTCTGTAATCACGGATTCCATATTTTTTTTCGAAGGTGAAATCAGCATGAGAGGGACGAAAAGAGTCTTTTAGGTGTTCGTAATCTCCTGATTTCTGATCATCGTTTGGAATTATAAAACCGATCGGTGTTCCTGTTGTTTTTCCTTCAAAAATACCTGAAAGGAATTGAACTGTATCTGATTCTTTTCGTTGCGTAACGATTGCCGACTGGCCTGGTTTTCTGCGATCTAATTCAAGTTGAATTTTATCTAAATCTAATAGGATATTCGAAGGCACGCCGTCTATAACACCACCAATTGCTACTCCATGAGATTCACCGAATGTGCTTAAACGAAAAAGAGTACCGAACGTTGATCCTGCCATGATTTAATATAAATGATTAATTCGTGTTTCTAAACACAAATCGTTTCTTCCGTCACTTTTAAAATTTTTCTTACTTCTTCCAACGTTGGTGCTTCAGCATACGTTCTTAAAACTGGTTCGGTTCCTGAAGGACGAATCATCAGCCAACGGTTTTCATCAAAGAAGTATTTGAAACCATCAATTGTTTTAACTTCCTGAACTTGGTATTTACCAAATGATTTGTAGTTATCTGCTTTACAATTTGCTATGATTTTTTGTTTCAATTCTTCTGTGATGTGTAAATCATTTCGTTCGAATTTGAATTCACCAACAATTTCATAAACTTCGTCAATTAGTTGATCTAAAGTTTTTCCAGATTTTGCCATAAATTCCCATATGATCAATCCCATCCAAATACCATCACGTTCTGGAATATGTCCTTTAACAGCAATTCCACCTGATTCTTCACCACCAAGTAAAACATCGTCATGCACCATGATTGTTGCTATTTCTTTGAAACCAATCTTAGTTGTTTCCAATTCCAAACCATAATGTTTACACAATTTCTCAACACGTGGTGTTACTGAAAAGGCAATTACAACCTTACCACTCATTTGCTTGTATTTCACCATGTAGTGAATCAACAACAAAATGATATGATGTGAATCCACGAATTCACCTTTTCCATTGTACAAACCAATTCGATCAGCATCGCCATCGGTTGCAAGTCCGCAATGTATATTTCCTTTTCCTTTTATATAAGCTTCTAATTCTTTCAGGTTTTTTCCAATCGGTTCTGGAGCTTGCCCCATGAATGATGGGTTGTGATCACAATGCAAAAACTGAATATTTGGCAACAAACGTTTCATTACGTTTTGTCCAGCGCCGTACATTGCATCATAGACAAAATTTAAACCTGATTTTTCAATCGCTTCTAAATCAAAATTTGCTTTTACGTGCTCAACATAACGCGTTTCAATATCAACGATTTCCAATTGTCCAGCAGCTATTGCTCCTTCAATGGAAATGTTCGATAAATCAATTGGACAAAGATCTGGAATCATGTCTTCCACTTCTTGCACATGTTCTGGAGCCAAAGGCCCACCAAAGAATGCTTTTAATTTAAACCCATTGTAAGAAGGTGGATTGTGACTCGCAGTTATGATTACACCAATCCCACAATCGAATTGTTTCGCAGCCAATGAAATCATTGGAGTTGAAACAAATCCTCGTGACATTTTCACCTGGATTCCTTGACTTAAAAACACCTTCACAGCTGTTTCCATGAAAAGTTCTCCGGCAAATCGGCAATCATGACCAACTACCACACTTGGATTATCGTAATTGTCTTTCAACCAAACGCCAGTTGCGTATGATACTCGTGCTACATTTTCTGTTGTAAATTCTTCTGCAATTATTGCTCTCCAACCGTCTGTTCCGAACTTGATTTTTTGTGCCAATGTTTTAAATTTAATTTTAGACAAATATAATTAAAGTGCATTGGAGAATAGCAAAAACGAAGAAATAAGGTCAGATAAATTCTATTTAATGAACTTAATCGTGTAAGTCAATCCGTTTTTTGTTGATTCAGATTTCAATTCGGCATCTATTTGTTCACTTAATATTGAAATTAGGGCCAATCCTAAAGTGTTCTGAGCCAATACAGTTGGTAATCCTGGACCATTATCAGAAAATGACAAGTAATAAAAATGTTCATCATTTTTAAGATTGAGCGTAAAAACAGGATTCTCATTTTGCGCATATTTAAATGCATTGGAAATTATTTCATTCAAAATTAAACCCAATGGAATTGCTTTGTCGGGAACAAAATTAGTCTCCGTTAAATCAAAATTCAATGCAATTAATATATCTTTTCCTGGTTTATGATACAGTTGTTTTAAAGAACTCATGAGGTGCTCAATATACTTTTCGATATTGATTGATGATAAATTGTCATCGGAATAAATCAATTCATGAATTTGAGCCATGGTATTAACTCTATTCAGACTTGTTAGAAATATATTATTCAATTCTTCGTCTTCAATTGTATTCAATTGCAATTTGAAAAGACTTGAAATTATTTGGAGATTATTTTTAACTCTATGGTGGACTTCTTTTAAAAGTGTTTCTTTTTGTAGTAATGATTCATGTAGTTTATCTTCTGTTTCTTTTCTTTTGAAAAAAGTTGGAACATCATATTCTTCGGAAGTGCCTTCAATTTTTATTTCATTCAAATATTCGCCAATCTTACTTGTAGGCGCCATGATAAATGTGCAGTGTTCATCACCACAAGCTTCACAAGAAATCTCTACTGCAGTTAGAGGAATTCCATAACTTTCTTCACACCATCCAGAAGAATAACCTGAGTTCATAATACAAACTGGTTTATCTGAAACTTTTTTAGCTTTTTTCCAAGCTTGAGCTTCAAACGAATTATGGTGGTGATATTTTAAGAGAAAACTTTCATCTGTTACTGGATTACTTTCTGGTAAGATTTCCACATTAGCCCAACCTGTATAAGCAAAATGAACAGGTCCTGCAGAAAGTTTTTGAATTGGATCCACTAAATTCATTTTATCATGAAAGGCTTTTGCATCTTTCATTCCAAGAACGTGCCCAATATCAAACAGAAAATTATTACCGATTCTAACAGCTTCTTCATCACCAGTGTCTTTATACAACTCTTTAATAATATCCAAAAACTCATATGATAAAGCCGCGCTTCTAATCAAAACATATCGTTCTCCACTGATTTCAATCTCTCCATTCTCAGCACTGTTATATACATCTGAAAAATAGGAAGCAACATTCTTCTCAGCAATGTCAAAAATCGGTTTGAATTCAACTGGAACGATTACAGTTTGTTTAATGGAAGAAAATTCCATTTCTTTTTTTAAACGACTATTTTCTTCTTCCAACAAGTTAATTTGTTGAAGTAATTTTTCGTTTTCAATATGTAATTCGCTCGGTTTCAATTAAGCTAAGATACGCAGAAAATTAAAAAAATAGCTACAAAATAAAAAAAGGTATCCTTAAGAATACCTTTAGTTAATTTATATTTCTAAACTTTACTTTTTAAACTCCAAAATAGTTTTTTGAATGATTGCAACGCATTCCATCAATTGTTCTTCGTTCATAACCAAAGGTGGTGCAAAACGAATAATATTTCCATGCGTTGGTTTTGCTAATAAGCCATTTTCTTTTAATTGCATACACAAATCCCATGCTGTAGTGCTGTCTTCTGTATCGTTTACTATAATTGCATTCAACAATCCTTTCCCACGCACCTTCAATACTAAATCAGTATTATCAACGATACGTTGCATTTCTTTACGGAACAGTTTTCCTAATTGCTCTGCATTATCTGCTAAATTTTCATCTTTTACAACTTGTAACGCAGCAATAGCAACTTTCGCAGCAATAGGATTTCCACCAAATGTTGAACCGTGCTGACCTGGTTTGATGACCATCATGATTGCATCATTTGCCAAAACAGCAGAAACTGGATAAACACCACCCGATAACGCTTTTCCAAGTATCAAAATATCAGGTTGAACATTTTCATGGTGTACAGCCAACAATTTTCCTGTTCGAGCAATTCCTGTTTGTACCTCATCAGCTATAAACAAAACGTTTTTACTTTTACACATTTCGTTTGCTTTGGCTAAATATCCATCTGCAGGGACATACACTCCTGCTTCACCTTGAATTGGCTCAACCAAGAAACCAGCAACATTTTCAGTGGTTAATGCTTTTTCCAACGCATCAAGATCGTTGTATGGTATTTTTATAAACCCAGGTGTGTAAGGACCGAAGTTTTTACGCGCATCAGGATCACTTGAAAAAGATACTATTGTAGTCGTGCGACCATGGAAATTCCCTTCACACACAATGATTTTTGCTTCGTTTTCCGGAATTCCTTTTTTCTCATAAGCCCATTTACGACACAATTTAATAGCTGTCTCAACTGCTTCTGCACCCGTATTCATTGGGAGAACTTTATCAAAACCAAAGAATTCAGTTACGAATTTTTCGTATTCACCTAATGTATCGTTGTAAAACGCACGAGATGTTAACGTCAATGTTTGTGCTTGATCAATTAAAGCTTGAATAATTTTCGGATGACAATGACCTTGGTTCACTGCTGAATAAGCAGATAGGAAATCAAAATATCTTTTTCCTTCAGTATCCCAAACATATACTCCTTCTCCACGAGATAATACTACTGGAAGTGGATGATAATTATGTGCTCCGTACTTGTCTTCTAACTGGATCAATTGGTCTGATGTCATAGTTGTTAGTGTTGCATTCATAAAAATAAAATTAGATTCGTTGACTGCCGCTCATCCCGGAGAGCAACTATCCTTTCCTCATTTCATGCTGGAGAGAAATCATCCTGAGCAAATTTAAGCCGAAAAATTTAAAACCACAATCCTAAGCCAACAATAAATTCCAATCTGTAATTTTGAAGAGTTTTGTTATGATAGGAATTTACTCTGATTTTTTGAATTTCTTACTTTCATTTAGAACTATAAAAATTTATTTGACTAAACAAATAAGTTCGTTGATCTTGAATTTTGAGTACCCCAAATAATATCATCAATATATCCGTATTTTTTTTGGATCACCAATTCAAGCTTTCAAAGCTTAATTATTTCTATGAAAATCATTTAATTATATGCACGCATATCTTTTTTGTTTACCATTAAAATTAAATTATATATGCACGCATATTTAATCACAGCCTACATGTCAAGCTGGTAAATAGTTTTATGTTTAAGCTTGTAAAAAAACAATATAAACAAAAGAGGCAACCTCAATTTAATTTAGTCGTTATCAAAATAAGAAACTAAATTATTACGCCATGGAAACTACCTTCAACTTCAGTATCAAAAAAGCGATATTTCTTATCATTCTTTTTCTACGATCAACATTTTCAATGGGACAGTGTACAGGTGCACTTCCATATATTGTTGACCTTTCCTCTTCACCAAATCAAACATGGCTTAGTCTAAATATTGGACGTGATGCAGACTGTTGTGGAGATAACAATTGTGTTGAATTTATTATTACTCTTCATCCAGATGCAATATCAGTATCTTTCGATTTTGCTTTTGGTGCAGCACCTCCAGGACAAAATTATCAAATAAATTGTGGTCCTCTTACTTCTGTTGGCGTTCCTATTTGCCTATCAGGTGTTGGCCCTCATTCATTGACTTATTGCAAACCAGGGAATGATTTAAATATTTTCAGTGTAACATCATATTCAGCACCAATAATTGGCCCTGACACGACTTTGAATAGTGGTTGTTCTGGTCTCATCTATGCTAATTACTTCAATGAACCATCCATGACTTGGACAAGTATTTTCCCAGGAGCAATGGGAGCATATAATTCATATTTAGATAACACTGTTGGAACAGATACAGTAAATGTTACTGGCGATATCAATGCTCCAGCATATGTAGATTATTTAGTATGTGGAACTGACATTGCCGGATGTAATCCAATTCCTTTTTGCGATACGATTCGTGTGAATTTTATTGATGCTGTAATCGTAATCGTTTCTCCAAGCTCACAACATCTTTGTTTTGGAGTACTAAATACAGTAGTCACAGCTACACCATCTGGAGGCTCAGCACCTTATTTTTATTCTTGGGATAATGGTGCTACGACTAGTAGTATTGTCGTAGGTGCTGGAACATACATTGTTAGTGTAACAGATATTTCTGGATGTTTAATTGCGACTGACACTGCAATCATTACTCAAGATATTTTACCGATTGTAGCTAATGCTGGAATCGATCAATTATTTTGTAGTCAAACTGTAGGAGCAATTGCTTTAAACGGTAATATACAAACAGCTACAGGTGGCGTTTGGTCTGGTGGATCTGGTGTTTTTACGCCGAATGCTACAGATTTAAATGCTTCATACACTCCTACTCCGCTTGAAATCTCAAATGATTTTGTTAATCTAACATTGACTACTACAGGTAACAATGGATGCCCAGCGGATATGGATGTAATACAACTAAGTTTCTATTCTTTTTCTGAAACATCAATTTTCTCTAATATCAATGTAAGTTGTAATGGTCTTTCGGATGGAGAAGCTCACGTTTCAACTTCGGGATTATTTTCACCTTGTCAATACTCTTGGGATGGTGGACCTTTAACAACTGATACATTTGCTTTGAATTTATCAGCTGGATTGCATCAAGTTCAAATTGTAAATTCTCTAGGTTGCGATACACTTATCAACTTTACAATTAGTGAACCAGCTGTTTTAAATTTGATCCTTATCAGCCAAACAAATAACAACTGCAACGGTTATCAAAATGGATCAGCTGAAGTATTAGCTACAGGTGGCACTGCTCCTTACTCCTATTCTTGGAATACAATTCCTGTTCAAAATGGCAATACCGCCATAGATCTAATAGCTGGAAACGACACATGCACTGTTACTGATTTTAATGGATGTTTAACACAAATAATAGTAAATATTACAGAACCGACAGCATTAACATTAGCATTAGCTGGAGTTGAACCAAGTTGTTTTGGTCTTAGTAATGGATCAATATCTTCATTAGTTGGAGGTGGAACAGCTCCCTATAATTACAATTGGTCAACTGGACCTCTATCAGTGAATTTATATGATTTACAAAGTTCTTGGTACTCATTGACTGTAACGGACGATTTTGGGTGTTCAATTACAGATTCAATCTTTTTGAATGAACCAACTCAAATCACTGGAACTATAAGTGGAGTATCTGTTATTTGTCCTGGTTCATTGCTTACAATAGGTGTAACTGCTACAGGTGGAACAGGCAATTATCAATATGACTGGACTCCAAGTGGCCAAATAACTGACTCCATTTCTGTTTCTCCAATTAGTAATCAATTTTATACTTGTACAATTAGTGACAATAACGGATGTTCTTTACTTCTTTCAAGTTCAGTAATTATAAACATTATCGATCCAATTGATCTTGTCGCAACTATTAATGACCCAATAATCTGTTTTAATGATTCAATTTCTTTAACTGCAAACTATTTAGGCAGTGATGCGAGTGTGATTATGAGTTGGATGCATTGTCCTTCATGCGCAACTAATGTCGCAATCTATGAAAATCCTTTAATAAGTACAGATTATGTACTTTCAGCTACAAACAGCTGTGGTCAAACAATATATGATACAGTTTCGGTTATTGTGAATTCATTACCTGTTATTGCTTTAAACCCTAGTATGGGTTCGATTTGTCCTGGAGAAAGTGTGTCATTTATTAACAATGGAACCAATTCTCCAAGTTGGAATTATGTTTGGAACTTTGGAGATGGGTTTATGAGCACTGCTATGAATCCGAATCATATTTACTCAAATTCAGGAGCATACCTTGTTTCATTAACCGTTACAGACGACAATGGTTGCACAAATTCGTTGAATAATGGCTCATTTGTGACAGTTAACCCACAAGCAAGTGCAATTTTCACAAGCTCTTCCTTATCGGAAACAACACTAGATCCTACTTTCGCATTTACAAATTTCTCAATAAATGCAACGGAATATATTTGGGATTTTGGAGATGGTCAAATGAGTCTTG
>JBEAUV010000031.1:0-19563 GCA_041161265.1 Bacteroidota bacterium | reverse complement strand
GTCTCGAATGCTGTTGATGCTTCCCAAAAGATGAAAGTTTTGACTTTAAACGGTGAATTTAAAGGCGAATTAGGAAATTTACGTGTTGACGTGATTTTGAATAAAGAAGAGAAAACACTAACCATTAGTGATTTGGGAATCGGAATGACAGAAGAAGAAATTGATAAATATATCAATCAAATTGCTTTTTCTGGTGCTGAAGAATTTGTTCAACAATATAAAGGAAATGAAGGTGCAGAGCAAATTATTGGGCATTTTGGATTAGGATTTTATTCAGCATTTATGGTTGCTGAAAAAGTGCAAATCCGCACATTGTCGCGTCATGAAGGCTCAAAAGCTGTTCAATGGGAAAGTAACGGTTCTCCGGAATATACGATTACTGAAATTGAAAAGACGGAGAGAGGAACAGATATTATCTTATATATTGCTGACGATGCTTTAGAATTTTTGGAAAAAGCGAAAATCTCTGAAATTTTAAATAAATACTGTAAATTTTTGCCAATCCCGGTTTTCTTTGGTTCTAAAACAGAATACATTGAATCTCCAGAAGGTGAGAAAGATGACAGCGGAAAAATTAAAAAAGTAGCTGTTGATGTTGAAAATCAAATTAACAACACAACACCTGCTTGGACAAAAGCACCTGTTGATTTAACACAAGAAGATTATGATGCTTTTTACCGAGAATTATATCCAACAACCTTTGAAAACCCATTGTTTCACATTCATTTAAATGTTGACTACCCATTTAATTTGACTGGAATATTGTATTTTCCTAAGATTAAAGAAAATGTTGAAGTTCAGAAAAATAAGATTAATTTATATTCGAATCAAGTTTTTATTACGGATAGTGTAGCGGAAATTGTTCCAGAATTTTTGACTTTACTTCACGGAATGATTGATTCTCCAGATATTCCATTGAATGTTTCACGATCTTATTTACAAAGTGATAGCAATGTCAAGAAGATTTCTGCTCATATCACAAAGAAAGTAGCGGATAAATTGGCAGAGATGTTCAAAAAAGACCGTAAAGATTTCGAAGAGAAATGGGAAGACTTGCAGGTTTTTGTACAATATGGATCTTTGTCTGAAGACAAATTTGCAGATAAAGCAAAATCTTTCTCGTTGGTTAAAAACGTGGATGGAGTCTATTCAACTATTGAAGAATACATTGAGAAAGTTTCTGCTTTGCAAACTAATAAAGATGGAAAGCGTATTTTTTTATACACAAATGATAAAGAAAGTCAATATTCTTTCGTTAAAAAAGCAAAAGACCGCGGATATGATGTCTTAGAAATGGATGGCCCACTTGCTCCGCATTGGATTGCTAAAATTGAACAATCATTCGATAATATTGCATTCTCTCGTGTGGATTCAGATCCACTTGATAAATTGATTCAGAAATCAGAAGAAATTCCTTCTAAGTTATCGAAAGAGGATGAAGAGAAATTGAAGCCTGTGTTTGAATCATTCTTAAACAAAGAGAAATTTTCAATTCAATTTGAAAGCATGAGTGAGGATGATGCACCAATTATCATTACGCAGCCAGAATTTATTCGCAGAATGATGGAGCAACAAAAGATGGGTGGCGGTGGCTTCTATGGCGCTTTTCCTGAAATGTATAATTTGGTAATAAATGCGAATCATCCAAAAATTAGTGGCATTCTTGCGAAAAAAGAAAAAGCACAAAAAGAAACGGTGAAACAATTAAGTGACCTGGCAATGCTATCTCAGGGAATGTTGAAAGGTGAAGCTTTAAATGCTTTTATAGAACGAAATATTGAGCAAATAGCATAAATTATAGAACATAAGTTAAGGAGGAATGGAATTCATTCCTCCATTTTTTAATTAAAACAGAACGATTTTGTTTAAGTGGATTTTAGGAGTTGCAGGATATTTTCTTTTTGGAAAACAGATTTTTGGTGGAATATTAGGCTTTATAGCTGGAACTTTTATTGATAATTACCAACGAGTTGTAGGGCAATTGAAAGATAAAGCAAAGCAAGAAGGTCGAGCTTATTCGCCTGAAGAATTATTTCAATTTTACCAACAACGATCTTCTGTAAATGATGTGCCAACAATGCTGATGGCCCTTTCTGCAGCGGTTATGACTGCTGATGGTAAAGTTCTAAAAGCTGAATTGGATTTTGTTAAATCGTTCTTTTCACAGCAATTTGGACCACAATTCAACGGGACACATTTACAAACATTGAAGCAATTCATTGATTCAGGTCAAATTCCGTTGCAAAAAATCTGTCAGGATATTCAAATGCGTATGCAGCCTGAAGTGCGAATTCAACTCGTGCACTATCTGTTCGGAATAGCAAAAGCTGATGGACATGTATCGAATACAGAATTAAACGTAATTCATGATATCTCCAAAATGCTTGGGATTCCGCAAATCGAATTTGAAAGCGTTAAGAACATGTTCTATCGAAATGTGAATTCTGATTACAGTGTTTTGGGTATTGAACCTACTGCAACTGACGAAGAAGTCAAAAAAGCTTACCGTCAAATGGCAATCAAATTCCACCCAGATAAAGTTTCACAAATGGGGGAAGAATTCCAAAAAGGAGCGAAAGAAAAATTCCAGAAAATTCAAGAAGCATACGAAGCAATCAAAAAGAGCAGAGGAACAAATTAAATCTGGCTTGCTCCTATTAGAAACATTGTCGGGCTTTTTGAAAGGTCAAACTCTTTTGTTTTCCATTCTTTAACAGACATTGTTTTAATAGTTTCGTATTGTAATGTGATATTACATGCTATACAAAGCATAGTAGTGTCAGCCAATTCTTTCATTAAATCATCTAGTACATTCATATTTCTAAAAGGAGTATCCATAAAAATATGCGTATAACCAGATCTACGAGCATCACCTTCAAAATCTTTCAATTTTCGGATACGGTCTTTTCTTTCTTTCGGTAAATAACCGTGAAAAGTAAATGTTTGACCAGAAAAACCACTTGCCATTAATGCTAAAATAATTGATGTTGGACCAACTAATGGAACAATCTCAATATCTCTTTGTTGC
The DNA here is from genome assembly GCA_041161265.1 of Bacteroidota bacterium. GTDB lineage: Bacteria > Bacteroidota > Bacteroidia > Flavobacteriales_D > Crocinitomicaceae > M0103. The sequence goes on along the minus strand of JBEAUV010000031.1, from coordinate 16,535 downwards.
GCTAACGCAACTAATTCTGCACCAGGATCAGCAACTCCAGGACAACCAGCTTCAGAAATAACACCCAAATCATCTCCACGACTAATAACTTTCAACATTTTGTGTAAATCTTCGATTGGTGTTCTTTTATTCAATAAATAAAACTCACATTTATCAATTGGAAACTCACGGTCAATTTTGCGCAATAAGCGTCGAGCAGATTTTAAATCTTCAACAGCAAATGCTCTTAGACTTATCGCTTTATCTGCTACTTCTTGAGGAATAATATCTTTTGTTGATTCTCCACCTAAAGTATTTGGAATCATATAAATCTTTCCGTTATCCATTTGCTTTTATTTTTTCAATTATTTTGTCTGTTGCTTCATTCAGCAAGTTATATACGTCAATAAAACCTTGTTCACCACCATAATAGGGATCTGGAACGGCCATGTTTTTAGTTGGGTAAAGTTCATTAAGAATCAAATGTACTTTGGATTTATCCTTTGTTGTGCAGGCAAGAGATAATATGTTGCTATAATTACTAGAATCCATCGCATAAATGAGATCAAAGTTATTAAAATCTTGAGAAATGAATTTTCTTGATTTTAAATCATCAATGTTTATTCCGAATGATTTTGCTGTTGCGCACATCCTATAATCAGGGTGTTCACCAGCATGTAAACCAGATGTTCCAGCTGAATCAACAATTACCTCTAGCTTGTTTTTTATTAGTTTTTCACGAAGAATTCCTTCTGCCAAAGGTGAACGACAAATGTTTCCTAAACAGACCATTAAAATTTTCATGGTGTAAAGTTAATGAAACAATATTTTAACTACGCGTTAATAACAGAAGAATACCGAATATTCAATGATTGCTACCTTATATTCATTAAAGTGCTATTTAATGAAAATTTATCTTTAAGCAAGCCAACTAATTGATATCTTAAACGTTAATATGATGTAGGGAAACAAATTAAAACTTACGTGCCATGAGACAATTAAAAATTACGAAGCAAGTTACAAATCGAGAGACAGCGTCTTTGGATAAATACTTACAGGAAATTGGTCGTGTAGAATTAATTTCTGCAGAAGAAGAGGTTATTTTAGCGCGTAAAATTCGCGAAGGTGATAGAGCTGCTTTAGATCGTTTAACAAAAGCAAATCTTCGTTTTGTAGTATCTGTTTCAAAGCAATATCAAAATCAAGGATTATCGCTTCCGGATTTAATTAATGAAGGAAATTTAGGCTTGATAAAAGCTGCTGAACGATTTGATGAAACACGTGGATTTAAATTTATTTCTTATGCTGTTTGGTGGATTCGTCAGTCGATTTTACAAGCATTGGCTGAACAGGCGAGAATTGTCAGACTTCCTTTGAATAAGATTGGTACAATAAATAAAATTAATCGTGCGTTCTCTGAATTGGAACAAAAATTTGAACGTCCACCTTCAGCAGATGAATTAGCTGAATTTTTGGAATGTTCAACAGAAGAAGTGAAACAATCTTTAGCGAACAGTGGAAGACATATTTCTATGGATGCGCCTCTTGTAGAAGGAGATGAATCGTCGTCAAGTATGTACGATGTTCTATTAAATGATTCGCTTCCTGGTCCTGAAAAGGAATTGGTTGTTGAATCGTTAAGAAAAGATATAGAAAGATCGCTTTCCACATTGACATCAAGAGAAGGTGATATTGTAAGATTATATTATGGTTTAAATGGGAAATACCCCATGACATTAGAAGAAATTGGCGAACGATTTGATCTCACAAGAGAAAGAGTTCGTCAAATAAAAGAAAAAGCAATTCGAAGGTTGAAACATACTTCCCGAAGCCGGATGCTCAAATCATACCTAGGTTAAGCGGGATCAACATCGACCACAATTCGAATGGATTTGTTTAAAGGAACGCTATAGAAAGCATCAATTAGTTGCTGAATGCGTTCCTTTACTTTTTTATCAGAAGCATCTTTCTCTAATTTCAATTTGATAGACTTAAGATATAAATTTTGAATTCTTCGAACTACAGGGAATTCTGGACCCAAAACACGTTCTTTAAACGTTTCCCTTAACGAAAGTGCAAAATCCATTGATGCTTTGTCTAAAAGATGTTCATCCTTATGTTTTAAGGTGAATTCAATCATTTTGTAGAATGGAGGATAGAAATAATTCTTTCGTTCTAAAATTTCGTCATTGTAAAAGCCAACATAATCGTGATTGATTACCTTTTGAATCACCCAATGATCAGGATCACCTGTTTGAATTATTACTTTTCCTCTTTTCTCTTTTCTACCGGATCTTCCTGCAACTTGCGACATCAGTTGATATGCTCTTTCAAAAGCTCTGAAATGTGGTCTGTTTAATAACATATCAGCGTCTAGTATTCCAACTAAACTAACATTGTCAAAGTCTAATCCTTTACTCACCATTTGAGTACCAATTAAGATGTCGATTTTTCTGTTTTCAAAATCGCCCAATATATTTTCGTACGCATTTTTAGAGCGCGTACTGTCTAAATCTAATCGTTTTATTGTTTTATCAGGAAATATTATTGCCAAATCATCTTCTACTTTTTCAGTTCCAAATCCAAGCATTTTCAAGCGATTTGAACCGCAACACGCGCAAGAACCAACGGGTGGTGTATGATAACTGCAATAATGGCATTTTAGCGTATTCGTTTGTTTATGATACGTCAACGAAACATCACAATTCTTGCATTTTGGGGTCCAGTTACAAATTTCACAACTCCAAAGTGGTGTGTATCCTCTACGATTTTGAAAAAGTATAATTTGCTCATTTCTATTCAGGGCTTCACGAATAGCATCGACTAAAAACAACGTAAAATGTGACTGCATACTTTTTTGTCTGCGTTCCTTTTTTACATCAGCACAAAATACCTCTGGTAAACTAAGACCACCAAAACGATTTGTTAATTCGACATAACCGTATTTGCCATTTTTAGCATTGTAAAAAGTTTCCATCGCAGGAGTTGCAGAACCCAATAGTACTTTTGCTTTGTAATAATGCGCTAAAACAATTGCTGAATCACGAGCATTGTAGCGAGGAGAAGGGTCATATTGTTTGAAACTGGATTCGTGTTCTTCATCAACGATGATGAGACCAAGTTCTTGAAAAGGCAAGAATACTGAAGAACGGGCGCCCAAAACTATTCTGAATTTAGATGGATTATTATTTAAAACGTGGTTCCAGATTTCAACTCGTTCATTTTGATTGAATTTAGAATGGTAAACACCAATTTGTTCTCCAAAATAGGCTGAAAGTCGCTGGATTAATTGGGTTGTTAATGCAATTTCAGGTAGCAAAAAAAGCACCTGTTTGCCCAAATCAAGTTGTTCCTGAATGAGTTGAACATAAATTTCAGTTTTTCCAGAACCGGTAACACCATGTAATAATGTTGTGTTGTGTTGTAGAAACGATTCATTAATTTGTTCTAATGCTTTATATTGTCCTTTAGATAATTCTTTAAATCCTTCTTGATTGTTTTCCGAATTTGAAAAACGTGAGATTTCAATTCTTTGCTGAATAATAATCCCATTTTTTTCCATTGTATTCAATGTTGAAACGGAAATCTCTCTTTCCAACAATGTTTTTCTTAAAACCGGCTGCAGTTTATTATTTGAATAATTCCCATCTCTTAAAATGGTCAATAATATTTCGAGTTGTTTTTCAGTTGATTTTTTACTTTCTAAGAAGTTAATTTTCGCATTTAAATCTTCTTCTGTTTGAACTTCAGTGCCTAAGATTATATAAACAGCTGTTTTCGGAACAAATTTATCATTCAGTTCTTCAACTGCTAATACAATTCTCCTTTCCATCATTTTTTTGATGATAGGTTGAACAGTTTTAATTCCGATAATTTCAGAAATTTCCTTTAGATCTAATGTTTCTCTTATTTCAAGTGCCTCAACAATTTCAAGCTCGCGCGCATCTAAAAAATCCAATTTCCCATCATAATCGGGATGAATGATAATTTTTGTTTCACTCGCTAATTTAAAATTTGATGGTAATGCTGCATTCATTACATCACCAATTGGTGCCATGTAATAAGTTGAAATCCATTGCCAAAAATGATATTGCTCCTTTGTAATAATTGGAGTTTCATCTAATACATGTTCGATGTATTTAGCTTGGTATTCAGAAGGTGCTGTTTCTTGAATTTTACTTACAATTCCAGTTAATAATTTAGATTTTCCAAAAGGAACAATTACCCGCCCACCTACGATAATCGAATCATTCATTTCAAAAGGCACGCGGTACGTAAATTCTTTATGAACGGGGATCGGTAAAATTACATTTACAAAGAAAGTCTTCCTTTCTGCCATGTGCTAAAGGTACTAACAAAGTTAATTTGTTATCTACTTAAAACTTAAAATTATTTAAGGGCAGTTATAAGAAGTTGATACATCAAGAATATGTTGACTGCAGAAAAATAAATTACCAGTTATCGGTCCTGTACACAATTCTTCAACAGATTTTGTTGCCATCATGCGAAGACTTGAATTTGAAGTGTTAATATATGTTTTTTCAATTGAATAGGTTAATCTTGAAGAAAAGATTCCAATAACTTTATGATTTTCATTTACGCTTAGATTCGTGTATGTTGGTTTACTTTGCGCTAAAGTAGAACTGGGTACATTCACAGTCATATAATTAAACAATTCTTCTGCTCCACCTGTAGCAATAACCTTTATTGAGTATAATTTACGTTGATTGATAAGTGGATTATTTGTAACATTTGCCAATACTAAATCATAAAAAGTTTTACCGTTTAACGTAAAAGTTTTTGATCCATTTGGAGTGATTTCAGATTCCCCCAGGTTCCATTTGAAAGATTTTAGAGCGCCAACACCAGGAGCAGTATATTCGAAAAATTTAACTTCCAAAGTTGCATTCATTATATTGGAGTTGCCGGCTGAAATAGCTAACCCTTTTTCTAAATAAATACCAGGATTATCGACAAAATCAAATCTAAATGATTGACCATCAGCAGAAGTAGTGATTCCTGATACTAGTTCTGTTTCACCATCAACTTCAATCTCCCCACCATTTAATGAAATATGTAATTTGTAAATACCATTTGAGTTTAATGGTGCAGTAGAAGTAGTTTTAAAATAATACATTTTTTGAAAAGGTGCGTAGAAAACACCATTTTGATCTTTGTTTTCAATCATTGTATCAACTAAAGTCCATTGCCTAGCTAACGCACCATTTATATATTCTTTAATGGTTGCATCAACTTGCTGAAATTCGTTAGAATCTGGAATTTGAGAAATTTCTAACGCATTTCCTGGTCCTATAAAAGCACGATTAATTTTTACAAAGTGAACGCTATCTGCCTTGTCCAATAAACCATATACTACTGCTGTTTCTTCGAAATTGCCTATTAAATCAATGTCCTCCTTACAAGAAGTTAAAAAACTGCTCAAGAATAGAATAGTAACAAAAAAGATAAAAGGATATTTCATAATACTGCTTATATAGATTTCAAATATAACTATAATATTGTTGATTATTCTGCCTTTTAAATCAACTATTCATACTGTTTAAACATTAATCTTTTACTTTATTTAATCCCATCGCTTTCAGGATCCAATTCGGTAAGTGTTTGCCTGGTTTTTTATTTTTCAGATTGATGTACCAACCCCATTTTTTCATTACCGGTACTTTATGTGTTTCAACAAATTCAATCCATGTTCCATCTGGATCTTCTATATATGAAAAACGACCTCCGGCTTCACCCATATCAAAAGTGTCTGAACTATCCACGGTAAAGGGAAATCCTTTTGATTCACATTCATTTTGTAACAAATCCATTCCTTGAATGTCAAAGCACAAATGAATAAATCCCCAATCTCCCCAAAAACGATTTTCAAATATTTTCTTACAATCAGTTCGCTCAAGTGCTTGAACTAACTCTATTTCCGTTGGACCTAATAATCTTGCAAACGGGCCTTTTCTTGGTTCTTTATGAGTCAATAAAACACGCCTAAATTTTGAATTACCACCTGTTATTTGGCTGAAATCTGCGTAATTATCAATTACATCATATTCAATAGTAGAATACCCCAGAATATCTTTATAAAGAGGAAGTGCTTTTTCAATATCACTAACTCCTATTATTGAACCGGCTACTCCACCACAATGTGAAGGGTGTTTAGTATTTGAAAAATAACCTCTTCCTTGAACAATTTGGAAGATATTCCCATTTGGATCTTGTACGTAAAATGTTAAATCTCCATTTGGATTTTTGTATAATTCACCAATAATGGTCGCCCCATTTTCTTTGAAAAAATTGAAACTTGCAGCAACATCTCTTGATTTTATTTTACAAGCATATAATCCGTAATCACCAATTTGAATATCGAATGTTGCTTTTTCTGTTGGACGACTTGTAAACTGCCAAATTTCGAATCCACCACCACCTTCCATGCTCAAAGCAAGGGTTGCAGTTCTTGAATGAACAACATCTCCTGTATAACGTGTCATCAAAGGAGCATCAGCAGCTTCTTCAAAAACTTTCACGTTGACACCAAAAAACTTCCGGTACCACTTCCAACTTTCTGCTACATTGGGAACTCCAATCCCCATTTGTTGAATTCCACAGATTATTTTTTCCATTTTTAAATATTATTTACTTAATGTGATGTTTTATCGAATTGCTTTTTCATTAAATAGCACAAAACCATAACTTATTTGAAAGGCTATTGGGCTTGTTTGTTTTGGGAAATAATTAAAGGTAGCCCTTATAGGGCCTACAAAAGAATGGAATATAAATGACGCGGTGGCCATGTATGTTTCACCTTTAAATGGTTTTGAATAACCAAAAGTACCGTCATCATTTTTTTGTAATAACACAAAAGGCTGATAGTAATAAGCATCAAAACGTAGATCTATATTTTTATTGAATGAAAAAATTAAATTTAGGCCTCCACCTACGTATTGAGGTGATCGATATTCAGGTAAAAAATAAGTCTCAGCATCTGGAATCAATGAAAAGGAAGTCATAGAGAGTAAGGTAGCTGTATAATTTGAGAACAAGGACTGACTATTGAAAACGCCTTTTCCATGAAATCCAAAATGGAAATTCGGGTGGTTAATTATGAAGGATTGAAATTCAGCATTCAAATTTATCCATTCATGGTGTTTAAATTTTGTTGTATCTGTTGTTGAAGTTGAACCTGGGATGTTTTTTTCATTTCCATTAACATAACGGGCTTTGAATTTGAAAAAATGTCCTGCAGTAGCAAATTGTTTTCGATTTAATGAGTTTTGCTCAAATTCCCAGCTCAATGAATTTCCGACAAAGGTTGTGATATCAGAAGTATCTTTATTTGTGAAGTTTTCCGTTTGGTAATAATCGTCTTCTAAATTGAAAAATCGAAAATCTATCGAACTTTTAGTTGTATTTCCTATAGGATGGTTGAATTTTAAACCATAATACATTTCATTTTGAACAAGAAAAGAAGGCTTAACATCTTCAAAAAAAGTGGCGAAACTTCGGAAATAATCCCAACGATTCATTACAAAATAAGTAGATGCTGAAATTGGATATACTGAAGGGATTTCAAAAGTATAACTTGCTTTAACAGAGCCATAAAATTTACCAAAATATGAGGATAGACTTAATGAAGAAGCCGTTTTACCGATAAATCTGTATGTTAAACCTAAATATCCAGTATTTACTGCTCTCGAAGAGAAATGTCCCCCTACATCCAATTTAAAATCTTTTGATTTTCGAACTTCAAGTCCTAAATTATAAGTGGAATCTTTTTTCAACGTAAGAAGTGGAAACATAAACTCAATTTGTGGAGTTGCATAAAGACGGTAATATCTTTTTTCTAATTTTTCAATTGAAATTATTTCTTTTTTACGGTTATTAATCATTGATTTATTGGCGTAAGTAATTTCCCTTTTCTGATTCGAAATATTAGATATGGATGATACGTTTAAATCTATAATCTTTGATTTAAAAGCAATTCGTTTTTTTGTTAGTTCCTCTTTTGAGATTCTATTCATTACATGAAGTTCAATTGAGTCAATGTAAAGCATAGTTGTGTTGTAGCCAATCTCTATTGCCTTCTTCACTTCTTCGAAGTCAAAAGTTGAAATATCTGTATTGGGTTGGATAATAATTCCAGCTTCACAGGGTAATGTGAAATCTGAATAGGAAACCAACATGTTAGTAATTTGGCTTATTAGTTCATCCTCCATCGGTGGTGGTGCATTGTCGGATACATTACTACCGATAATAAAATCTGGACTAAAATCGTAATACATGATGTCAGCAGGAAAGTTGTTATACAATCCACCATCGAATAATAAAATATCGTTCACACGAATTGGATTGAAATAAAAAGGGTAAGTCATTGAAGCTCGTACAGCTTGATTCAAATTTCCTTTAGAAAAAACGATGCTTTTTTTATTGCGTATATCGGAGGCAACACATCGGAACGGGACAAATAAACTATCAAAATCATTTCCATAAGAGGCTCCTGTTGTGCCCAATATTTTCATCATTTCAAAATCTAAATAAGAAGAAGTAATAAAGTTTGTAGGTAATGATTTTTTCAAAATACTATCTCTTGAAAAAGAAAAATTTACGAGACTGGCATTATTTTCTCCTTCTTTGTATAAAAAATGTTGTGTTGATTTCAATTTACCTTTCGACATTAATTGAAATTCGTCACTTAAAACATATTGTTCAATTTCTTCTGGGCTATAACCGGCTGAATATAAAGATCCTACTAGTGCTCCGGCAGATGTGCCTGTAATATAATCAATTGGAATTCCTTTTTCCTCGAGTGCTTTTAACACACCAATATGTGCTAAGCCCGTAGCTCCGCCACCACTTAAAACCAATCCAACTCGCTGCTGTGCATAGTTACTTGTTAGGATAAAACAAAAGCCTAGAAGAAGTAGATACCTATTTATTGATTTCAAATTCGTTCTTTTGTACAAAAATAAGAGTATTTCATAAGTGAAAGGTATAAAAATGAAGGAAGAAGATAAAGTTAATAGTCAGATTTTCAAAATCACCTTAAAAACAATTTTTGGTCTGGAGCAAGTATTGGCTGAAGAACTTAATGAGTTGGGTTATAATGAGGTTACAGTATTAAACAGGGCAGTTCAAACAAAAGGCACATTAAAAGATGTTTATTTTTTGAATCTGCATTGCCGTTGTGCAATATCAATTTTAACAGAAGTTAAAAGTTTCTCTTTTCGGAATGAAGAAGATTTGTATAATAAATGTATGCAAATTGACTGGACGAAGTTTTTTACTTTAGATAAAACATTTGCAGTAAAAGGAGCGGTTTTCTCAGATTTATTCAAACATTCGCAATATCCATTTTTATTAGTAAAGGATGCTATTGTTGATACATTCAGAAATAAAAGTGGAAACAGACCGGACGTAAACATTAAAACACCACAAGTTGTTTTTGATGTTTATATTCAAAATGCAAATTGCGTTATTTCTTTAAATACGAGTGGTTTACCTTTGTTTCAAAGAGGGTATCGTCAAGCAACTGGAGAAGCGCCAATGAATGAAGTCGTTGCAGCTGGTTTAATTAGAATGACAGGTTGGGATAGAAAATCACCGTTTATTGATCCTTTTTGTGGTTCAGGAACATTGTTGATTGAGGCAGCATTTTTAGCTACTGGAATTCCCTCTAACATTGAACGCCAGCATTATGCGTTTAAGAACTTTATCGGTTTTGAAGAAAAATTGTGGGAAGAAATCTATGATTCTGCGAAGAAAAGAGTTACGGAACTTCCTTGTCGAATTATTGGTTCAGACATCAGTGATGAAATGATTACGATTACCAGAAGAAACTTAAGAGGTTTGGTATTTGGTCGCTTTATTGAAACTTCAGTTCAATCGTTTGAGCAAGTAAAAAGAGTAGGTGATAAAGGCGTTTCTGTTACTAATCCACCATACGGAATGAGAATGGGTGAAAACCTAGAGGAAATGTACGAAGAGCTAGGGAATTGGATGAAAAACGAAATGAAAGGTTATGACTGTTGGGTCATGTCTGGAAGTGAGGAAGGCTTTAAATCGCTTGGTTTACGTCCAGATAGAAAAATCAAAGTTTATAATGGTGATTTGGAATGTAGTTTTAGAAAATTCGCAATTTATGACGGTACAAAACGAATCCATAAATTACAGAATGGAGCAGAAGAGGTGAAATCAGAAGAATTAACTTCTGATGATGTAAGTTCAGTAAAGGAAGTTGAGGATTAATTGTTCAAATTAGAATTTATTAGCATAAAAAAAACCACGAAGTAATTCGTGGTTTTTTTATGCCTTAAGATCAATTATCTTTTAGCAATATCAACATATTCTCTTGGTGTTGCACCTGTGTATATTTGTCTTGGTCTACCAATTGGTTCGTTGTTTTCTGTCATCTCTTTCCATTGAGCAATCCATCCTGGTAAACGTCCAATAGCAAACATTACTGTAAACATTTCAGTTGGAATTCCTAAAGCTCTGTATATAATTCCTGAATAAAAATCAACATTAGGGTAAAGATTACGAGACTTGAAATATTCATCCTCTAAAGCTACTTTTTCTAGTTTCTTTGCGATTGCCAGCATTGGGTCATTTATCCCTAATTGCTCCAAAACATCATCACATGCTTTTTTGATAATCGTAGCGCGTGGGTCAAAATTCTTATATACACGATGACCAAAGCCCATTAAACGGAAAGGATCTTCTTTGTCTTTTGCTTTAAGTACCCATTTATCAACATCTCCACCATCATTATGGATTTGCTCGAGCATTTCAATTACAGCTTGGTTTGCTCCACCGTGAAGTGGTCCCCACAATGCTGAAATTCCTGCAGATATACATGCGTATAAATTTGCTTGTGAAGAACCAACAATTCTTACAGTTGAAGTTGAACAGTTTTGTTCGTGATCAGCATGTAAAATCAATAATTTATTCAATGCTTTAACAACTACAGGATTTACTTTGTACTCCTCTGTTGGCATTGCAAACATCATGTGTAAAAAATTCGCACAATAATCATACTTATTTTTAGGGTACATGAATGGATGACGCATTGCATTTTTATATGACCAAGCTGCTAAAGTTGGTAGCTTTGCCAATAAACGTAACATTGTTAAGTCTTTTGCTTCTGGACTTCTATTAGGGTCTAGTGACTCAGGATAAAAAGTAGAAAGAGAACAAGTCATAGAAGCTAATACACCCATTGGATGAGCCTTTGCAGGATAAGCTTCAAAAAATTGTTTCATGTCTTCATGAACCAATGTATGTTTTGTGATATTATTTGTGAAAGTATCTAATTGTAATTGAGTAGGCAAAGAGCCATAAATCAATAAATAGGCAACTTCAATAAAAGTAGCATTTTCAGCTAATTGCTCAATTGAATAACCACGGTAATGCAAAATACCTTTTTCACCATCTAAAAAAGTTATAGCACTTTTTGTAGCTCCAGTATTCTTATAGCCAGTATCTAAAGTCACATACCCTGTAGTATCTCTTAGTTTGCTAATATCAATAGCTTTTTCGTTTTCAGTACCCTCGATTACTGGAAATTCGTATATTTTCCCTTCAAGTTCTAGTTTAGCAATTTCACTCATTTTATTTGCGCCAATTATGGTGTTAAAAATATTCTCGACTAAATTAATAAACAATTTGTTTAAAAAAAATAAGAATCATAGAATTAATACTTTTTTTTAAAAGTCTAGACTATAAATTCTCTAAAGTAAAGTTTAACATCATGTTGAAAAGATGATTCCGCGTATTGCCACCGTAAATACCATGATTTTTATTTGGGTAAATAAAAAGATCAAATTGTTTGTCTGCTTTAACCATTGCATTCACCATTTCCATTGTATTTTGGTAATGAACATTATCATCACCAGATCCATGAATCAAAAGATACTTACCTTTTAGAAGGTTTGCAAAATTGATTGGTGAATTGTCGTCATACCCTTTTTCATTTTCTTTAGGTGTACGCATGAAACGTTCTGTATAAATGTTATCATAATATCTCCAATTCGTCACTGGTGCAACAGCAATTCCCATTTTGAATTGATCTGCACCTTTTGTGATTGCCAATGAAGTCATAAAACCGCCATAACTCCAGCCTTGTATGCCAATTCTTTCAGGATCAACGAATGACATATTTTGTAATTCTTTCGCAACATTGATAAAATCTTCTGTTTCAAGTTTTCCAAGTTGCAAATAAGTTGATTTTTTGAAAGCTGCCCCTCTATACATTGTACCTCGTGGATCTGCAGAAACAACAATATAACCTTTTTGAGCCAATAATTGGTGGTAAATAAAATCAGCACCACCCCAAGAATCTTTAACAGTATTTGAGCCTGGGCCGCCATAAACAGTCATGTAAACAGGATATTTTTTGGAAGGATCAAAATTCGCAGGTTTTATCATCCAACCATTTAACTCAGTATCGCCAGAATGGAAAGTGACAAATTCCTTAGGTGAAAGTTTATAATTAGCCAAAACTCCGTTTAATTTTGAGTTACTTTCTAGAACGCTTATTTCTTTTCCATCATTAGAACATAATGTAAAAACTGGCGGTGTGTTTGCATTTGAATACGTTTTAACAAAATACTTCATTCCACTTGTGAATTCTGCGTCATTTGTACCTGTTTCAAGACTCAATGCAGTTTTACCAGTTGCATCGATGTTAATTTTGTAAATTCCTTTGTAAATAGGAGATTTCTCAGCAGCAGAATAATAAATCGTGTTTGTTGATTCGTCAATCCCATAAAATTCGATTACATCCCAATTTCCTTTTGTGATTTGAGTATTAACACCATCAAAAGCTAGTTTGTAAATATGATTGAAACCATCTTTTTCGCTTGTTCTTAAAATGGTATTTCCATCTTTCAAAATAAGAAGGTTGTTGTCAATTTCAACGTATGTATCTGATTTTTCTTCAAAAAACGTTTTGGTTATCATTTTTTTTGTGCTTAAATCTATCAAATGATATTTCAAGTGATTTTGATGGCGATTTAAAGTTTGAATGATTAATTTATTTGAAGTTCCTGACCATTGTAATCGTGGAATATATTCATATTCACCTAAATCTATATTGGAAATTTTACTGTTTTTTAAGTTGATAATATGTGCTGTAACTTTACTGTTTTCTTCACCTGCTTTTGGGTATTTAAAGGTGTACAAATCTGGGTATAATTCGTTGTAATAAGTTAAGTTGAATTCTTTAACATTCTTTTCATCAAATCTCAGAAAACCAATATACTTGCTATCAGGTGACCAACCATAAGCTTTCGTAATTGCAAATTCTTCTTCATATACCCAATCTGTGGTGCCATTGATTATTTTGTTTCTTTTGCCATCTGATGTCAACTTAGTTACTTTACCTGTCTTTAGGTCTTTAACGAATAAATTATTCTTGTAGATATAAGAAACTTTTAGTCCATTTGGAGAGTATTCAGCTAAGGTTTGGGGCTGATGTTCTTCATCTAATAGCTGAATAGAACTTGTTTTTAAATCATATAAATAATAAACAGCCGAAAAACTATGTCGATAAATTCCAATTGTTTGAGTCGTAAGTAAAACTTTTGATTCATCATCATTGAAAAAATAATCATCTACTACAATTGGAGTATTGTTATAATTCAATTTCTCTGATGAAACGATCACTTCTGATTGATCAGCTGATGCCGTAATTTCATGTTTTGTAATTGATTGTTTTCCTTCCGTTTTTGTTAATTTGGTATAGTGTGTGCCATCCTTCATTGATTTAAAACCTGAAACACCTGCTCCAGAAAATTCATATTTTTTCCATATTTTCTCAACAGTAATTTCTTGTGATTTACTATATTGAATAGTTAGAAAAATAAAAAGGGTAAGTACAAGTGTTTTATAAGTCATAGCTTTAATTTAAGAGCTCTAAGTTATAAAATGTTTAAATTTTTTAACCAAAATCGTTAAAAACCTTTTCAGAATGTTAACAATTTTATAATATAGCTACATTTAAAATGTATTACTTTTGCTATCAGTTATTTCATGTCAACCTTGAAGCTAAGTATTTTAGCTGAAACCGTGAGAAAATATAACACAGCGAAATGAAAAAATAATGTTTTCAATTAATACAAGTTGTAATTGGATTTTTATCTCAATTCAAAGGAAACACCTGTTTTTACCAACTCTTGTAATTCTTATTTCGTTCTCAATTTGCAATTTTATTTAATCTAAACTATACCGTATGAAAAAAACGTTACTATTTATTGGTGCATTAACTTTTGGAGCAACTTTAGCTCAAGCACAAAATTGTTCTGAAATCTTCATTTCTGAATATGTTGAAGGATCAGGAAATGACAAAGCATTGGAGCTTTATAATCCTACTGGTTCTCCTGTGAATTTATCAGGCTATAGCATCCAACGTTTTTCAAATGGAGATGCTACTTCTGCTGCAGGAGGAGTAACAAATCTTACAGGAACGATTGCTGCACATTCTACTTTTGTAATAGTGAATGGACAAACAACAGGAAATGCTTCTTCACCTGCATGTTCACCAATTTTACAAGCTATGGCGGATGTGTTAGATGGTGCTTATCCAGCTCCAACATACATGAATGGTAATGATGCTATTGGATTGTTTAATGGTGCAACAATGATTGATTTGATGGGAAAAATTGGTGATGCAGGAATGACTTCAAATAATGGTAATGGTGGATGGGGAGATACTTTTCCTTATGACGGAACAGTTGGAGCTTGGTGGACAATTGATCAAACTTTAACTAGAAAAGCTTCTGTTATGGAAGGTGTTTCAGTTAACCCAGACCCATTTATTGTGAACATTCAATGGGATTCTTTGCCAAAAGACACATGGACTGGACTAGGGTCTCATACATGTGATTGTCCTCTTGGAGTTAATGAAGTAAATTCTACTATTTCTTTTGCTGTATATCCAAATCCAAATTCAACAGGAACATTAGTCGTTTCTGCTTCAGAGGAAATTGCTTCAATTGAAGTGATTAATATGGTAGGACAAGTTGTACTATCAACTGAAGTTGCAGGTGCTATTAAATCAACATCAATTTCAACAGTAGATTTAACAAAAGGAATGTACACTGTGAGATTGCGATTCGCAAATTATTCTGTTGCACAATCAAATTTAATTATTCAATAATTTGTAAATCTTCTTCTGAAGAATTCTTGATTTTATGAGAAAGTTAATACTATCCATATTAGCTATTTTTGCGCTGACTGTAGTTTGTTACAGTCAGGCAAAAGTAGAATTAAGTGGAACTGTTTTCGATAAAGAAACGGATGAAACCGTTGTTGGAGCAAAGGTTATTTGTGATAATGGTTTAATTACAAAAACAGATATCGATGGAAAGTATTCCTTTCAAGTTGAGATTAATAAAACTTATGAATTAAAAATCACTTGTATTGGATTCGATACATTACTTTTAAGCGTAAAAGTTGGAAACCAATCTACTACTTTTGATGTAATTCTTCCTAAATATGAAAGAATAATTGATGAGGTTATCGTAAAAGCAGATGCTGCAAAAACAAGAGATACTCCAATTGCTTTTTCAAAATTGACAGCGAAACAAATTTCAGAAGATTTAGGGACAAGAGATTTACCAATGCTTTTAAACTCAACACCAGGCGCTTATGCAACTGAACAAGGTGGAGGGGCAGGAGATGCACGTGTTTCAATTCGTGGTTTTGATCAACGAAATATTGCCGTTCTAGTAGATGGAGTTCCTGTAAACGACATGGAAAATGGTCAGGTTTATTGGAGTAATTGGGATGGACTTGGAGATATTACACGTTATATGCAGGTACAGCGCGGTTTAGGAGCATCAAAATTATCTATTGTTTCTGTTGGTGGAACAATGAATATCGTTACCAAAGGAATCGATGCTAAAATGGGAGTTTCTATTAAAAATGAAGTGAACTATTATGGTTTATACAAAACATCTTTTGGTTATAATACAGGTTTGTTAAAAGGAAATTGGGGTGTTACAATTGCTGGTTCTCGAAAATGGGGAACTAGTTTTGCTGATGCTAGTTTTGCTGATGCTTGGTCTTATTTCATGAAAGTTCAAAAGAAGTTTGACAAACATCTAATAAGTTTCGGTGTAAATGGTGCTCCTCAATCACATGGGCAGAGAACAACTCGCTTACCAATTGCTGTTATAGATAAAGGATTAGCAGAGAGGGCTGGAATAAATTATCAAGAGTCTTTGGATTCTATTAGTACATTAAGTAACTCTCAATTCACCTCGCCCTCAATAGGTGCTAGAGGAATTCGATACAACCCAAATTATGGAAGAATCAATGGTGAAAATTTCAATGAAAAAATTAATTATTTCCATAAACCACAGTTTAACTTAACCCATTCTTTTGATCCAAATGAAAAAATTAATATAACAACAGTTGCATATATGTCAATTGGTAAAGGTGGAGGAACAGGTTTGAAAAATCAAACATCACGTGATACATTGGATGGACTGATTAATATGCAAGATTTATATACTTATAATTCTACAAATAAATCTAGCTTGTAC
>JBEAUV010000030.1:0-19724 GCA_041161265.1 Bacteroidota bacterium | reverse complement strand
TTGAATCAGATTACACTGCTGTTGTGAACGAAACAAAAAGAGTTGATTCAGCTTCGAATCACTCAGCAACACATTTGCTACACCATGCATTAAGAACAGTATTAGGATCGCATGTGGAACAAAAAGGATCATTGGTAAATCCAGAATATTTACGTTTTGACTTCTCTCATTTTTCAAAAGTTACTGATGAAGAATTAGAAAGAATTGAAACATTAGTCAGTGAAGCAATTAAGCAAAACATCTCTTTAGACGAACGTCGAAATACCCCAATTGAAGAAGCAAAGGAAATGGGAGCTATGGCTTTGTTTGGTGAAAAATATGGTGATGCCGTTCGCGTTATAAAATTTGGCGATTCAGTGGAACTTTGTGGTGGAATTCACGTTCCATCAACTGGAAAAATTGGTTTATTTAAAATCACAACTGAAACGGCTGTTGCGGCAGGAATACGTCGAATTGAAGCGATAACATCAACAACAGCTGAAAATTACTTCAAACAAAAAGCAAAAACACTTGATTCAATCGCAATGACATTAAAAAATCCGAAAGACTTGATAAAAGCTGTGGACGATTTATTGTTGAAGAACAATCAAATGAATAAGGAAATCGAATTGCTTCAAAAAGAAAAAGCGCTTGCCGTTAAAGGTGATTTGAAAAACAAGATTGAAGTAATTAATGGAATAAATTTCTTAGGAACAATTGTTTCTTTGGATGCTGGTTCGATTAAAGATATTTTATTTCAATTAAAAGGTGAGGTTGATAATTTCTATGGTGTTATCGGTGGAAACGAAGGTGACAAATGTTCAATAAGCATTATCGCTTCAGATTCAGTAATCGAAAGCAAAGGAATTAACGCTGGAAACATTATTCGTGAAGTTGCAAAACAGATTGATGGTGGTGGAGGTGGACAAGCTTTCTTTGCTAATGCTGGAGGAAAAAAACCAAGTGGTTTAGCAAATGCTATTAAGGATGCTAAAGCAAAAATTTAAAATAGCTTTTATTTTGAAATTCCAGTTTTCTCTTTGATAAAGAGAATGCCTTTTTTGACATAATTGACTGTTTCTTTCTCAAGTGAAAACAAGTAAATTGGAAGAAAGAAAATACCAAATACTAAAATGGATTCAATGCAAAATTGGATCCATTTGTTTTGAATCAAATCCTCCGTCAAATTCCCACAATAAATCGTTAAAAGTCCTAAGCCAATTACTATAAATTGATTGCGTTGAAAAGGATGAATTTTATAAATCGCCCAAACAAAAATCAATCTTCCAACATTGTAAATAATTAACGCAATTGAAGTTGAAATCGCAGCGCCAGCTATCCCCCACTTTGGGATGAAAAGTAAATTCAAAAAGAACACAGCCCCAATTAAAAACAAGGTGAAGATAATATCGTATTTAAACTTTTTAGAAGTCGAGAATATTGCACCATTCAATCCAAAAAACATGTCTATTAACCTTCCCATCATTAAGAAGAAAAACACCCATTTTCCTTCTTGAAATTCAGGTTTCAAAAACGAAAACAAGAAATCAATGTTGTTCCAGACAAATACAAAAGAACCCAAACCAATGACTAAGGAAACGGAACTTACTTTTTGATAAAGTTCTTTCATCTTATCAAATTCTCTGTATTTCCAATGATCTGCAACAAGTGAAGAACTTATCCTAAGGACTGACTTAATAGGCACTTGTAAAGCACTTGTGAGAAAAACAACTGTTGTATAAACTCCAGTTGCCTGAAGACCAAGAAACTGAGCGATCATCATAACATCAAGAGAATTAACTAAAACATTTCCTAACGTATTGATATAATTAAATACCGAAAATTGAATCAATATTTTCTTAAACCGCTTTGAAATTTTGATATTGGATAATCTTAAGTTCAATTCATTTGTACGGTACAAATAAACTATTAATACCACAGCTGGTATAATATAAATAAGACTATGAACAATAACAAAAACATTAAAAGAAATCGCTTTAAGCCAAATCAACATTAGTAATAGTGTTAACGACAATCTGAGAACGATTTCAATTGCTATTACAGAAATAATATTTTTATAAAAGCTTTTTAAATAAACTTCTAAAATCAGGAATAATACATACGAAATACCAATCGGTAAAATCCATAAATAATAGGTAACAAAAAGCGCCGAACGCTCCAAATACATTCCTTCAATCTTTGATCTAAAGAGCAGATAAGCAATAGTACAAATTGTAATTCCAAGTAGAACAATCAGTAGCATTAATGGTAAAAAACCGTGGTGTTTTTTTTCTTGATTTTTGAAGAAGGGCAAGAATTTCCAAGTGGTATAAATAGTTCCAAAATTTGCAAATTGGGCAAATAAAAGACCAACAGAAAGAATCAAATTTACTAAACCAATTTGTTCGGTAGTTAGTATAAAAAGAAACAAAAGGCCTTTGTTCAGATAGCCTAAAATTATTCCTAAATAAGAAATAATCATTGTACGAAATGCATCTTTTTGAACTATACCCATAATCGTTAACAAAGATAGAATTTCACATAGAAAAACGTTCTTTTCATATCGTAAAATGAAAAGACATTTAAAACATTAAGAGATTAATGAACATAGATTGTTTTTTTGCTTGAGATATCGAATTACAAAATAAAAAAAGTAAATTTGAAACAATAGAAAACAAATGGACGAAAGGCACAAAAACAGAGATAAATATTTCAAAGAACAAGGTTATACTTGTAGAAATCATATTATACCTTTTATCACGATTCATAAAAAAATTGATTCCAACACAAAAGTATTAGAAGTAGGTTGCGGATATGGGGGAAATCTTGTTCCTTTTTTGGAATTGGGTTGCAAAGTAACTGGTGTAGATATCCGTGAAGGGTCAATTGACGATGCCAAAAGTTTTTTAAACAATGATTACAGTGATCAATTGGAATTGATTTGTTCTGATATTTACAAAGTAGAAGGTTTAGAAAATAAATTTGATGTGATATTCATGAAAGATACCATCGAACACATTCCAAATCAAGAAGCTTTCCTACCACTGTTAAAAAAATTCCTTAAAGATGATGGAGTTATCTTTCAAGGTTTTCCACCTTGGTGTAATCCCTTTGGCGGGCATCAGCAAATGTGTGTTAATAAATTTTTAAGCCGTTTGCCGTGGTTTCATTTAACACCTCGATGGATGTTTAAGGGAATTTTAAAATTATTTAGAGAACACCCTAAAAACATAGAAAATTTACTGATAGATGTATATGACACAGGAATATCAGTTCAAAGATTTTTAAAAATTTGCAAAAAAAATAACATGCCAATTTTGGAATCGAAATTTTATTTAATAAATCCAAACTATGAGATTAAGTTTAATTTGAAACCTCGTGTTTTACCAAAATATTTTCAAATACCATATCTAAGAGATTTCTATACAACAACAGTTTATTGTTTAATTACTAAGTAAATAAGTTTTCAAAAAACCTTTTAGTAATTACCAATGATATTCTCGATTGAGATAACAACGTTTATTAATCTTTATAACTTTTACTGAAAACCTGTTTATTTTTTATTGATTTAAATAATTCAAAAATCAATGTTTTATTCCTTTTATTTCAAAATTTACCTATATTTTTCATAAGAAAGACCAAAATCATTTTCCAACGTAGAGAAGACTATTATCATAATTAGAAATAATCATTGTACGAAATACATCGTTCTGAACTTTTACCATAATCTCTTAGAACAAATATAAGCTATCTATGAATATTGTGTTGAATTGTATTTGAAAGCACCAATAAATTTCAATATTTTTTGTGCATTTCGCAAATTCGCTATTTATCGAAAATCATTCAAATGGGAACTTTCATGATTTCATTTTAGAGCATTCCAAAACCCCATCAATTAGCCCATTGATATGTCAATTTAGGTTGGTTTACCAAACTTTCAACAAACTAAAATCAAATTAATATTATATTTGTCTAAAACGGAAAACAATCTTCATTTTGGACTTAATGAAAATTTCAATTATCATTTGCACATACAACCGGGAACTTTATTTGCCTAAATGTTTAGAGCATTTAAAAAATCAAACGGAGGACCCGTCGAATTTTGAAATTATTCTGGTCAATAATAATTCAACAGATAATACAGAGGGAATTTGTGAAAAATTCGTTCATGTCAACCCTTCTTTGCAAGTTAAATATGTAAAAGAAATCAATCCAGGTTTATCTTATGCTAGAAATAAAGGTATTGAAATCGCATCAGGGGACATTCTTTGTTTTATTGATGATGACGGTTTTGCTATTCCAGAATATGTTTCAATTATCAAAAAAATTGTTGAAGACAGTCAATATGCTGACATTATCTCCTTCGGAGGAAAAGTTATACCTTGTTATAACGAAGGCAAGGAACCAAAATGGCTATCAAAATATATTGATGGCCTCGTTTCAAAAGTTGATTTAGGCGAACATATACAGCTTTTTACTAAAAAATATCCTGCAGGTTGCAACATGGTTTTTCGAAAGGAATTTTTCGAAGAGCATGGTGGTTTTAATGTTGATTTACACACACGGGGTGACGATAAATTTGTATTCGATAAGTTGAAAAAAGCCGGTTTAAAAACCCTTTATCTTCCTACACTAAAAGTTGAACATTTTATTGATGATTACCGTCTTGAAAAAGGATTCATCATCCGACTTTCTAAAATAATTGGACAAAGTGAAGCAATTCGTCTGAAAGAAACTTCCAAATCTGAAAAATTCATTAAGCTAATTGAATACATCTTTAAGTTTGGTGCGGCTCTGATTATTTCTTTAGGATTTCTTTTCACATGGCAATTCTCGAAAGCTTATTATTTGATTTTGGTAAGATGGAATGTGCTTCACGGTTTTTTTATTAAACAAAAAATTTGATAAATGAATTTTTTAATAAACTTACAAAACACACTTATTTCGATTCTTCGTATACTTCTACTATCCAAATTTAATTCATCAAAAAATACAAAAATTGATCTGCAAAAAGATGAAGTGGTTGTCATTTTGGCAAACGGTCCATCTCTTAACTTATCGATAGATAAATATAAACCAGAAATTTTATCAAAAAAAACACTAGTAGTCAATTTGATGGTTTGCACACCTTTATTTGAGCAAATTAAGCCTAGTTATTACACATTATTAGCACCCCAATTTTTTAAAACAGACAATCAATTATCAGAAGTTTATATTAACTCTAATAATCAGCTATTTTCTAATTTAGAAATAAAAACAACATGGGAAATGGTTTTATTTGTGCCTGCAATTTTTAAAAAATCTGCACGATTGAAAAATTTATTATCGAAAAACAGTTTTATAAAACCCTATTATTTTAACACAACTCCTATTGAGGGGTTTGATTTTTTTTGTAATTGGTGTTTTTCTAAAGGATATGGAATGTCACGCCCACATAATGTCTTGATCCCAGCAATTATGAATTCAATCAGCTTAGGTTATAAGAATATTTATATTCTTGGTGCAGATCATTCTTGGATGAGTGAGATTTCAGTTACCGAACAAAACATACCATTGGTGAACCAAAAACACTTTTACGATGAAAATGAAAGTCAACCTCAAAAAATGCAAGATTATATAACCCGTCATAGGCGTTTACACGAAATTATTCATAAATTTTATTTATCATTTAAAGGATATTGGGAAATCAAGCGATTTGCAGATAAGAAAAAGATATCAATCTACAACGCTAGTGAATTTTCTATGATTGACGCTTTCGATCGTCGGAAACTTAATTAGACTTCCTTAATTTATTATTTTTACCATAAATTATTTAAAGCGTGAAAGACAAATCAATATTAATTACTGGAGGAACGGGTTCATTAGGGAAAGCACTAACAAAACATATTCTTACTAAATATCCTGAGATTAAACGTCTCGTTATTTTTTCAAGAGATGAACAAAAACAGTTTGAAATGGAGCAAGATTTTCCTCAAAAAGTTTATCCACAAATTCGCTATTTCATTGGTGACGTTAGAGATCAAGAAAGATTAGAAAGAGCATTTACAAATATTGATTACGTAATTCATGCAGCTGCAATGAAACATGTACATATAGCTGAATATAATCCAGACGAATGTGTAAAAACAAATGTTGGTGGAGCACAAAATGTTATCAACGCTGCATTAAAAACAAATGTAGAACGTGTAGTAGCATTATCAACAGACAAAGCTTGTGCACCAATTAATTTATATGGGGCGACAAAATTAACATCAGATAAATTATTTATTGCTGCAAATAATATCAAAGGAAAAAGAGATATTAAATTTTCAGTTGTTCGTTATGGCAATGTTATGGGGTCAAATGGCTCAGTAATACCTTTTTTTATTAAAAAGAAAAAAACGGATGGAATTCTTCCTATAACAGTTGCTTCAATGACACGATTCAATATTTCACTTCAAGGTGGCGTAGATATGGTCATGCATGCTCTTGAAACATCTTGGGGAGGGGAAGTTTTTGTTCCGAAAATCCCATCTTATCGAATTATAGACGTTGCAGAAGCAATTGGACCAGAATGTCAAAAACCTATTATTGGTATTCGTCCTGGTGAGAAAATTCATGAAGAAATGATCACTTCTTCAGACTCTTTTTTTACATATGACTTAGGGAAATATTATGTTATTCTTCCTCAAACTCCAAATTGGAAAACGGCTGATTTTATTGCTCAATTTAAAGCAGAAAAAGTAGAAGAAGGGTTTTCGTACAATTCGAATAATAATGCAGAATGGGAAACAATCGGAGGGTTAAGGAAATTAATTAAAGAATTTGTTGATCCTTCATTTTCAATATGAAAAAACCGATTCCATATGGCAGACAAGAAATTACACAAAGTGATATTGATGCCGTAATCGAAACTTTACAATCCGATTTTCTAACACAAGGTCCAAAAATTCAGTTATTCGAAAACGAATTTGCGGAGTATGTTAATTCAGAATATGCTGTCGCTGTTAGTAATGGCACGGCTGCGCTCCATTTAAGTGTTTTAGCTTTAGGAGTTCAGCATGATGAATATGTGATTTGTACACCAATTACGTTTGCAGCATCTGTTAATTGCATCAAATATTGCGGTGGCAATGTCCTTTTTGCTGATATTGATCCCGAAACTTATTTAATGGATTTGTCATCGGTAAAATCAGTTATAGAAAAGAATGCAGACAAAAAAATAGTTGGAATAATTCCAGTGGATTTTGCAGGAAGAGTTCCACAATTGGACGCATTTAGAGCTGTGGCCAATGAGCATGATTTATGGATTATTGAAGATGCTTGTCATGCACCTGGTGGATTTTTTATTGACTCAGAAAATAAGCAACAAAAAGCAGGTAATGGACAATTTGCTGATTTATCTATTTTTTCATTTCACCCTGTAAAACATATCGCAACAGGTGAAGGAGGAATGATTACAACAAATAATGAAAATATTTATAAGAAGCTTCTCGAATTAAGAACTCATGGTATCACAAGAAATACTGAGTTATTCGAAAATTCTATAGATTTTGCAAATGGTAACAGTGAAGAAAAACAAACCGATTTCCCTCTTTGGTATATGGAGATGCAATCGTTGGGATATAATTATAGACTAACTGATTTTCAAGCTGCTTTAGGAAGTTCTCAATTATTAAGGGCAGACAAAAATTTAAATCGCCGTAAAGAAATTGCAAAAATTTATACAGACGCTTTTAAAGACTTTCAACCTGTAATAAATTGCTCTGATTTTGTTGAAGGTCATGCCTACCACCTTTTTGTTTTAGAAGTTCCAAATAGAAGAGGTTTATACGACTTTTTAAGAGATAATAATATATTTGCTCAAGTGCATTATATTCCTGTGCATTTAATGCCATATTATAAAAATCAGGGATGGAAAGAAGGTGATTTTCCAAATGCCGAAACATATTATTCTAGATGCATTAGTATTCCAATGTATCCAAGTATTGAGGATTCTTCAATTCAAGAAACAATAAACTGCATTAAAGAATTCTATTCTTAATAATCCTGCATTGTTCTTCAATTATGAAGTTTTTCTTTCTCTAAAAAGATTAATGAAAAAGATAAAGACATTTTAAGGATTGAAAGGAATTTCATTAAATTTGTTTTAAAACCATATTTATGTCAGAAAACAGTTTTAAAACTGAACAAGAAGTCTTTTGGGCTGGAGAATTCGGAATAGAATATATCGATCGGAACAAAGGTGAAAATCTTTTAGCTTCTAATCTGTCCTTTTTTTCCAAATCTTTAAAACAAGCAGGAAAATTAAAATCATGCATTGAATTTGGAGCAAATATCGGTATGAATTTAAAAGCATTGAAATTAATATACCCAGAATTAAAATTAAATGGCGTAGAAATTAATTCAATTGCTGCTGGAGAACTCAAGAATTTAATTGGTGAAAATTCAGTTTTTAATTGTTCTATTTTTGATTTCGAACCTATTGAAAAGGTTGAATTAGCTTTGATTAAAGGGGTATTAATCCATATAAATCCAAAATTTCTATCAACTGTTTATCAAAAACTATATGATGCTTCCAGTAAATATATTTTGGTTGCAGAATACTATAACCCTTCACCAGTATCTATTCCTTATCGAGGCCACTCTGATAGATTATTCAAACGTGATTTTGCAGGTGAAATGATGGATAAATTCCAAGATTTAAAGTTAATTGATTATGGTTTTGTTTATAGAAATGACCCTTCTTTCCCTCAAGATGACATAACTTGGTTTTTGATGGAAAAAACTTCAATTTGATTTTTGTTTGTACTTTTAGAACAATCACAACAAATGAATACATCTAAATTGATTGCTATCATACCAGCTCGTGGCGGAAGTAAACGTATTCCAAGGAAAAACATTAAGTTATTTCATGGTAAACCAATCATAGCTTATTCAATCGAAGCAGCAATTCAAAGTGGATTATTTGATGAGGTTGTTGTATCAACAGATGATGAAGAAATTGAGTTAATTGCAAAACAATTTAATGCATTAATCCATAAAAGATCTGCCAAAAACGCAGATGATTTTGCAACTACTTCTGATGTTATAGATGAAGTATTAAAAGATTTAGAAAGTACGCTAGGAACTATTGATGTACTTTGTTGCATATATCCTACTTCACCATTGATTCAAAAAAATGACTTACAATTGGCATTTAAAACTTTTCAAGATAACAAAAGCGATGTAGTTTTAGCTGCTTCTCCTTTTTCATTTCCTCCTCAACGTGGATTTACTCTTGAAAATGATAAACTGAAACTTGTTGCACCAGAATGTATTCAAATGCGTTCCCAAGATCTTCAAAAAAATTATCATGACGCAGGAGCCTTTTATTTTGTAAACCCAGAAAGCTTTAAAATAACCAAAAATTTATGGGAAGGTAAGATTAACGCATATATTTTGAATGAAACTAAAATTCAAGATATCGATTCTGAAGAAGATTGGAAAATGGCTGAATTGAAATACCAATTGCTTATTTCTGAAAAAAATAAAGAAACTGAATTTGTAGAATGGACAAATAAGGAATATAAATGTCTTAAGAATCAAATTTATGTCAAAGACCAATTTAAACTTGAACCAATACGCTCCATTGATAGATTTCAGATCTTGAAATGGCGAAATGAACAGGTTTATCACTTAAGACAAAATGGACTTCTAAGCGCTGATCAACAAAATTCATATTTTCAGAATACTGTTTCATTACTTTTTCATGAGAATCAACCAAAACAGATTTTATTTTCTTTTTTGAAAAATGATGTTTGCATTGGATATGGCGGTTTGGTTCATATCAATTGGATAGATAAACATGCCGAAATTTCATTTGTCATGGATACTGCCTTAGAGCAAGATTTTTTTGAAGAAAATTGGTTAACATACCTAAATTTAATTGAGCCAGTAGCTTTTGATGACCTGAATTTACATAAAATATTTACCTATGCATTCGATTTAAGACCACATTTATATAAAGCTTTAGAATTGTCTGGTTATCAAGAAACTGCAAGGTTAAAAGAACATTGTTTTTTTAATAATCAATTTATAGATGCAGTCATTCATACTAAATTCAAAAAAAAAAAAATCAATAAAACCGCAATTAAATTAAGAAAAGCGGATAATAACGATGCTGAATTGCTATTTAATTGGGTAAATGATGCTAATGTTAGAAAAAATTCAATAAATCCTGAACCAATAAATTGGGAAAATCATTTAATCTGGTTTAACAAAAAGATTAATGATAATAATTCAAAAATTTTAATTTTATTTTCTCCTGAATATTTACTTGGCCAAATAAGAATTGACTTAGTCAATGCTTATTGGAATATAGATTATTCAATTGATAATGAATTTCGAGGTATTGGATTAGGAAAAGAAATGGTTAAATTAATCCTAAAAATGTATGAATTTTATAACTTTAAGGCAACTGTAAAAAAAGAAAATCTTGCATCAATAAAAATATTTCAAAATTTAGGATTTAAACAAATTCAAACTTTAAGTGATGATTATTACTACTTTGAATATAAAAAATAAATAAGTGTGAGCAATTATGTAATCCTTACTGACAAAAAATGGTACAATAATCTTTTTGAAGTTCTAAAAACAACATTCAAAAATGATAGTTGGTTCCGAATTGATTGTATAAATGATTTCAATATTGACAGACTAAAAGAAATAAATCCTACTAAAATTTTTATTCCACATTGGTCGCATATTATTCCAAAAGAAATTCATGAAAATTTTGATTGTATAGTTTTTCACATGACAGATTTGCCCTTCGGAAGGGGAGGGAGTCCATTGCAAAATTTAATTACAAGAGGATTTACTACAACAAAATTAAGCGCAATTAAAGTAGATTCAGGAATAGATACAGGAGACATATACTTAAAAAAAACATTAAGTCTTGATGGTTCGGCTGCAGAAATTTTCAGTAAATCAGCGTTAATTATTGAAGAAATGATTGTTGAAATTATAAATAATAATATTATTCCAACACCACAAATAGGCAAAGTAACTAAATTTAAAAGACGTAAACCTGAAGATAGTAATATCATTAATTTATCGGATATAGAAAAAATTTATGATTATATAAGAATGTTGGATTGTGAAGGATATCCGCATGCTTTTATTGAAACGTCCAACATTAAATTTGAATTTACAAATGCCAATTTTGATACCAATAACCAATTAATTTCTGCAAATGTTAGAATCATTAAGAAATAAAAGAATTATGATTGTTGTTGCGCATCCTGATGATGAATTATTAGGATTAGGTGCAACTTTTCATAAGTTAATCCATGAATTTAATGTTAAAACTCATGTTGTAATTTTAGGCGAAGGTATTACTTCTCGATCGGAACAAAGAGATGTTAAAGCTTGGGGGAAAGAACTTAATATTCATCGTGATAACATTATAAAAGCTCAAGCTGCAATTGGCTATCACGGCTTAAGTATTTACGATTTTCCAGACAATCGTTTTGATTCAGTTGACCTATTAGACATTATAAAAGTAATCGAAAAAGAAAAAGACAAATTTCAACCTGAAATAATATTTACTCATCATGGTGGTGATTTAAATATTGATCATCAACGAACTTTTGAAGCTATTATTACCTCTTGCAGACCTATGAAAGATGAGAAAGTAAAAAAAATAATAACGTTTGAAACTCCTTCAGGAACAGAATGGAGATCTCCTTCTGACCCAAGACATTTTTTACCTAATATATTTATTAATGTATCAGAAAAAGATGTCAATGCCAAGATAAAAGGAATGGAAAGTTATGAATTTGAGCGTAGAATTTATCCTCATCCAAGATCTCCAGAAGCATTAAAAATTCAAGCACAAAGATGGGGAATTGTCGTAGGTGTGAATTTTGCTGAAGCTTTTTGTTTAATCCGATCAGTGAACTAAGTAATGAGAATAGGAAATATTGAAATAAATAACAATTCACGGGTTTTTATAATTGCTGAATTATCAGCCAATCATAATGGAAGCTTGGAAACAGCCATAGAAACTATAAGAGCTGCTAAAAGAGCTGGAGCTGATTGCATCAAATTGCAAACTTATACTGCTGACACGATGACAATTGATTGCGATAAAGATGATTTTTTAATTAAAGGCACAATTTGGGATGGTCAATTTTTACATAATCTATACCAAGAAGCATATACTCCTTGGGAATGGCATAAAACCTTATTTGAAATTGCCAAAGAAGAGGGTTTAGTTTGTTTTTCATCACCTTTCGATTTCACAGCTGTAGATTTTTTAGAAACATTGGATGTTCCAGCATACAAAATTGCATCATTTGAAATAACAGACATTCCCTTAATTCAATATACCGCCTCAAAAGGAAAGCCAATAATCATCTCAACTGGTATAGCTGAATACGATGATATTGCTTTGGCTATTCAAACATGTCGAGATGCAGGTAATAATCAAATTGCATTACTAAAATGTACATCAAGCTATCCTGCTCCAATTAATGAAGCAAACATGATAATGATAAAAACACTTGCAGAAAAATTCAATGTAATCAGTGGATTATCTGACCATACTATGGGTTCAATTGTTCCAATTGTATCTGTTTGTTTTGGAGCAAAAATCATTGAAAAACACTTCATTTTAAATCATTCAATTGGAGGACCAGATGCGTCTTTTTCTATGGATGAACAAGAATTTACTGATATGGTAAAATCTGTGCGTCAAGCAGAATCCGCCATTGGAATTGAATCATTCGAACTTACGGAAAAACAAAAGATTGGAAGGAATTTTTCTCGTTCTCTTTATATTTCAAAGGATATAAAATGCGGTGAGATTGTTTCTGAAAATCATATTCGATCTGTTCGACCTGGTTATAGTTTACATCCTAAATTTTTAAATGAGTTAATCGGTAAGAAAGCTCTTAAATCATTCTCTATCGGTGATCGCATAAAAAAAGAGGATTTTCAATAATCCTCTTTTTAATTTTAAGCTTGATTTTTTTTCTTTTTCCAAGAATAAAAAATAGTTATTCCAAAAAGGAGAAATAATAAAACTGAACCAATTCGAGATATTGTATTTACTTTGAGATATTTTGAATTATCATACTTAAACTCAATTTTATATTTCCCTCCTTCTAATTCCAATCCTCTCAACACATAATTCACCTTACGGATCTCAACTTCTTTACCATCAACAAAAGCTTTCCAGCCATTTGGATAATAAACTTCAGAGAAAATTGCGAATTGCTTACCTTTAACATCAGCAGAATAAACCAATTTATTTGGAGCATAGCTTTCCAATTTAATAGTTCCTTCTCCTGTGAATTTTGAAGTTGATAATTTTGATGCTTCAGATGTTAGCATAATTGCTTCTTCTAATGGCTTAAACTCATTTACGACTTTAATTGAAACCAAAGCTAAAAATGATTTAGCCGTATCTAAACTCATAGTAGACATTGGAACCAAATTCGTTCTTCCATTAACGTCCATTACAAACATAGCTTCGGTTCCTTCTGTCATTCCGTTGCTTAATTGAACTTCAATTGTATCTCTTCCAGGAATTAAATACTGAAGTTTTTCAGCTCCATAAACCGTTGCTTCTTTTTCTTGAACATAATTCACTAAGAATTGTCCTTGTCCTTTATTTAGAATTTTGAATTCACTACCTAGACCTCGAATTTCATCGTTTGGTGTTGCATATTTTTCAACGCGTTGAACAAGCCAAACATTCCCCATTGCAGTTGGGTTAGGACGAACCAAATCAGCGCCACTTTCATCCTGTTGCATGAAATACTTAACGTTCAACATGTCGTAAACTTTGTTGTTCATCTTGGATAAATGGAAATCAAACAAATTATTGATATTTCTCAATTTTGCACCATGATATCCACCTAAAGACTTATGAAAATAAGATGCTCTATTACTTTGGAAACCACCATTCATATCGAAAACACGGTAATTAGTTTCGAAATTCAACGCTGAATATCGATAAGAATCTATAACATTCTTTTTTGCTAAACCTGTATAACCTAAATCATTTGCTTTTTGAGCTCCTTCTCGTCCTGCCTTTTCAATTTTTGTTTTTAATGAAGGATTCAAAGATAGCTCGTTCGTCATTATTTGATCATCAGCCGAATTTGATGAGATCGGGTAGGTTGTTAATCCTACTTCTTCCCAATATTTTAATTTATTTCCTTCTTCTTGTGCTCCTAAATATTGATACGCAACAGGAATAATATCCATCATGGTTAAAATCAAAACACCAAATGCTAATGCTATACTAGGGATTGAACTATATAAAAACAATAACACAAGCAAGCCAGCGAAGAATACGAACAAGATGGTTCTATTCATACTTGCATTAAAAATATCTTGACGAATTAATTTCAAATTCTCAAATTTCTTATCATTCGTCTCTGCAATTTGAGCAACAAAAGCATCCACTTGAGCACGATCTGAAGCATCTACATTGTATTGTGTTTTCAATACTTGTGGATCCATGGTAGAAATTTGCATTTTAACACCATCTTCCATATTCGCAATTTGGTCGCGTTCAGTTTTAGAAGAATAATTATCACCCAATCCAACAACCTTCACAACAAGTAATACAAAAATAAAAGCACCAATTACAATTAAGAATTGTTTCTTTTTTGTTTTAAAGTTTTCACGTTCCTTCATCAATTGGTCCAAAAACAACATCCCTAGAACCGGAATACACAATTCAACTAAAACAAGAATAATTGTTACTGTTCTAAATTTGTTATAACCAGGTATGTAATCAATAAAGAAGTCTGTTAATCCCATGAAGTTTTTCCCCCAAGAAAGCATGATTGCAAGAACGGTTGCAGCAAACAAAGCCCATTTTAATCTAGTTTTCAAAAATACCAATCCTAAGAAGGCGAAGAATAGTACAATCGCACCAACATAAGTAGGTCCAGAAGTAAATGGTTGTTCACCCCAATATGCAGGGGATCTTAAAACTTCATTTTGATCAGCAGAACTCAAATCAGAATTCTCAACAATTTCTTGGAAAGCACTTCCTCCAATGGCAAAAGACCCTCCACCCTTAATGTTAGGTGAAATCAACGTGAAAGTTTCTCCTTTTCCATACGACCATTGCGTGATATAATCCTTATCTAAACCAACAGATTGATTTTTCGCAACAGTCCCATCAGGATTAATCGTAATATCATTTCCACCTCTAATCGTACTTTTTGCATAATCTGCTGTTAAAGCAATATTCCCAATATTTACTGTAAATGCTAAGAAATAAACAGCTATTAAACCGACAGAAGTGATAATAAAAGATTTAATCTCTTTTTGTTTTAAAGAATCAAATAAAAAATATATTCCAACTAATATTAATACAAAAATGAAATAGTATGTAACTTGAACGTGATTGGCTGCTAATTCAAGAGCCATGAAAAAGGCCGAAAAAGCAATCCCCCACATCCTATTAGATCGATAGGAATAGATAAATGCACCAAGCACAGGAGCCATAAAGGCAGTAGCCATTGCTTTTGTTAAATGTCCTGCTTGAATTATAACAATTTCATAACTGGCAAAACTAAATGCGACAGCTCCGATAACTCCTATTATTGGATTTATCCTTAAAAATAAAGCCAAAATATAAAAGCCTATGAGATGCATAATTACAATACCCATTGGACCCGGTATTGATCTTGAATAATAATTAGATATTTGTTTTATATAATTACCAGGATACATTACAGAAATTTGAGTTGAAGGCATTCCACCGAACAATGAATTCGTCCACAAAGCTTCTTCTCCTGTATTATCACGGAAACGATCAGTTTCATGCGTCATACCTTTCCATTGTTCAACATCATGTTGCTTCAATCCGTATCCGTCAACTTGTGGTTTAAAATAGATTGCGGCTAAGATTAGGATAAATGCAACAACTGCAAAATGAATCCAATTTTTAATAAAAAATGCTTTTACGTTCATAGTCTAAAAATATGTGTGAAATTAATAAAAGACAGTTGCAAAGCACTCATTTTTCTAGATTTTTTTTAAGAAAATCATGTCCTAAAACATCGTTGTTCGCAATTTCAAATGTAAAATATCAATCAAATAATTCTAAATGACAGAAAGCATCATTTCAAAACAGAAAAACAGAAATTTCACTGGAATAATTATTGTATGTTTCTTAAGTGAATTGAACCGATTTGAAAAACTGTTGTAATCAATCAAAAACTAACTTATGAAATTGATTTTCGTTTTCACATTCCTCTTTATTTCAAGTTTTTCATTTGCTTACGATTCAAGAGAATATATACCGCCCTATTCAGTTGATAGCATTGTAAAAGATCCAAGCTTAAAAATCAATGAATCAGCTTTTACATTTTCATTTATCAATTTCTCTTTCGATAAAAATAACCGTGATATTCTATATGCCTACAACGATATAGAAAAAATTGTAACGTTAGACAGATTAAATCAATTCATTTTAATTCTACCTTCCAATAGTTACAAATTCGATTTTTTTTACTCAAATGTTTATTATGAAATTCATACCGATTCACTGAAAATAAATTCTCAAGAGAGAATGTATGTATCCGTTTCTTGGCAACGAGCTGGAAGAATGGTTGAAGTTGAAAAGCCTGTTATTTATTTGTATCCTGAAACACCAACAATCGTAGAAGTAAAGGTACTACCGAAGGGTGATTTAACGTTTATGTATCCAGCATATAATGATGGATGGAAAGTAAAAGCAAGTCCTTCTGGTGAAATTGAAATCGGTAAAAACAAATATAATTACCTCTTTTGGGAATCAACGCAACAAATTGAAGATTTCATGATTGATTATGGAACAGGTTTTATAGTTGAAAAAGAAAACACCTTGGCTTTTTTAGAAGATAAACTCAATGAATTCGGATTAAATGATTCAGAAAAAACAGATTTTATAACCTTTTGGGGTCCACAATTAATAATAAACCCGAAGAACTTTATTCAGTTTGTTTTGAATGCAGATTGCAGCAGATTTGCTGATTTAGAGATTTCGCCACAACCTGCACATCTTTATCGAATTTACATTCTTAGCGCTCCATTAGCTAAAAATGAAATCATGTTGATCAAAGAACAACAATTAACCAAAATAGATCGCACAGGATTTACAGTTGTTGAATGGGGTGGTAGTACAATTTCTAAACCAACAAAAACTGTTGCGTGTTACTTTTAAAATTAAAATTTTTATGAAAAACATAACTCTTATTTTCGTCCTTTTCACCTTTTATTCTTCTTATGCATCTCAAGAGAAAGGTATTTATCTACAATATAGAATTGACAGCACGAAACTTGATCAACGTTTAAAATCGAATGAATCAACTTTTTCCTTCACGTTCTACAATTTAACGGTAATAAATCCAAATACTGAATTGCTTTATTCAATAAATGGTGTAAACCAACATACAAAATTAGATGCACAAAATCATTTTGATTTAAACGTTAAATCAGGTTCTTATGCCTTTGTTTTTTATTATTCTTCTAACTATTATGAAATCTACATGGATTCAATTGTAGGGAAATCACAACACAAAACATTCGTTTCCGTATTTTTTCAAAATGCAGAACACCAAATGATTATGGTTGATAAACCAGTGATTTATTTGTATCCTGAAACTCCCACAATTGTCGAAATAAAAGTTGAACCTAAAGGAGAATTCACATTTACATATCCAAAGTATGAAAATGGTTGGAAAGTGAATGCTAGTCCTTCAGGAGAATTAAAGATTGGTGATAATAGTTACAATTATCTTTTCTGGGAATCTGTTCAAAATAATCTAGAAGACCTTTTTGATATTTCAACTGGATTTGTTGTAAAGAAAGAAAATACAGTTTCTTTTTTAGAGGAGCGACTCACCGAATTTGGATTAAACGACAAAGAAAAAGCCGATTTCATAACCTTTTGGGGACCTCAAATAATGAAAAATCAACATTCATTTATACATTTTGTAATGAATGAATCTTGTGATCAATTTGCGGAATTGGAAATCACTCCACAACCAGATCATGTTTATCGTTTGTATATCCTTATATCAGCAATTGCTGAAATAAATTCTCATAGTTTTAATGAGCAAATTCTAACAAAAATAGATAGAACGGGTTTTACTGTAATCGAATGGGGAGGAAGTATTTTCAGTAATAGTCAAATACCAATTCAATTAAGATGAAGAACCTTATTATAATTTTTGGATTTCTTTTATGTTCGGAAGTAATTATTGCTCATGAAGAATACCCAGAGCGCAGCAGTTATGAAATCATTTCGAATAAGCTTGACACGAATTTAGGTCCAAATAAAGCTGAATTTGTATTCATTAATAATGGTTTAGAATACGAAGGTAATTCCTATCGTATTGTTTATTCAATCAATAAAAAAATCGACACTGTCCTTGTAAAAAGCATGGGGAAAATTATTGAATCGGTAAGTCCAGGTCGATACGATTTTAAGTTTTACTACAATTCTCAATTTAAAGAGATTTTCATCCCAAAAACTGAGATAAAAGGTTCATACAGAATGACAATTGCTTTGTATTTTAATCCTATTAGATCGGGGAATGAAATGGTAAAAAAACCAGTAATTTATCTATACCCAGAAGTTCCAACTTTAGTTGAAGTAAAAGTAAAACCAAAAGGTGAGCTTACTTTTTCTTATCCAAAACATACTAATTCATGGAATATTTTGGCAAATCCTTCAGGTGAGCTTTCGGTTAATGACAAAAAGTATAATTATTTGTTTTGGGAATCAGAACAACGCCTGACATTCGCGGATTTCGACATGATGCAAGGCTCAATCGTTGACAAAGAAGAAACTATTTCGTTTTTAGAAAAGAAACTAACTGAATTTGGATTGAATTCAAAAGAGCAAGCCGATTTTATAACTTTTTGGGGTCCTCAATTAACTAAAAATTCAAGTAATTTCATTCACTTTGTAATTAACGAAGGTGCCAGTTTGTTTGCCGATTTAACCATAAAACCTATACCTAAATCAGTTTATAGAATTTACTTGATATTCTGTGACCCAAAAGGTCTTTCAAATCAGTCAATAACAGCACAAAACCTACCTAAAATGGATCGAACAGGTTTCATCGCTCTTGAATGGGGCGGATTAGAAATAATAAATGACAAAATTGATTAGTTTTATGTTAACAAATTAATCAATTTACTAAAATATTTTTTAAGGGCCAAACATGATAAATGTCATTTTTTAAGGGTTTATGAATAATTAGTTTTGTTAAATAAAACCCTGAAAAATGACTAAAGATTTCTCTAATTACCTCGTTCCAGTTGATTTTACTCCAGCTTCAGTGAGTGCAACTTTATTCGCAATTGGATTAGCGAATAATGAAAAAGACACAATCATACTTTTACATATTATCAAATCAGAAAGAGAACATTTTGCTGCGTCAAAAAAAATGAGTGATTTTGTTTCAGCCCATTGTGAAGGATATAAAAATATTCAATCAAAAGTTGTAATTGGCAATGTAAGTGAAGAAATTGGTGAAGCAGCAAAAATTCTTGAAACAGATTTGATAATTTTAGGAACGCATTGCGCTTCAGGATTAGGTAAATTATTCAACAGTCACGCATTTAAAATAATTGAAGTAAGTCCAACTCCTCTTCTAATTGTTCAAGAAGAAACCTCCTTTCAACAGATTAAGAAGATTGTTATGACAATTGATTTGGATCGTGGAAGTATTCAAATTCTAAGAATGGCGGCTCAAATGAGTCAT
>JBEAUV010000029.1:0-20058 GCA_041161265.1 Bacteroidota bacterium | reverse complement strand
CTTCTGCACCACTTCCATGTGACAAAGCCATCGGTAAAAAGCCTAATGATGCCACTAATGCGGTTAACAAAACTGGTCGTAATCGAGAACGTGTTCCCAATAATACAATTTTCAACTTATTAGAATGGCCCTCCTTTTTAAGCGAATTAAATTCGGAAATCAAAACGATTCCGTTTAAAACTGCAACACCAAATAGTGCAATAAATCCAACACCAGCGGAAATCGAGAAGGGCATTCCTCGCATCCACAACGAAAGAATTCCTCCTAAAGCTGCTAAAGGAATTGCAGAAAAAATTAATAATGCTTGCTTTAATGACTGGAATGCAAGGTAAAGTAAAAAGAAAATTAAGAAAAGTGATACTGGAACTGCAACCAATAAACGAGCTCTAGCATTTTCAAGATTTTTAAACGTTCCACCATAAGTAGGATAATACCCAGGTTTGAAAATTACTTTTTTGTCAATCTCATCTTGTAACTCTTTCACGATACTCGAAACGTCTCTACCTCTTACGTTGAAGCCTACAATTATTCTTCGTTTTGCATCATCACGTTGAATTTGATTAGGACCTTTCTTAAAATCAACTTGTGCCAATTGTTCTAAAGGAACTTGTACACCTAAAGGAGAAGTAACTGTAATTGTTTTTAAATTGTCGATTGATGCTCTATTGGTAGAGTCCAATTTAACGACTAATTCGAATCGCTTCTCACCTTCAAAAATAAGTCCGGCTGTTTGCCCAGCAAAACTAATATTGATTGATCTATTAACGTCATCAATACTTATATCATATTTAGATAATGCTTCGCGGTCATATGAAACAATCATTTGCGGCAAACCAGTAACTTCTTCAACATACACATCATGAACACCTTCAATCTTACTTGATAACGAACCGATTTTCGCAGCATATTTACTCAATTCATCGAGGTCCTCACCATAAATTTTCACAACAACATCTTGCTTTGCACCTGTCATTAATTCATTGAAACGCATTTGAATAGGTTGTTGGAAACCAAAAGAAAGTCCTGGTAAACTCGCTTCTAATTTCATTTGCATTTTCTCAGCTAACTCCTCTCGTGTTGTTGCAGAAGTCCAATCCTCTTTGTCTTTTAGAATGATCATCAAATCACTCGCTTCCATTGGCATTGGATCCGTGGGAATCTCAGCAGTTCCAATTTTCACTACAACATCTTTGACTTCAGGGAAATTCTTCAAAAGAATACCTGCAGCTTTAGAAGTCTCTTTTATCATTGTTGATAGACTTGTTCCAGTTATTCCTCGTGTTTCAACTGCAAAATCTCCTTCATCTAACGAAGGAATAAATTCAGACCCTAATTGATTAAAGATTATAAGACTGGCGATTATCAACCCTCCCAAACCTGCTAATACAGCGCGTTGTTTTCTCAAAAATGAATTTAATATAGGGGTGTAAATTCGTCTAAAAAACGAAACAATTCGATCACTCATTGTAGTCCGAATTCTAATCTTTTTATTTAAAAACACTGCCGATATCATCGGAACATATGTCAAGGATAATATTAAAGCTCCTATAATTGCAAACATTACCGTTTGTGCCATAGGCTTGAACATTTTTCCTTCGATGCCAATCAATGCCAGTAGAGGCAGGTATACTATCAAAATAATTATTTGACCAAAGACCGCGCTTTTACTAAATTTAGAAGCAGAGTGATATACTTTAGAATCCATATCTCCTTGGCTTAAGTTTTTATCGCCATGATTATAGAGAAAATGTAAGGTAGACTCAACAATAATAACAGCGCCGTCTATTATTAATCCAAAATCTAAAGCACCTAGGCTCATTAAATTTCCAGAAACACCGAAAATATTCATCATGGAGATTGCAAAGAGCATGGCTAAAGGAATCACAGAAGCGACGATTAAACCAGCTCTGAAATTCCCTAGAAGTAATACCAAAATGAGAATAACAATTAATGCTCCTTCAAGTAAATTTTTAGAAACGGTAGAAATAGCTCGGTTTACCAATTTCGTTCTATCTAAGTATGGCTTAATTTCAACACCAACAGGAAGTGTTTTTTTAATTTGTTCCATCCTCTCTTTTACCAAGCCAATGACTTTAGACGAATTTGCCCCTTTAAGCATTAGAACAATTCCTCCTACTACTTCTCCTTCTAAATTATAACCAAGTGCACCATATCTTATAGCTGAACCAATCTGAACAGTGGCAACATCTTTCACTAAAATAGGTGTCCCCATTTCACTTTGAGATATTATTGTTTGCTCAATATCTTCTATTGATTTCATCAAACCATCTGTACTAATATAAGTTGTAGATGAATTTCGTTCGATATAAGCTCCGCCAGTATTTTGATTATTCTGTTCAACAGCTTTGAAAACGTCTGAAACATTTAATCCAAAACCTTTCAATCGAACTAAATCTACTGCTATCTCATATTGCTTTAATTTACCTCCAAAGCTGCTAATATCTGCAACTCCTTCCACACCGAGTAATTGTCTACGAATCGTCCAGTCTTGAATGGTTCTTAATTCAATTGCATCGAATTTTTTTTCAAATCCTTTTTTTGGTTTAACAATATATTGCAATATTTCTCCAAGACCTGTACTTAAAGGGGCCATAAAAGGTTCTCCAAAACCTTTTGGAATTTGATTTTTCGCTTCTGAAAGTCTTTCAGCTATTTGTTGGCGTGCCCAATAGATATCTGTTTCATCTGTAAACACTACTGAAACTACACTCAATCCAAAACGACTAAAAGAGCGAATTTCTTCGATCCCAGGAATGGTTGCCATTGTTTGTTCAACTGGAAACGTAACAAATCGTTCGATATCCGCAGCGCCTGAAGAAGGTGCAGAAGTAATTATTTGAACTTGATTATCTGTTATATCAGGAACAGCGTCAATGGGTAAATTTCTCAAAGCGAATGTCCCCCAGACTACCAGTCCTAATGTCATTATTCCAACAATAAGTTTGTTGGCAATAGACCAATGTATTATTTTATTTAACATGAAAAATGTATTAATGTAACATTATGAATCATTTAGATTCACTAAAAAGATGTTAATCAAGACATTTGAGGTGGATTCCAGATGGAATAAAGTTTATTATAATTCTGACTATTGGGCTCTCCAAAATTGTGAGCTTGAAGTTTTACAGTTTCTGCTACTTCAACGACCGGAACAATAGAAACATTCTGAATATGCATCACTAACACACTAGAAACGACAGATTTAAATGGTAAATTATGCTTATTTTCTTTGGAATTGTTATTTTCGAAATAATGATCTTGAATAAAGGCAAGTACCGATTTAAACTCATCAGCACTTTCTTGATGACCGTTATAGTGTTCTACAATCTCACTTATTTTAAAGAATTGCCCACCTTGCATATTAGGTGCAAGGGACAATATTCCAAAAAGAAAAGTAAAAACGATTATAGACCAACGCATATTACAAAACTAGGTATTTCAAATAAATCAACTATTTAATAATTGTTAAATTACGCCATTGTGTTTGGTGTTCCAAAATTCATTGGGGGCATACCTGGAGTATTCGCATCGTCAATTACACCAAAACTCTGCTCATATTTTTGAATGTTTTCAATCAATGCGCGCATGAATCTTTTTGCATTTTGAGGTGTCATTATAACACGTGAACGAACTTTACCTTTTGGCATTCCTGGCATTAATTGTACAAAGTCACAAACAACTTCAGCTGGTGAATGTGTTATTATTGCAAGGTTCGAATATACACCTAAAGCAATTTCCTCTGTCAATTCTATATTGACTTGGTTTTCGTTGTTATTTTCCATGATCTATTTTTTGATGTATGAATTTACATATTCTTTTGTTGCGACTGACAATTTTATTGTTTTTTCTCATAAAAAAAGGAGTAACATTTCTGTTACTCCTTAAATTTATTTTTAGAATACGTTAAGTATTAACCTTCAATCAATTCTTGTAATGCTTCCTTCGAACCAACAATCAT
The DNA here is from genome assembly GCA_041161265.1 of Bacteroidota bacterium. Classification (GTDB taxonomy): domain Bacteria; phylum Bacteroidota; class Bacteroidia; order Flavobacteriales_D; family Crocinitomicaceae; genus M0103. The sequence continues at coordinate 16,079 of JBEAUV010000029.1, read as the reverse complement.
TTTTTGAAAATCTCTTACACCTGTTCCAGCTGGAATCAAGTGACCAACGATAACATTTTCTTTTAATCCAAGTAGATTATCTTCTTTACCTGAAATAGCCGCCTCATTCAATACTTTAGTCGTTTCCTGGAAGGAAGCAGCAGAGATGAATGATTGAGTTTGTAAGGAAGCACGTGTGATACCTTGAAGTAAAGGAGTAGATGTTGCTGGAACAGCATCGATTGCGTCAATTAATTTTTTGTCTGTACGTTTCAATTGTGAATTTTCATCACGTAATCTACGAGCAGAAACCATTTGACCAGGTTTCAATGTTGTTGATTCACCAGCATCAATAATAATCTTCATTCCAAATACAGCATCATTTTCTTCCATGATATCTGCTTTGTGAACTGATTGTCCTTCTAAGAAACGAGTATCTCCAGCATCAATAATCTCTGCTTTCAACATCATTTGTCTAACAATTACTTCGAAGTGCTTATCATTAATTTTTACCCCTTGTAATCTATAAACCTCTTGAATTTCATTCACGATATACTCTTGAACTTTTGTAGGTCCTTCAATATTCAAAATATCATTTGGCGTAATAGCACCATCAGACAATGGTTGACCAGCGCGAACAAAATCGTTTTCTTGAACCAAAATATGTTTAGAAAGTGGAACCAAGTATTTACGAACCTCACCTGTTTTAGATGTGATTTGAATCTCACGGTTACCTCTTTTAATCTTGCCATATTCAGCAATACCATCAATTTCAGAAACTACTGCAGGATTTGAAGGATTACGTGCTTCAAATAATTCAGTTACACGTGGTAAACCTCCTGTAATATCTCCTGTTTTACCAGCAAGTCTTGGGATTTTAACCAAAGTTTCACCAGCTTCAATTTTATCACCTTCGCCAACTGCGATGTGCGCATCAACAGGTAAAGAATATTCTCTTAATACCTCTTTTGTTTTTGCATCAATGATATGAATTGCAGGGTTTTTCTTTTTATCTCTAGATTCAGTAATTACCTTTTCAGTATATCCTGTTTGCTCATCGACTTCTTCGCGGAAAGTAATACCTTCAACAACACTGTCAAAAACAACTTTACCAGAAACTTCAGAAACGATTACAGCATTATATGGATCCCACTTACAAATAACGTCTCCTTTTTTAACTTTAATATTGTTTTCAATCATCATTTCCGAACCATAAGGAACATTTGCATTCATGATTACAATACCTGTTTTTTCATCTGTAATTTTCAATTCAGCTGAACGACCAACAACAACTCTTCTTACAGTACCATCAGCATTTTTCTTGTCAATTGTACGTAATTCGTCAATTTCTAATTTACCGTTAGCTTTCGCCTTCATGTCAGAAATATCTGTTGTATTAGAAGCTGTACCCCCAACGTGGAATGTACGAAGTGTTAACTGTGTACCCGGTTCACCAATTGATTGAGCAGCAATAACTCCAACAGCATCTCCATGTTGGGCTGGACGGTGAGTTGCAAGGTTACGACCGTAACATCTTGAACAAACTCCTCTTCTCATCTCGCATGTAAGAACTGAACGAATTTCAACTTCTTCAATACCTACTTTTTCAATAAGTTTAGCAACATTCTCAGAAATTAATTCACCAGCAGAAACAATTACATCATCAGATTCTGGATAGTAAACAGCATGAACTGAAGTTCTACCTAAAATTCTATCATATAATGGTTCAACAATCTCATCATTTTTTCTTAACGCTGTTGCAACAATACCTCTTAAAGTACCACAATCATCAGCATTAATAACAACATCTTGAGCAACATCCACCAAACGACGTGTTAAGTATCCAGCATCCGCTGTTTTCAATGCTGTATCGGCAAGACCTTTACGAGCACCGTGAGTAGAAATAAAGTACTCAAGAATCGAAAGTCCTTCCTTAAAGTTAGAAAGAATTGGATTTTCAATAATTTCTTGTGCTGAAGCTCCAGATTTTTGAGGTTTCGCCATCAATCCACGCATTCCAGATAACTGACGAATTTGTTCTTTAGATCCACGAGCACCAGAATCAAACATCATATAGATTGAATTGAAACCTTGTTTGTCAGTTTTCAATTGCTCCATTAATGTGTGAGTCAATCTTGAATTCGTATGTGTCCAAATATCAATAATCTGATTATAACGCTCATTATTAGTGATTAATCCCATGTTATAATTCATCATAACATCTTTCACTTCTTTTTCAGCTTTTATAACCAATTCCACTTTTTCTTTAGGAATGATAATATCATCTAAATTGAAAGAAAGACCACCTTTAAAGGCCATGTCATATCCTAACTCTTTAATATCATCAAGGAATTGCGCAGTACGAGATGTTCCAGAGATTTTCAATACTTCACCAATCATATCACGAAGAGCTTTCTTCGTCATTACATCATTGATGTATCCAACTTCTCTTGGTACACGCTCATTAAATAGAATTCTTCCACAAGTTGTTTCTAACAATTGTAATGTAGGAACACCTTCTTCGTTCAAATCATAAGTTTTCACTTTGATATGAGCATGAAGATCTAATTGCTTTTCGTTGTATGCGATAATAACTTCTTCAGGAGAATAGAACGTTCCACCCTCTCCTCTAACGATATCATCACCCATAGTCTTTTTACCCTTCGTAATATAGTATAACCCAAGTACCATATCCTGAGAAGGAACGGCAATTGGAGCACCATTAGCTGGGTTCAAAATATTGTGTGAAGCCAACATTAACAATTGAGCCTCTAAAATTGCAGCATTTCCTAATGGTAAATGCACAGCCATCTGGTCACCGTCGAAATCGGCGTTGAAGGCTGTTGTTACCAATGGATGTAAACGAATTGCTTTACCTTCAATCAATTTAGGTTGGAATGCTTGAATACCCAATCTGTGAAGAGTAGGAGCACGATTTAAAAGAACAGGGTGTCCTTTCAAAATGTTTTCAAGAATATCCCAAACAACTGGCTCTTTTTTATCTACAATTTTCTTTGCAGATTTTACTGTTTTAACAATACCACGTTCAATCATCTTACGAATAATGAACGGCTTGTATAATTCAGCAGCCATATCTTTTGGTAAACCACATTCGTGTAATTTCAAATCTGGTCCAACAACAATTACCGAACGTGCAGAATAATCAACACGTTTTCCAAGTAAGTTTTGACGGAAACGACCTTGTTTACCTTTCAATGAATCAGAAAGAGATTTCAAAGGACGATTAGATTCAGTTTTTACAGCACTTGATTTTCTTGAGTTATCAAATAGAGAATCAACAGATTCTTGAAGCATACGTTTTTCATTACGCAAAATTACTTCAGGAGCTTTAATTTCTATCAAACGCTTTAATCGGTTGTTACGTATAATAACACGACGATAAAGATCATTTAAATCAGATGTTGCGAAACGTCCACCATCAAGAGGAACTAAAGGTCTTAATTCAGGTGGAATAACTGGAACAACTTTAACAATCATCCATTCTGGACGGTTGTCAATTCTTCCTTGAGATTCACGCATCGATTCAACAACTTGTAAACGCTTTAATGCTTCGTTCTTTCTTTGAACAGAAGTTTCTGTACTAGCTTGGTGACGCAAATTGTATGAAGTTTCCTCCAAATCCATTGTTTTCAACAAGTCATATAAAGCTTCAGCACCCATCTTAGCAATTAGCTTATTTGGATCTGTATCTTCAAGATATTGATTCTCCTTTGGAAGTGTATCTAAAATATCTAAATACTCTTCTTCAGTTAAAAAATCTAAACGTTTTAATGGAGAACCATCAATGTTTACTCCAATTCCAGCTTGAATCACAACATATCTTTCGTAATAGATAATTTGATCCAATTTCTTTGAAGGTAAACCTAAAAGGTAACCAATTTTATTCGGTAGAGAACGGAAATACCAAATGTGTGCAACAGGAACAACCAAAGAGATGTGTCCCATACGCTCACGACGTACTTTTTTCTCAGTAACTTCAACACCACAGCGGTCACAAACGATTCCTTTGTAACGGATTCTTTTGTATTTACCACAATGACATTCGTAATCTTTTACCGGCCCAAAGATTCTTTCGCAGAACAAACCATCTCTTTCAGGCTTGTAAGTACGATAGTTTATCGTCTCAGGCTTAAGTACTTCTCCACTTGATTGCTCAAGAATGATTTCTGGCGAAGCCAATGAAATCGTAATTTTATTGAAGCTACTTTGTTTTTTCGGTGTTTCTTTTCTGTAAGCCATGTTTTGCTTCTTTTCTTAATTCAACAACTTGACAATTAATCCAATGATATGTTAAGGCAAAGGCCTCTTAGTTCATGCAACAATACGTTGAACGATTCAGGAATTCCAGGTTCTGGAATATTATCTCCTTTAACAATCGCTTCGTATGCTTTAGCACGACCCATAACATCATCCGATTTAACGGTTAAGATTTCTTGTAATATGTTTGCAGCACCAAATGCTTCAAGTGCCCAAACCTCCATTTCACCAAAACGCTGACCTCCAAATTGTGCTTTACCACCAAGAGGTTGTTGCGTAATTAATGAGTACGGTCCGATAGAACGTGCATGCATCTTATCATCAACCATGTGAGATAATTTCAGCATGTAAATCACACCAACTGTAGCTGTTTGATGGAAACGATCTCCCGTTCCTCCATCATATAAATATGTTTTACCAGATCTTGGTACACCAGCTTTATCAGACCATTCATTGATCTCTTCAGGTTTAGCACCATCAAAAATTGGAGTTGCGAATTTCACACCCAAATTTTGTCCAGCCCATCCAAGAACAGTTTCATAAATTTGACCAAGGTTCATACGAGAAGGTACTCCAAGTGGATTCAAAACAATATCTACTGGTGTTCCATCTTCTAAGAAAGGCATGTCTTCTAAACGAACGATGTTCGCAACAATACCTTTATTTCCGTGACGTCCAGCCATTTTATCACCAACTTTTAACTTACGTTTTTTAGCGACATAAACTTTAGCCATTTTGATAATTCCTGCTGGAAGTTCATCTCCAACTGAAATATGGAATTTCTTTCTTTTATATGTTCCTAAAAGATCATTTGCCTTGATATTGAAGTTATGAATAACTCTACCAACCATAAGGTTCATGTTATCATCATTTGTCCAATTCGTAGGATTTACGATTGCATATTCAATTGCGAATAAATTCTTTTGGTTGAACTTCGTTCCTTTTTTAATGATTTCTTCTTTGAAATTATTAAAAACACCATTTGATTTTTGTTCACCTAAAATATTCAATAATTTATCTACCAATTGATCTTTCAAACCAGCGAAATCTTTATCAAAATCAGAATCTAAACTTTCTAATACTGGTTTATCGTGTGCTTTTGATTTTCTATCTTTTACTGCTCTAGAGAATAATTTTTTCTCAATTACTACACCTCTTAAAGATGGTCCAGCTTTCAATGATGCATCTTTGACATCACCTGCTTTGTCACCAAAAATCGCACGTAATAATTTTTCTTCAGGAGACGGATCAGTCTCTCCTTTCGGAGTGATTTTACCAATTAATATATCACCTTCTTTAATCTCAGCACCAATACGGATCAATCCATTTTCATCAAGATCTTTTGTTGCTTCTTCTGATACATTAGGAATATCTGAAGTTAATTCTTCCATTCCACGTTTTGTATCACGTACTTCTAAAGTATATTCGTCAATATGAATCGATGTAAATATATCGTCTCTAACAACTCTTTCAGAGATTACAATAGCATCCTCAAAGTTGTATCCTTTCCATGGCATGAAGGCTACTTTCAAGTTTTGTCCAAGAGCTAATTCACCTTGTTGTGTTGCAAAACCTTCACAAAGAACTTGTCCTTTTTCAACCCTATCACCCTTCTTAACGATTGGTTTCAAATTGATACAAGTACCTTGATTCGTTTTACGGAACTTAATTAAAGGGTAATGAGAAACTTCACTATCGAAGCTCACTAATTTATCCTCTTTTGTCCAATCGTAACGAATTACAATTTCATTTGCATCAACATATTCAACTACACCTGGTCCTTCAGCGTTAATTAAAACACGTGAATCACGTGCAACTAAACGCTCAATTCCAGTTCCAACAATTGGAGAAGCTGGTTTCAATAAAGGAACAGCTTGACGTTGCATGTTAGATCCCATCAAAGCACGATTGGCATCATCATGCTCCAAGAAAGGAATAGAAGATGCAGCAATAGATGCAATTTGGTTCGCTCCAACATCCATAAGATGTAAATTCGATGGCTGAACTACTGGGAAATCTCCCTCATATCTAGCTTTTACGAATTCAGTTAAGAAAGTACCTTTTGCATCAATAATTGCATTTGCTTGTGCAATGATTTTCTCATCCTCCTCTTCAGCTGTCAAATAAACAGGTTCAACCGTAAGGGCAACCTTTCCATTTTCAACTTTTCTATATGGAGTTTCAATAAATCCAAGTTTATTGACTTTTGCAAAAACACATAAAGAAGAAATCAAACCAATATTTGGTCCTTCCGGTGTTTCAATCGTACATAAACGACCGTAATGAGTATAGTGAACGTCACGCACCTCAAATCCTGCTCTTTCTCTAGAAAGTCCACCAGGTCCTAGAGCCGATAAACGGCGCTTATGTGTTACTTCAGAAAGTGGATTCGTTTGATCCATGAACTGAGACAACTGGTTTGTTCCAAAGAACGAATTGATTACAGATGATAACGTTTTAGCATTAATCAAGTCAATTGGTGTAAATACTTCGTTGTCACGAACGTTCATACGCTCACGAATTGTTCTAGCCATACGAGCTAAACCAACTCCAAATTGAGAATATAATTGTTCACCAACAGTTCTTACACGTCTATTAGATAAGTGGTCAATATCATCAACATCTGCTTTTGAATTAATTAATTCAATCAAATATTTAATGATACTAATGATATCATTTTTCGTAAGAACACGAGACTTTTCAGATTCATCAATCTTTAATTTCTTATTCAAACGGAAACGACCTACTTCACCTAAATCATATCTTGTATCAGAGAAGAATAATTTTTCAAATACATTTTTCGCTGTCTCATAATCTGGTGGTTCAGCGTTACGTAATTGACGGTAAATATGCTCTACCGCTTCTTTCTCAGAATTCGATGTATCTTTTTGTAATGTATTGTAAATAATAGTAAAATCAGCGCTATTTACATCCTCTTTATGTAAGATAATGTTTTTCACACCTGAATCAACAATTAAATCAATATGTTGATCTTCTACAATCGTTTCACGATCTAAAAGAACTTCATTTCTTTCGATAGAAACAACTTCACCTGTATCTTCATCAACGAAATCTTCAATCCAAGATTTCAATACACGGGCAGCTAATTTTCTACCTACTATTTTTTTCAAGTTTGCTTTAGAAACTTTCACTTCATCTGCAAGACCGAAAATCTCTAAAATATCTTTATCACTCTCATATCCGATTGCGCGGAAAAGAGTTGTAACTGGCAATTTTTTCTTACGATCGATGTAAGCATACATTACACTATTAATATCTGTAGCAAATTCAATCCAAGAACCCTTGAAAGGAATAACTCTAGCAGAATATAATTTAGTACCATTTGCATGTCGGCTTTGACCGAAGAATACACCTGGAGATCTGTGTAATTGAGAAACGATAACTCGCTCAGCTCCATTAACAACAAAAGAACCTTTTGGAGTCATATATGGAATAGTTCCCAAATAAACATCTTGAACGATTGTTTCAAAATCCTCATGCTCAGGATCCGTACAATACAATTTCAATTTTGCTTTAAGAGGAACACTGTATGTTAATCCTCGTTCAATACACTCTTCAATAGTATATCTTGGTGGATCGATAAAGTAATCTAAAAACTCCAATACAAATTGATTTCTCGTATCTGTAATTGGAAAGTTTTCACTAAAAACTTTATATAACCCTTCACTTTCTCTGTTTTCCGGAGTTGTTTCCAATTGGAAAAACTCTTGGAAGGATTTTAATTGAATATCTAGAAAATCAGGATAATCAAACTGACTTTTGCTTGAAGCAAAATTAATTCTTGTCGAAATATTGTTCGTTGTTGCCAATGCCAAACGTTTTTGTTTATGTAAGTGGACTTAAAAAATGCGTTAAACGCAATAAAACAGGACAAGGCACTAGCTAAAATAGCAGTGCCTTACCCGTAAATGAAGTAGAGAATTACTTAACTTCAACTTCTGCTCCAGCTTCTTCTAAAGCTTTTTGTAGAGCGATCGCTTCGTCTTTTGCAATTCCTTCTTTTAATGTTGTTGGAGCTCCATCAACTAGGTCTTTAGATTCTTTCAAACCGTTACCAGTTAATTCTTTTACAAGTTTTACAACTGCAAGTTTGTTTGGTCCACCAGCTTTCAATATTACATCAAATTCTGTTTGTTCTGCAGCAGCTTCAGCACCACCACCACCTCCGGCAGCCATCATAACTGGAGCAGCAGCAGCTGGTTCAATACCATACTCATCCTTAAGGATAGTTGCTAACTCATTTACTTCTTTAACCGTTAGGTTTACTAGCGTTTCCGCGATTTGCTTTAAATCAGCCATTATAATTTAATTTAAAAAGATTCAATAATAAATAAATAATTATGCTCGTGCTTCGAGCGTTTTTAAGATACCAGCGATTTTACCACCAGCACCATTAAGTCCAGAAACAACATTTTTCATTGGACTTTGAAGTAATCCGATAATTTCTCCGATTAATTCTTCTTTGCTCTTAAGTGCAACTAAGATGTCTAGTTGGTCATCTCCAACAAATACAGCTTGGTCTATATACGCACCTTTAAGTAAAGGTTTAGCATTCTTTTTACGGAATTCTTGAATTAATTTTGCAGGAACATTACCTACTTCGCTAAACATGATTGAGGTTGCTCCCGCAAGAGTACTTCTCAAATCTCCAAAATCTTTATCAGAAACACGATCCATTGCTTTTTCAAGCAAAGTGTTTTTTACGACACGCATTTTGATATCCGATTGGAAACATCTTCTACGAAGGTTATTAACTACTTCAACTGTCAAGTCTGCTGTATCTGCTAAATAGAAAATATTTGCATCATTTAATTCTGCTGCTAACACGTCTATGTACTTTGCTTTTTCTTCTCTTGTCATTTTAGTAATTTTTAAGCAACAACAGATTTAGCATCAATTTGAATACCAGGGCTCATTGTTGAACTCATGTAAATACTTTTGATGTATGTTCCTTTCGCTGCAGATGGTTTTAATTTGATCAGTGTTTGGATTAATTCGAAAGAATTCTCACGAATTTTTCCACCTTCAAAACTAACTTTTCCAACTGAAGAATGGATAATACCATATTTATCAACTTTGAAATCAATTTTACCAGCTTTCACTTCTTCAACTGCCTTACCTACTTCCATTGTTACAGTCCCTGTTTTTGGATTTGGCATTAAACCTCTAGGTCCTAAAATACGACCTAAGGCACCAACTTTACCCATAACAGAAGGCATTGTAATAATGACATCGATATCAGTCCACCCACCTTTGATTTTCTCAATGTAATCGTCAAGACCTACATGATCAGCTCCTGATGCTTTTGCTTCAGCTTCTTTGTCAGGTGTACACAAAACTAATACGCGTACATCTTTTCCAGTTCCGTGAGGCAAAGCCACAGTTCCTCTAACCATTTGATTCGCTTTACGAGGATCAACCCCCAAACGAACACAGATATCAACAGAGGCATCGAATTTGGTTGTTGAAACACTCTTCACCAAATCACATGCTTCTGTCAAGGAGTAAGACTTAGCCAAATCAAATTTCGCTAAAATCTCTTTTCTTTTTTTAGATACTCTCATAACACAAACAATTATTTGGATTTAGGTGCTACACCCCCTTTAACTACAACTCCCATACTTCTTGCTGTACCAGCTACCATTGACATGGCAGCATCTACTGTATAACAATTAAGATCCGGTAATTTATCTTCAGCAATTGTTCGTACTTGATCCCAAGATATAGAACCAACTTTCAATTTGTTAGATTCTGATGATCCTTTTTTGATCTTCGTATGTTCAATAATTTGAACTGCTGCCGGTGGAGTTTTTAATACAAAATCAAATGATTTATCACCATATACAGTGATAACTACTGGTGTTACCTTTCCAGGACGATCTTGCGTACGTGCATTAAACTGCTTGCAAAATTCCATAATGTTGACCCCTTTTGCACCAAGTGCGGGACCAACTGGAGGAGCTGGATTGGCTGCACCACCTTTGATCTGTAATTTGATCAACGCTGCTACTTCTTTAGCCATTTGTAATTAAAATTATGTAGTCAAGCATGAGTACTTACGGGAAGCTTTAATCGCTTTCCTCACTTCTACGGTTTATAAAAAATTAAACTTCTTTTTCAACTTGCATATAGCTTAGCTCTAGCAAGTTCTTTCTACCAAATATTTTTACCATAACTTTCAGCTTCTTTTTGTCTTCGTTGATTTCGTCAACAACACCACTGAAATTATTAAATGGTCCATCAATTACTTTAACTGATTCACCAATAATAAATGGAATTCTCATTTCTTCTTCTGAAGCAGATAATTCGTCAACTTTTCCAAGAATACGATTAACTTCAGACAAACGCATTGGAACAGGTTCACCTCCTTTAACAGTGCCTAAAAATCCGATTACGTTTGGAATACTTTTTATTACGTGAGGCACCTCACCTACCAAAGCAGCTTCAATAAGAACATAACCAGGCAGGTAAGCTTTTTCTTTACTTACTTTCTTTCCATTTCTAATTTGAAATACTTTTTCAGTTGGAATTAATACCTGATCTACAAAATCATTCAATTTTAATCGAGTAATTTCAAGATCCAAATATTCCTTCACTTTTTTCTCTTTGCCACTTACAGCTCTTACTACGTACCAACGTTTTTTAATCTCTCCCATGAAGCACTAATTAAAACATTCCGTATAAAAATCCCATAGCACCTTTCCAAACAGATTTAGAATCTCCTGTAATACCAAATCCGAAATCCATAACAAAAATGAGTAGTGATATAATAACAGAAGCTACCATAACAATAATTGTATTGCTTTGCAATTCTTTCCAAGTTGGCCAAGAAACATGATGAACCATTTCGGTTATTGTTTCGCTAAAATATTCTTTTATTTTTGACACTTTCTTTGTTTTTGCACGGGCGGTAGGGATCGAACCCACGACCAATGGTTTTGGAAACCACTACTCTACCAGCTGAGCTACACCCGTATAAAAAGGGGAGCGAACTCCCCTTTAAAATTTATTTGTTGCTTAAAATTAAGCGATGATTTCAGTAACTTGACCAGCACCTACAGTTCTACCACCTTCACGGATAGCGAAACGTAAACCTTTGTCCATTGCTACTGGAACAATCAACTTAACAGTAATTGTAACGTTATCTCCTGGCATAACCATTTCACGTCCGTCTGTTAAGAAAATCTCACCAGTAACATCTGTTGTACGGAAATAAAATTGTGGGCGATATTTGTTATGGAATGGAGTATGACGACCACCTTCTTCTTTTTTCAAAACGTAGATTTCAGCCTTAAACTCAGTATGAGGAGTAGTTGAACCTGGCTTACAGATTACCATTCCACGCTTAATTTGAGACTTATCAATACCACGTAATAAAAGACCAACGTTGTCACCAGCTTCACCTCTATCTAGGATCTTACGGAACATCTCAACTCCAGTAACAACTGAAGCCAATTTAACGTCACCCATTCCAAGAATATCAACTCCTTCTCCAGAGTTAATTACACCTGTTTCGATACGACCTGTAGCAACAGTTCCACGACCTGTAATTGTAAATACATCTTCAACTGGCATCAAGAAAGGCTTATCAACTTCACGTGGTGGCAATTCGATATACGTATCAACTGCATCCATCAACTCATCGATTTTAGCAACCCACTGTGGCTCACCGTTCAATGCACCAAGTGCTGAACCTTGAATAACAGGAGCATTATCACCATCATAGTTATAGAAAGAAAGCAATTCACGGATTTCCATTTCAACTAACTCTAATAACTCTTCATCATCTACCATATCCACTTTATTCATGAATACAACTAAACGAGGAACACCTACTTGGCGACCAAGAAGGATATGCTCACGAGTCTGTGGCATTGGACCATCAGTTGCAGCAACTACTATAATAGCTCCATCCATTTGGGCAGCTCCCGTAACCATATTCTTTACGTAATCCGCGTGACCTGGACAGTCAACGTGCGCATAGTGACGGTTAAGAGTTTCATACTCAATATGTGAAGTATTAATTGTAATACCACGTTCTTTTTCTTCCGGCGCATTGTCGATAGAAGAGAAATCTCTCATTTTAGCCAATCCTTTAGACGCCAAAACGCTAGAGATTGCAGCTGTTAATGTAGTTTTACCGTGATCTACGTGACCAATAGTCCCGATATTCACGTGTGGTTTGGAACGATCAAAATTTTCCTTAGCCATTGTTATATTTGTTACTTAGTTAATAAAAAATCAAACTTTTATAATATACAAAATTTCACCCATATTTGAGTGAAACAAATCTTTCAGAGCCAATGACGAGAATTGAACTCGTGACCTCTTCCTTACCAAGGAAGCACTCTACCCCTGAGCTACACCGGCTTCTTCTTTCAAAAATTGAGCGGGAGACGAGACTCGAACTCGCGACCCTCAGCTTGGAAGGCTGACGCTCTACCAACTGAGCTACTCCCGCTTAAAAAATTATCTGTGGGGAGAGAAGGATTCGAACCTTCGAAGGTTGCCCAACAGATTTACAGTCTGTCCTCGTTAGCCACTTGAGTATCTCCCCAACACTTTTGAGCCGATAGAGGGACTCGAACCCCCGACCTGCTGATTACAAATCAGCTGCTCTAGCCAGCTGAGCTACATCGGCGCATTGTTGGTATTTTCAATAATTGAAAGAACTAATTAAAGTGTTTCTCCCTTTTTGGGTTTGCAAATCTAGGAAAGAATTCCGTGATAACAATGCATTTTTACTTTTTTTTTCAAAAAAAAATAGGAGCAGTTTAAAACTGACTCCTATTCCTTTGATTATTTAGAGTTTACACAACTTTCTCTTTGTGTTTTTTCACCTGCTTCCTTAAAGCCTCAGATGCTAAGTCAGTTGCTTCTTCGAATGATTTGCATTGTTTTTTTGCTATTAATGTCTTTCCTGGTATCAAAAGTTTCACTTCTGAAATCTTATTTTCTTTTTCCTGATTTTTATCTAGCTTGAGATACACTTCACATGCTATGATATTATCAAAAAACAGTTCAAGTTTACTTACTTTTTCTTCGATGAAATCAATCAACTTCTGATCTGCTGTGAAATGAATTGCGTGCACTTGTACTTCCATGATTAATTAGTTTTACGCCCTCTAGGATGGGCTTGTGAATAAATATTGGTAAGCTTTGCAAAAGAGTTGTGCGTGTATATCTGCGTTGCCGATAAATTCGCATGTCCTAAAATGTCTTTTAATGTTTCTAATCCAGCGCCATTATTCAACATGTGTGTTGCGAATGTATGCCTTAATACATGCGGACTGCACTTATCTAAACTCGTTGCATTACCAAGGTATATATTTATTTTTCTATAAACAAATTTAGGATAGAGATTCTTACCATTAATTAACACAAAAAAATTAATGGACTCAAGAGATAATTCTTTCTTAGCATTTCTATACGCACATACTAATTCAAACAATTCACTTGAAATAGGAATTATCCTTTCTTTGTTTCGTTTCCCTAAGACCTTTATACTGTCATATTGAATATCTATATCCTTTAGATTAATTAATTCACTTAAACGAATTCCAGTTTGATAAAAAAACTCAACCATTAATCTATCTCTTATTCCTTCATAATCTTGATTAAAGAATTCTTCTGTTTTCTCTACTGACAATTCCGATTCCTTGGCAAATGAGGGAAGTCTTTTTGTTTGCTTGGGGCCAGTAATTTTCAACAAAGGATTTGTTTCGATATAATGCTCCTTCTTCATCCATTTAAAAAAAGTTCTTAGAGAAGACAATTTCCTATTCACTGATTTGTTTTCAATGAGATTTTCAATTAAGCTTACCATCCAAGACCTGACTAAATTAGATCGAATTTCTTTAAAATCATCCACCGTTTGAATTTCAGAAAACTCGATAAATTGCAACACATCATTATTATAAGCAATTACAGTATGATCTGAGTAACGCTTTTCAACCTGAAGATAGTTTACAAATTTTTCTAGCACAAAAAAAGGAGCCATAGGCTCCTTAACGTATTTTTTGAAAAATAGTTACTACATTTCTGCAGATCGTAATCTTTGAATATAAGCTGCTTTAATATTTCCCTGACGATTGATAATCGATGGCTTTACAAACTCTTTACGACGGCGTAATTCTTTCATGACATTTGTTTTGTCATATTTTTTCTTATACTTCTTAAGAGCTCTTTCGATGTTTTCGCCTTCTTTTACTGGGATAATTAACATATTTTGAATATTAAATTTTTCTTTATTGGGTTGCAAATATATATATAAAATATTTATTCACAATAACTATTTTAAAATTTCTCTAGAAATTACAACTTTCTGTATTTCGGATGTTCCTTCACCAATAGTCATTAAACGAGCGTCACGTAAAAACTTCTCAGCAGGATATTCTTTTGTGTATCCATAACCTCCCATAATTTGCATTGCTTCATTACCACACTTCACAGCTACTTCACTGGCAAAATACTTAGCAAAAGCCCCTTGTTTGGTTAAGTTTTGTTTTCTATTTTTGAGATCAGCAGCTTGAAAAGTCAATAATTCTGCGGCTTCAACTTCTGTTGCCATATCAGCCAATTTAAAAGCAATTGCCTGAAAATGTGAAATTGGTTGCCCAAACTGCTCTCTTTCCTTTGAATATTTCACAGCAGCCTCATATGCTCCTCTTGCAACGCCACAACTTAATGCTGCAATTGAAATTCTTCCGCCATCCAATATTTGCATAGCTTGCTTAAACCCTTGCCCAACTTCTCCTATTACTTGACTTTCATGTACTCGAACATTGTCAAAAATCAACTCAGCTGTTTCACTTGCTCTTACACCAAACTTATCACCAATTTTAACGGCTGAAAATCCAGGTGTTCCCTTTTCAATAATAAATGCTGTTATTCCATTGCTATCCAATAATTCTCCTGTTCTAACAAGAACAACAGCAACATCACCTGACAGACCATGTGTTATCCAATTCTTAGCACCATTAATAACCCAATGATCACCGTCTTTTTTAGCAACCGTTTTCATTCGCATAGCATCTGAACCTGTATTTGGTTCGGTTAATCCCCAAGCACCGATGAATTCACCACTTGCTAATTTTGGTAAATATTTTTTCTTTTGATCAGCAGTTCCATGGTAATAAATATGCCCAGTACATAATGAATTATGAGCAGCAACACTCAATCCTATCCCACCACAAACCTTACCTAATTCCATTAAAGCTGTTGAATATTCTAAATAGCTAAAACCAGAACCACCATATTCTTCTGGAAGATAGATCCCCAAGAGACCTAAATCACCCATTTTTTTCATGGTTTCAATAGGGAATATTTCCTCATCGTCCCATTTTTTCATGTTAGGCTTAATTTCCTTCTCCGCAAAATCACGCACCATTTGCGTAATCATCTTCTGATTTTCATTCAATTCAAAATTCATTGTAAAGTTTGATTTATTAGTGTTTAAAAGTTGTTGTTTTTCTTAAAAGCGTACTAAATTAATAATATTGTCGCAATATGGTTTTAGTTTTTCTCCTCCATTTAAAAAATCCAATGAAACAAGAAAATTAAACCCAACTACTTTCCCTCCACATTTTTCAATAAGTGCGGCACATGCTCCAGCTGAGCCACCTGTAGCCAACAAGTCATCGTGAATAAGAATTCTCTGTCCTACAGTAATTGCGTCTGTATGCATCTCAATTGTGGCTTGTCCATATTCTAATTCATATGCATAACTTACCTTCTTATATGGAAGTTTTCCTTCTTTCCTAATTAAAATAAAAGGGATTCCAAGACGCATTGCCAAAGGA
>JBEAUV010000028.1:0-20334 GCA_041161265.1 Bacteroidota bacterium | reverse complement strand
GATTTTGTCAACAACGATTTGATTCGAGCATGCGTGTATTGAATAAAAGGACCTGTATTTCCGTTCAATTCGATCGATTCATCTGGATTAAACATCATGCGTTTTTTAGGATCAACTTTCAATAGGTAATATTTCAAGCCACCCATTCCAATCAAATTGAACAAGTCATTTTTCTCATTTTCAGACATCCCTTCCAAATGACCACGTTCTCTTGTCATTTCAGTTGCTTTATCCACAACTTCTTGCATCAAATCATCCGCATCAACAACCGTTCCTTCACGTGATTTCATTTTTCCTGTTGGTAAATCTACCATACCATAAGAAAGGTGGGAACAATTTTTTGCCCAAGCGTATCCCATTTTTTCAAGAATCAAAAACAGTACTTTAAAATGGTAATCTTGCTCATTTCCAACAGTATAAATCATTCCGTTTAATACTGGATAATCGTTAAAACGGTCAATTGCCGTTCCAATATCTTGTGTCATATAAACCGCTGTTCCGTCTGAACGTAAAACAAGTTTTTCATCCAAACCATCAGCAGTTAAATCAATCCAAACGGAACCATCTTCTTTTTTGAAGAAAACACCTTTTTTCAATCCTTCTAATACAATATCTTTTCCAAGTAAGAACGTTTCTGACTCATAATACAATTTATCAAAGTCAACGCCCATTGCTTTATATGTAACATCAAATCCTGCGTAAACCCAATTATTCATCGTTGTCCACAATAAATAAACTTGCGGATCACGCGCTTCCCACTTAATCAACATGTCTTTTGCTTCGCGCATCAAAGTCGTTTGATTTTTAGCAAGATCTTTGATTTTTTCATTCAAACTTTTTACTGCTTTTTCGTCCTTTCCTGCTTTCGCTTCTTCTAGTCGGTTAAATTCAGTTTTAATATCCTCTGAAAAATGAGTAAAATCTCCCGATTCCCATCCAGCAATGATCGCTTTGGCTTCAGCATTGAATTGTTGATCAAATATCACATAATACTTCCCAACTAATTTATCACCTTTTAAACCAGTGTTTTGAGGTGTTTCTCTCTCCCCTTTTTCATTTAACGGCGAAAATTTCTCCCATGCTAACATGCTTTTGCAAATATGAATTCCACGGTCATTGATTACTTGTGTCTTAATCACAGAATGACCATTCGCTTTCAATATTTCTGAAACAGCATATCCTAAAAAGTTATTTCTTAAATGGCCAAGATGTAATGGTTTATTCGTGTTTGGAGACGAATATTCAACCATAATTAATGGTTTAGAATTTTCTCTTGCATAACCATAAGTTGCTTCTTGATGAATTTCATTCAATTTTGAAATCCAGAATTCAGGTGAAATAACAAAATTCAAGAAACCACTTACAACCTCATATTTTTGAATAGAACTATTTTGTTCCATTAGAAATTTACCGATTTTATCTCCAGCTTCAAGCGGTGAACATCTTAGCAATTTTACAAAAGGAAAAATTACAAGTGTCAAATCTCCTTCCACCTCTTTACGGGTTTTTTGAAATTGAATTAATTGCTCTTCTACTTGTAAACCAAACAATTCATTCGAATGTTTTAAGAGTATTTCCTTTAAATTTTGTTCCATTCTATTTTACTTCTTTATTGTTTCGACCAAACTCTCAATTAAATCAAAAGCTACTTCGCCCATTTTATTTTTCTTTTCATCCAAACACGGATTTACCTCTACGAATTCCACGCAAACAACTTTTGGAGATTGACATAAACCATTCAAAATTTGTTCAGCTTGATTTGGAAAAATTCCATTCTCAACTGGTGTTCCCGTTCCGTATGATGTTGCTTTTGGATCCATTGAATCTACATCAAAGGAAATGTAAATTAACTCGCATGAATTTAATTGTTCCAGCGCTTTTTCTACGACGGTTTCAATTCCTGCCTCATTGATTTCGGCAACAGTGAAATTCTTGATTTTCAATCTTTCAATGAGTGCTACTTCTTGAGATTCAACATCACGAACAGCCATAAAAATCAAATCCTCTGGTTTTACTTTAGCACCTTCAAAACCAATGTTTTTTAGTTTTTCCCAAAGTGCTACAGTTTCCGTAGGAACATCGTTTATTTTACAAACCAAATTATCATCTCCAATCACAGTGCTCAAAGGCATTCCATGCATATTGCCTGAAGGAGTGGTATAAGGTGTATGCAAATCACCGTGGGCGTCGATCCAAATAACTCCCAATCTTTTATCTGGGAAAGCTTTCTTAATTCCAGCAATTGTTCCACCAGCGGAACCGTGATCTCCCGCCAAAATGAAAGGAAATTTATCGTTCAATAATTCAGTTGAAACTGTGTCGGTTAACGCTGAATAGATATTAATTAACCCTTCAATTCTTTTTGCAAAAGGATGTTTCACAGCTTGGTCCAACAGGTTGTTATACGTTGGTATCTCCAACATTTCAAACCCATTGAAAAAAGTACTATTTTTTGCTCTTGCGGCAGTAAAAATTGCATCAGGGCCTAAAGAAGCACCTCTTGTTCCTGCTGTTATTTCCGATCGATTAACGATGAATGTGATTTCTTTCTTCATACATACTAATGTGCTGCAAAATTAGCATATTTAATGAAATCAAAAAAGCAAAATAAGTTGAGTAACTGAACTTATGTATTTACGTTATTTTAATAATTAGTTATAATATGGAAATCTTCCTTACTTTCGAATCTTAAAATAAGATTATGCGTTTTCTATTTTCACTTTTATTGCTCGTTTCAACGATTACTTTTGGTCAAAAACATGAAGGTTTTGTGGGTAAATTGACTTATTCCGTTCAAATAGTTGATACTGGACTTCAAACAATGATCCCAGTAAGAGAAATGGTGATTTATACAAACGATACTTTGTTGAGAATAGAAAATGAGACCGATCAACTAGGAATGCAAGTTGTTATCAAACACATGGCTTTGAATAAATCGTATTTGTTGTTACATACTCCTGTTGCGAATTATGCTATTCAAACAGATCACAGCACAGAAAAAGTTGATACATTTCCTTATACCTACAAAAAGAAATTCGGTCGGACTAAAATTTGTGGATGGAAAGCAAACAAATTGATGGTTAAACATGCTAACTTCATTGAAGAGATGGAATTCCTATATTTCAAAAACTTAAGCGCAAAGTATCTAAATACCTTAGAAAATTTCCCGGGATTACCTGTTAAATACTACATTTCTTCAGTTGATGGAACTTATTTGTATGAATTAATCGCCATAGACAGAATGGATGTTGAAAAAGATTATTTCGGTATTCCATCGGATTATAAAAAAGTGACATTTGATCAATTTGTGGATGAGATGATGATTCATAAAGAACAGCAGGAAAATCAACAAATAAAACAGGAATAGAATTGTAATTTGTAATTTGTAATTTCTATTTCATTTAACTAACACTGCACTGTGCATAGTTCTATTCATCCTTAATCGGTAACGCCTTTATCATCCTTATCTTCGTGGGATATTCCATAAGAAATGGCAGAAAACGAATATAGACCTAAAGAAGAAAAATCAATTGTAGAAGAAGTCACTCAGCCAACGAAAAAGGCTAAGACTTCCGCTCCTAGTGATAAAGAGAAAGCGAAATTTAAAAATCCTGTTGAGGGATTATCGAATCGATTTGATAAGAAAAAAGTCAAATCCACTGTTGGTGTCTTGTTGATTCTTTTCTCGTTTTACCTCTTTCTTTCTTGTCTTTCCTACATTTTCACTTGGACTCAAGACCAAGATCGTGTTTTAGGGAAAGGTTTATTTGAATTTTTATTTGAACAAGATGATGTTCCAGTTGAAAACTGGCTGGGAAAATTTGGAGCTTGGACATCCCATTTAATGATTTTTAGATGGTTTGGCGTTTCCTCTTTTGGTTTCACATTCCTTATGTTTATTTCGGGCGTCAAAGTACTTTTCAATATCACACTTGTCCCTATTCAAAAAACGTATGCACGCGTTTTTTTAATCGTTGTTTGGTCTTCTCTATTTCTTGGATTTTTCGCTAATGCTGTGAATTACCTAGGGGGTTCTTTCGGATTTTACATTAATCAATGGCTGTCCGTTTCTCTTGGTAATTTTGGGTCAATCATTTTCATCAGTGTTTTGGGATATATTGTTTCCGTCATTCTTTTCAATCCTAATTTCAGAAAGATTTTTGATCGACTTTTCGGAAGTAAAGACAACGATGCACAAGAAGAGAATTCAATTCATTCATCTGCTGGAATGAATGATTTAAGGGTTGTTAACACCATCAAAGACGAAGAAATTGAAAATGATTATGTGTCCGAAACCATTCATTTTGACGAAGAAGACGAGGACGAAGAAGACGATGATTTTGATGCTTCTGAGCTAATTATTACTGTTCGCGATCCAGAACCAGAAATGGAAGATGATTTTGAAATTGACATGCCGGAAGAATCAACAATCACAAACGACATCAATTTAGAAGATTTCTCCGTTGAAGTTGCCGCACCGGATGAATCTTTGAATGATGACGATTTGAATAAATTGCGTAAAGAATATGGCGATTATGATCCAACGCTTGATTTAGCAAGTTATGTTCTTCCTTCAATCGATCTTTTAAAAGATTACGGAACAAATGGTGTTTCTGTCAACAAACAAGAACTTGAAGCCAACAAAAACAAGATTGTTGAAACACTTTCGCATTATAAAATTGACATTGCTAAAATCAAGGCTACCGTTGGTCCAACCGTAACATTGTATGAAATAATTCCAGCTCCTGGTGTACGAATTTCAAAAATTAAAAACTTAGAAGATGATATCGCTTTAAGTTTAAGTGCTTTGGGAATCAGAATCATTGCTCCAATTCCTGGGAAAGGTACGATTGGAATCGAGGTTCCAAATTCCAATCCGGAAATGGTCAGCATGCGTTCGTTGATTGCATCTGAAAAATTCCAGAATTCTGACTTCGAATTACCAATTGTTATGGGTAAAACGATCATGAACGAAACGTTTGTTTTTGACCTTACAAAAATGCCTCATCTTCTCGTTGCAGGTGCTACAGGACAAGGGAAATCAGTTGGTTTAAATGCGATTTTAATTTCCATTCTTTACAAAAAACATCCTGCACAAGTTAAGTTTGTTTTAATTGACCCGAAGAAAGTTGAATTAACGTTGTTCAATAAGATAGAACGTCATTTCTTAGCAAAACTTCCTGGTGAAGAAGAGGCAATTATCACAGACGTTTCAAAGGTTGTCAATACGCTAAATTCGCTTTGCATTGAGATGGATGACCGTTACGAATTGCTCAAAAATGCTGGTTGTAGAACGATTAAAGAATACAACGTAAAGTTCATTGCGCGTAAATTAAATCCAGAAAATGGACACCGATATTTGCCTTACATCATCGTCTTGATTGATGAATTCGCCGATTTAATCATGACTGCTGGAAAAGAAGTAGAACATCCCATTGCACGTATTGCACAATTAGCCAGAGCAATTGGAATTCACTTAATCGTAGCGACACAGCGTCCTTCTGTAAACGTTATTACAGGTATGATTAAAGCCAACTTCCCTGCAAGAATTGCATTTAGAGTATTATCGAAAATAGATTCACGTACAATTTTAGATGCGTCTGGTGCAGATCAGTTGATAGGTCGTGGTGATATGCTTATTTCTACTGGTCAAGACATTCAACGATTACAATGCGGATTTGTTGACACACCAGAAGTGGAAGAGATTTGTAGTTTCATTGGAAATCAACGTGCTTATCCGGAGGCATTACTTTTACCTGAATATGTTGGTGAAGGTGGCGATGGAGGAAGTGATATCGATATGAATGAATTGGACGTAATGTTTGCCGATGCAGCACGAATAGTTGTCATCAATCAACAAGGTTCTGCCAGTTTATTACAACGTAAATTGAAATTGGGTTACAACCGCGCAGGTCGAATCGTTGATCAATTAGAAGGAATGGGAATCATTGGCGCTTTCCAAGGAAGTAAAGCAAGAGATGTATTATATTCTGATATTGAAGCGTTGGATGAATTGTTGAGAGTGAAGGGGATAATATAATTCTCAAAAACTTATAATTCATAATTAATATAAATCAATGCTTTAGATTATCGACGCTTTACATTTTGAAACTTAAACAGATTTAAATCTCTCTTTGAGATAGTTCAGATATATTCAAAAATTGCTAATCAAAGAATAAAAATTAAATTTGTGTAAACTGTTGTAATAAAACCAATGAAATTTCTCCAATTAATCCCTTTTTTATTTCTATCAATATTTTTATTAAATGGTTGCGACGAGCCTCTTAAAAAGAATCTAAGTCCGACTGAGATAATTGCTGATTCTAGTTTAGACAACCACAGTTATGCTAATACGAATCAAATTCGAACAAAGCATTTACATTTAGATTTAGATGTTGATTTTGAGAAAAAAACGGTTTATGGTGTTGCTCGACATGAAATGGAGAATTTTGGCGCAGATACTGCTATTTTCGATATCAAAGCATTGGACATTCAAAAAATAACTTTAGGAAAAGGAGCAGAAAAAGAAACTGATTTCATGATTGGTCGTTGGGATAAAGATTCGATTTTAGGACAACCATTATTGGTTAAAATCACGAAAGACACAAAATACATCAACATCTATTACAAAACGACTGACAAAACAGAAGCTTTAGATTGGTTAAGTCCAGAACTTACTGCGGGAAAAATTCATCCATACATGTACACGCAAGGAGAAGCAATTCTAACGCGTTCATGGATTCCATTGCAAGATTCACCTGCAAATCGTTTAACTTATTCTGCAAAAGTGAAAGTGCCAAAGGATTTAATGGCTGTAATGAGTGCTAAAAATCCTACAAAAAAGAACGAAGAAGGAATTTATGAATTCGAAATGAATCAGCCAATCCCGTGCTATTTAATTGCATTGGCAGTTGGAAACTTAAACTATAGAAAATTAGGTCCAACTTGCGGTGTTTATTCGGAACCAGAAATGATTCAATCTTGTGCGTATGAATTTGGTGACTTATCTAAAATGATTCGCGCTGCAGAAAATTTATATGGCAAATACCAATGGGAGCAATATGATTTAATAGTTTTGCCCTATTCATTCCCGTTTGGAGGAATGGAAAATCCTCGTTTGACATTTGTAAACCCAACAATTTTAGCGGGTGATAGAAGTTTGGTTTCTGTAATCGCTCACGAACTTGCGCATTCTTGGTCAGGAAATCTCGTAACAAATAGTTCATGGGATGATTTCTGGCTAAATGAAGGATTTACAGTTTACTTCGAAAGTAGAATCATGGAATCACTTTATGGAAAGGAAATCGCTGACATGTTATCTTTAATTGAGTTTCAAGAATTGGAGGCTGAAATGGCTGACATATCAGTCGGCGAACATCCGGAAGACACGCAATTAAAACTGAATTTAATCGGTCGTAACCCAGATGATGGAATGACTGATATTGCATACACGAAAGGTGCCTTTTTCTTAAAAACATTAGAGAAAGAAATTGGACGGGATAAATTTGATAGATTCTTAAAAAGTTATTTCAAGAAGTATGCATTCAAAACAATCAATACTGAAATTTTTGTCGATTATTTGAACGTTAATTTATTAAATCCAAATAAGCTTAAATTCAACACAAATGATTGGATTTACAAAGAAGGTCTTCCAAAAAATTGCCTAAAAATTGTTTCTCCACGTTTTGAACAAGTACAATTATTAGCTGATCGTTTTGCAGCTGGAGAGGATATCTTCAAAAAAGAAATCAAGTGGATTAAGGTGAAAGGACGCAAAAAGAAGAAAAAGCAGGTAATTCAATTAACAAGAGATAAG
Organism: Bacteroidota bacterium; assembly: GCA_041161265.1. Taxonomy (GTDB): domain Bacteria; phylum Bacteroidota; class Bacteroidia; order Flavobacteriales_D; family Crocinitomicaceae; genus M0103. Next base: position 12,518 of record JBEAUV010000028.1, on the reverse strand, counting down.
TATATAGCTCAAGAATGGATGGCATTTATCCGTCGTTTACCGAAGAAAATTGACCCTGCATTAATGCGAAAATTAGACGAAAATTTAAATTTCAAAAATTGGGGGAACTCCGAAATTATGAATGAATGGTTTATTCTTGGGATCAATAGTGGATATACTGATATACGTCCAAACATGGAGAAATTCTTGATGAAAGTTGGCAGAAGAAAATTCCTTATGCCTATTTATACTACCTTGTCTAAAGACCCAGCAAATTTGAAATGGGGACAACAAGTTTTTGAAAAAGCTAAAGGAAATTACCACTTTATCTCAAAAAGTAGTGTTCAAAAATTGCTTTACAAGAAAAATTAATTTTTTTTATTTTACCTAACAACATTTAAATAGCCATTTTATTCAAATGTTGAATTTTCACAAAACACATCTTTATTATCCAAAGATAGGTTCCATCTTTCACGTTAGAACTGCCAAATTTACTTTCAATTTACTTGCATTCGAAGCCTTTTATACCGAGCGATTGTATTGCAATTTCCTTGGAAAGGCTAAATAAGTTTTTAGAAAAAATAGAATTAAAAGTTGATTATTTTTCATTGCTTGAAAACGCAGAAAAAATGTTACGTTGCTTTTTATTGAGATATTAGAAGTTACATCACACAACCAATCACAAGAATCAACGTTTTTAATTAAACGAAATCAAAGAATGGCAATAGAAATAAAAGAACCATGTTCTGAAGATTGGTCAAAAATGACGACAACTGAAAAAGGTGCTTTTTGTCAGAAATGCGCACTGGAAGTTGTCGATTTTACCAATAAAACAGCCTTCGAAATAAAGCAAACTTTAATTGACGAATTTTCCAAAAGTCCACGACTTTGCGGCCATATCACTAATTATCAGCTCAATCAAATCAACGACGAATTTTTTAAATGGAAAAATGAAAGAGAAACTTTTCGTGCAATTTGGATTTTCTCTTTATTAGCCGTCTTTGGCTTCACCTTGTTCAGTTGTCAGAATACGCTTTCTAAAGAAATGATTTCAAAATTAAATGCCGAAACGAGTGTTTTACTCGAAAGTGATACCACAAAAACTGAAGTCACGTTGCTTGGAAGCACGGTCGAAGATCCAGATTCACTTGCCATTAAAATTGGAGACATTCCTTATTTAAAATTGCCTTATGAAGAGGTAATTACTCTTTCAGGCGTGGTTCCTTATTCCCCTTTTGATTTTAAAATAAGTCCTTGGGAAATCTGCATTGTTTCCTTGGGATCAATAGCGATTTCAGGCTTAATCCAACCAAGTACGGATACGGTTAATTTTTTAAAAGCCACAAATAATGTACTTGTTCATCCCAATTTAGGCTTAACATTGATCAAACAAAATCCTGCCAATAAACCTACGCAAAAGATCGAAAGAAACACAATTGAAGCTGTTTTAGGATCTTCAGAAAAAAAATTCGACGCATTCATCTACCCAAATCCATTAACACCAGAAAGCAGGGTATTTATAAAAGCACATGAATCTTTGATTCTATTTGTAGACGTTTTTCGCACATCTGAAAATGATGCTTTTCGTTCTGGAAGTATTGAACTTGCAACTGGAAATCATCAATTAGACGTGAAACTTTATGATTTTTCAAAAGGAAATTACCAATTGAATCTTCAAGCTTCCAATCAATTATCGGTATTGGATTTCACCGTTTAAAACAAAAAAAAACGGGATTCAGAATAACAAATTCCAAATCCCGAATAATAAATCCTAAATTATTTTGCTTAGTTCAAAGAAGAAATTTTCTCTTCTAGAATAGCTATCTTACTCAATGCTTCTGATTCTTTTTTGCGCTCAATCACAACAACTTGATCCGGAGCTCCAACCATGAATTTTTCATTCTGCAATTTCTTCTGAACGCTATTCAAGAATCCTTTGGTGTAATCTAATTCTTCCTTCAACTTAGCTTTTTCAGCTTCAATATCAATAGAATCCCCAAATGGAATATAATATTCGTTTGAATTCACGATGAATGAATTGGCATTTAAAATTGGCGTTTCAGAATATTCTAATAAAGAAAGATTCCCCATTTTCACAATAACTGAATCAAAAGAAGAATCGATTTCATTATTTTTCTTAATGAATAAATCCATTTTCACCTTGTTAGCAATGTTGTTTTGTTTACGAACATTACGAATATTGATGATAACTTCTTCACCTTTCGTAAATGAATCCAAAACAGCTTGATTCACTTCTTTAACTTCCGGCCATTTAGCAATAATAATGTCGTTACCCTCTTTTCTTTCACGAATTAAATGCCAAATTTCCTCTGCAATAAATGGAGTGAAAGGCTGAATAACTTTCAAAATTTGCTCAAAGAAATCTTTCGTCGCCTCAATTGTTTTTGAATCAATTGGTTGCTCATAACCTGGTTTAATCATTTCTAAATACCAAGAACAGAAATCATCCCAAACCAATTTGTAAATTGCCATTAATGCTTCTGAAATACGGAATTTATCGAATAAGTCATTTATGATTGCTAACTCTTGGTTAAACTTAGCGTCAAACCATTCTATTGCTTTGATAGAAGATTTTGGTTGCTCAATTTCTCTAACATCCCAAGCGCTAACTAAACGATAAGCATTCCAAATTTTGTTTGTGAAATTTCTTCCTTGCTCACACTGAGAACTATCAAATGGTAAATCATTTCCTGCTGGTGATGAAATTAAAACACCCATTCTCACTCCATCAGCACCATACTTTTCAATCAACTCGATTGGATCAGGTGAATTACCCAATGATTTAGACATTTTACGGCCTAATTTATCGCGTACAATTCCAGTATAGTAAACATTCTTGAACGGAATATCACCCATGTATTCATAACCAGCAATGATCATTCGTGCAACCCAGAAAAACATAATTTCAGGCGCTGTTACCAAATCATTTGTTGGATAATAATACTTTATCTCCTCATTTCCTGGATTTGTTAAACCGTCAAAAACAGAAATTGGCCATAACCAACTTGAGAACCATGTATCTAAAACATCCTCATCTTGTTTCAATTCAGAAATAGAAATTGTTCTTCCTGCTTTAACTGTTGCCAATTGAATCGCTTCTTCAGCTGTTTTCGCAACAACATAATCCTCAGAACCTGCACCAAAATACCATGCTGGAATTTGATGTCCCCACCATAATTGACGTGAAATACACCAATCCTTAATGTTATCCATCCAATGTTTATAGGTGTTTTTGAATTTATCTGGATGAAATTTGATATTTCCATTCATTACATTCTCCAAAGCTGGTTGCGCCAACTCCTTCATATCCACAAACCATTGCAGCGATAATTTTGGTTCGATAACGGCATTTGTACGTTCAGAAAAACCAATTTTATTGATGTGATCTTCCGTTTTTACTAAATAACCTTTATCGTATAATTCTTTTTCAATTTGCTTTCGTACTTCAAAACGATCCAAACCATCATAATGCAAACCTTTTTCGTTCAGAGTTCCATTATCATTGAAAATATCAATCGTTTCAAGTGAATGTTTCTTTCCTAAATCGTAATCGTTGGTATCATGAGCAGGAGTAACTTTCAAACAACCTGTACCAAATTCCATGTCAACATACTCATCTTGAATGATTGGAATTGTTCTGTTTGATATTGGAACAATCGCTTGTTTACCATGCAAATGCGTAAATCGTTTGTCATTTGGGTTGATACAAATCGCCGAATCACCTAAAATTGTTTCAGGACGCGTTGTCGCAATCGTCAACCATTGATCATCACTCCCTGCAATTTTATAGCGAACATAAAATAACTTGGAATTTACTTCTTTGTGTAAAACCTCTTCATCAGAAACAGCTGTTAGCGCTTCTGGATCCCAGTTTACCATTCTTACACCACGGTATATTCTGCCTTTCTTATACAAATCAACAAAAACATCCAAAACAGATTCAGAATAACCTGGATCCATTGTGAAACTTGTACGCTCCCAATCACAAGAAGCGCCTAGTTTTTTTAATTGTTCTAAAATGATTCCACCATGCTTATCTTTCCATTCGAACGCATGTTTCAAAAATTCATCACGCGTTAAATCAGATTTCTTAATTCCTTCTTGACGCAATTTCTGAACAACCTTCGCCTCTGTCGCAATGGAAGCATGGTCAGTTCCTGGAACCCAACATGCATTTTTTCCAAGCATACGAGCACGACGAATTAAAACATCTTGAATCGTATTATTCAACATATGGCCCATGTGTAAGACACCAGTGACATTCGGAGGAGGAATTACAATTGTGTATGCCTCACGATCATCTGGTACTGAATGAAAATAACCTTTTTCCATCCAATGTGCATACCATTTCTCTTCTGCCTTTAACGGCTCATATGTTTTTGGAGTCTCCATGAAAATTTGAATTTGGTTGCAAAGATACTAAAGAGATTCGGGATTTATGATTTGGGATTATTGATTATTTTTGTCAAAACTAAAAGATTATGAGATTCATCTTCACTTTTTCATTTTTCCACTTTGGCAAGCTTACTTCGGCAAGCTCAGTGCATCACAGAGCATCGCTTTTTCTTTTTTTAACTTTAACCCTAATTCTAAATTCTTGTTACAAAGGGAAATCTGTAGACCTCATCGTTCACAATGCGAAGATTCACACCATGAACGACGCAAATGTTGTATCTGAAGCAATGGCAATTAAAGATGGTAAAATTGTGGAAGTTGGTCCAGAAAGACAAATTCTCAATCGGTACAGCGCTAATGAAGAAATTGATGCTGGAGGAAAAGATGTTTATCCAGGATTCACAGATGCGCATGGTCATATTTTATCGTATGCTCAACAAATCTTGAGTGTTGATTTGGTTGGTTGTAAATCAATGGATGAATTATTGGTTCGAGTTGAAAAATACCAACAGAAAAACAACCGTAAATTTATTATCGGAAGAGGTTGGGATCAATCCTTATGGACTTCAAAAGATTTTCCAACGAACGAGCAATTGAATAAATTATTTCCTACAATTCCAATTTGTCTTACTCGAATTGATGGTCATGCATTGTTAGCAAATGATGCTTTGTTGAAACTTGCCTCAATTGACCCTTCTACTAAAATTGAGGGTGGAATTATTCATTTGAAAGATGGGAAATGTACTGGGTTATTGGTAGATAACGCCATGAATCCAATTTACGCATTAATTCCTCCCTACCCTAAAAATGAAATTATTAGTGCAATTGGAGAAATTCAATCGGAACTTTTTCAATATGGCATAACAGGAGTTCATGAAGCTGGAATCCAATTTGAAGATATCGCTTTATTCAAAGAATTGATAGACAAACACGATTTTGATTTGAATTTGTATGCGATGTTAATGTCCAGCGACAAAAACATTGCTTTTGCCAAAAAGAACGGTGTTTATACCTATAAGAATTTATTAATAAGAAGTTTTAAAGTAATGGGAGATGGTGCTTTGGGTTCTCGAGGAGCTTTATTGAAACAACCTTATTCGGATCAGCATACTCATTTTGGGGTATTAACAACAAGTATCGATGAGATGAAACGAATTGCATCAATTTGCGAGAAAATTGGCTATCAAATGAACACACATGCAATTGGTGATTCAACGAATAAAATATTGTTGGATATTTATCAACGTGTTTTTGAAACTAACCGAGATCACAGATGGCGGATTGAACATGCTCAAGTTGTCGATCCAAAGGATTTCATTTTATTTGGCAAATATGGCGTATTCCCTTCTGTTCAACCAACTCACGCGGTTAGTGATCAGAGATGGGCTGAAGATAGAATTGGAGTCAAAAGAATGATGGGAGCTTATGCTTATAAAACCTTGTTAAATCAATACGGAATGCTAGCCATTGGCACAGATTTCCCGGTTGAATTGACCGATCCGTTTTTAACGATTCATGCCGCGGTTAATAGAATGAATGTTGATAATATTCCATCAGGAGGTTTTTATAATAATGAATCCATAACACTGTTAGAATGCCTCAAAGGAATGACCATATGGGCTTCGTTTGCATCCTTTCAAGAAAACGAAATTGGAACGTTGGAAAAAGGAAAAGATGCAACTTTTGTAATCTTTGAAAACCCAGTTGTTGCACTTAAAGAATTTCAAGCTAATTTTTCATCTTACACATTTATAAAAGGAAAAAAGGTTTACTCAACTGAGTAAACCTTTCCAACAAACTTACTAGGTGTAGTAACCTAGGCAACAAGACCACCCTTTAAAACCAGGAAGACTAAGAGTGGCATATTTTAAAAAGAAGGACACGAAATCGTTTTAAACGAAATTGGTTTCTTTTTACAATTCAAATTAATTCCCATTGAGATTTCATGTGACCCACCTGAAACGCCGTTATTCAATTTTGATACAGTTACATCATAGCTATATCCTAATTTAAACTTACCAGTATTGATTCCTATTGTAAGGATAAACGCATCTCTATTTCTATACCATGCTCCAACGTTGAAAGAACCATATTTAATATATGTTCCAACACTTAATTCTTGAAATCCATTTTGATATTGATAGATTACATTTGGCATAATCGAAGTAGAATTCGAATATTTCGATTTTGCTCCCAATTGAATTTCAGCACCCATGTGACCTGTGAAACGCATTGGCATTGGTGAATTTCCAATAATCATGGATTCATTTGGCGTATTTAAATGGTGGGCAGCAAATCCAGCGAAAAAGTGTTTGTTAAAAATTACTGTTCCAGCAGACGCATCAAAGAAACCACGAGAACCTCCTCTCGGAACGTCACCTGTAGCATAAATGAATCCTCTTCGTGGATCAATCATATCTCCAAAAGTCAATTTATCCCAATCTAATGATTTTTGATACCATGATGCTCTAACGCCAAACATCATTTTCCATTTTCTACCAAGATTCAAATGGTAAGAATAAACCAAACCAAGCATTGTAGTCTTAATTGTGCCTTGTCCTTGTTGGTCATGTGTTGCTAAAACACCAAATCCACCAGAAATATTTTTGAAATATTGATCATAGGACGCACTATAAGTAACATAATTCCCTGATAACTGTGGCCATTCATTACGATAGTTCAATGCAAATCTTGGACAACCAAATGACCCTGCAAATGCTGGATTCAAATAGAGTGGATTTGAATAAAACTGGGTAAACGTTGGATCTTGAGCTTGCACATTTGCAAAAACAAATAGAATTGAGATGATACCGAGGATCTTTTTCATAGTTATTGATTTAAAAGTCGTTGTCCTATACGACTCGGTTTAGATGAAAAACGCAATGTCAATTGATGGGATAATTGTGCCCCATTGAGGTTTTGAGAATAAGTGTAATCAGCATTATAAGCAATCATAAAATAATTGAATTTCAGTCCAATTGAAGCTGCTGGTTCCAGATTAGATGATATAGCACCTCCAAGAGTCAACCAATGATACTTAACATTTACTCCCAGCCATCCTTCTGAAAGCGCTTCTTTTTGCTGATAAACAGCATAAGGCGACACCGTTATGTTCTCTTTTTTAGATTCGTAATCCGTTCCAATAGTTGCAATAAAATGTTTTCCAATTCGTCTCGGGTTTGCAATGTCACTTGAATAAATATTATCGTAATGTCTTAATAAATTGTCTTGTTGCACGCCTACATAAAACCACTTCGTATTCACCATTAAACCTAAACCTAAATCTTTGTACCATAATTTCTCCCCCATTGGAACCGAACCATTGCCATAAAATTCTTGTTGATTCATTCTATCATATTCGACCATTGTTCCAGTTTGAATTAATTCTGTGTTAATAGCCTTATTACCCATTTTAAATCTTATCGAAGGTTCTAAAACAACATTTCTGGCAATTGAAAATTTTGGAGAATAAATAAGTGAAGCATTGTAATTAACTATTTCACCTTTTCCGTAATAATTTTGATTCAATTGAAAACCTAATCCACCACGCATTCCATAAGAATAACCATCTACAGAAATCTGATTCATCAATTGTTGATTATTCTCCCCTAGCCATTGTGCCCTCGAAACAGTTTGAACTCTAGTGGCTAACAAAGTACCAACAGCACCAAAATTAACATCCATTGCTTGCATTCCAGGAACATGATAATATGGATCTTTTGTGTTTTTTAATGCAACTGGATTATCCATCATACGTTGTATGGAGCGTCCCATTTTGTTCAATTTCGCTCCGAATGACATTTTGTAATCGGATTTTGCAAATCGAACATTATTCTGAGATGAAAATGTTTTACTTACAAACTCTTCATTTGATGATGTATATGGAATTTCTTTTGCTTTTTCAGTTTCAAAAGAAGCCAATCCTATTTCTTTTTCTTTTAACTCATTGTTCATTTTTTGAACTTCGTAATTCGCAATTTGATTGATACGAGTCGTATTTGATTCTAAAGTTCGGTCAGTAAGATCATTTTTTATGCTTTTCTGAATCCTAAATTCGTTTCCAGTAAAAACTGTTTTGAAATTTTGATTTTGACTAACAAAAGGATTATTTCCCTCTTCTGAATAACTCATTAGAGCATCGGATTTTGAAATTTTATTCTCTACGGAAAAGGCATTGTGAGACGACTTATCAGCATCAAAAGTTGAAGCTACTATCTGTTTATTCATTTCTATTCCAAAAAGTTGTGAAGAATAAAAATTGAAGAATCCTAGACTAATAACAACAGCAATTGAAGCAAATCCAAGGGACATATAAACTCCAACAGGTCTTCTTTTTATGAATTTTTGTTGATGAGGATAAACGTAATCATGTGACTCAACTTTTGTTAAATCCCACATATCTTTATCAACATCTAATTCTGGATGCTGAAGAAGAAACGCTTCTAATTGAGCAATTTGTTCCGGAGATAAATTCCCTTCAACAAGCTCAAAAAGCCAACGATCAATATTTGAATAAGAAAGATTACTCATACCAATTCTGTCAAACCTTTTAACTGCTTTTTAATTTTATTTCTTGCTCTGAAAAGATAAACCTTGACTTGAGAACTGGAAAGATTTAAAATTTCTCCAATTTCGTCGTAAGAATAACCTTCAAGATCACGAAGTAATATGATACTCTTCTGTATCGTTGGCAAAATATTTACAGCTCTTTCAACAACTTGGTTAGATTCAAACATATTCACACCTTTTTGAGCTTTCTCCGGCATTTTGTCATTTCCAGGAAGCTGTAATCTTTGCTTTTTGTTTATTAAATTCAACATCGCGTTGTGAGCACATGTAAACATCCATGACTTCGCTTTCTCAACCATTATCTTATCTCGGTTGATCCATAATTTCTCCAAAACGTCTTGTACAATATCTTGAGCATCCTCCGTATTTCGGAGAAATTTCATCGCATAGCCATATAATTTATTGCTATGTTCAGTTATTACACTATTGTACTCGTGTCTTTTCAAAATTTTCGTTTGCAATTAGCAGTTAAACAATTTGAGAACGGTAAAAGTTACACCCTCATAGATTTCTATAACGGGTAATTTTATTAAATATACAGGTGAATTACCAATTCATTTCCAAGAACGAACAAAACCATGTTATGAATGAATATTGGTCGGTTTTCAATTACCTATAATTATTCTATTTTGGGAAGTAAAAGTTAAGAAGGAAGAAGAAGGAAGTGCAAAAAAAGGAAGAAGTAACAAGTAATTTGATTCTTGGAATCACAATTTTTCCTTTTTGCTTTAAAAAGCAATTATTATTAATATATTCGTTTAAAAATAAATTCCGCTATTTATGATTTCTTCGACTAGATTATTTGACATCCCAAACTATCAATTAGAAACATATCCAAATCCAAATATGTTTGTCACTAAGACAAAAGGAGAATGGACTGGTATCTCTACTCAAGATTTTTTGAGTCAAACTATGGATGTAGCTCGTGGATTAATGGCTTTCGGCGTTCAAAAAGGGGATAATGTTGCACTGGTTTCAAACAACAGATACGAGTGGAACATTATGGATTTAGCAATACAGCAAGTTGGAGCAATCGTTGTTCCATTGTATCCAAATATTTCTGAAAATGATTACAAATACATTTTAAACGATGCTGGTGTTAAGTTATGTGTTGTCAGCAATTATGAATTGTTTCAAAAAATAGATCATATAAAAAGTGAAGTAAGAACGTTGGAACATTTGTTTACGTTTGATTTAATTGATGATTGCCCAAATTGGACTAAAATTCAAAATAGAGCGAATGAAATCGACATGAAATTGGTTGAAGAACAAATGAATCACGTAAAAAATCACGATTTAGTTACAATCATTTATACATCTGGCACAACAGGTAATCCAAAGGGTGTTATGCTTTCTCACCACAATATTTTATCAAATGTTGAAAGCTGCATTGAAGCAATACCTGCTGATAATAATTCTCGTGTTTTGAGTTTTTTACCTGTTTGTCATATTTATGAACGAATGTTGCATTACTTATACATGCATTTGGGCTGTTCTATCTATTTTGCCGAATCCATGGATACCATTGGAGACAATATTCGAGAAGTAAAACCTCATGTTTTCACAGCTGTTCCACGATTAATTGAAAAAGTTTTTGATAAAATCATGGCCAAAGGCGACGAGTTAACTGGAATCAAACGCAAATTATTCTTTTGGGCGGTTTCTGTTGGAGAAGAATACGATGTAGTTGGAAAAGGTTTGTGGTATCAATTTAAATTAGCTTTAGCAAGAATGTTGATTTTTAAAAAATGGCAAGCCGCATTAGGAGGAAACGTAAAAGCAATTGCTTCAGGGAGTGCTGCACTTCAACCTCGACTAGCACGAATATTTTTAGCTGCAGGAATGCCAATTTTAGAAGGTTACGGACTAACTGAAACATCCCCAGTTGTTTCTGTAAATTGTTTTTCAAAAGGAATTCGGATCGGAACTGTTGGTGCATTAATAGATGATGTTCAAGTACAGATTGCTGAAGATGGTGAAATATTAGTAAAAGGTCCAAATGTAATGTTGGGATATTACAATTTACCTGAATTAACGGCTGAAGTAATTGATTCTGAAGGTTGGTTCCACACAGGTGATATTGGCATGTTTCAAGAAGGAAAATATCTAAAAATAACGGATCGTAAAAAAGAAATATTCAAAACTTCTGGAGGGAAATATATTGTTCCTCAAGTGATGGAAAACAAATTCAAGGAATCTCGTTTCATCGAACAAATAATGGTCATTGGGGAAAGTGAAAAATTCCCAGCAGCCTTTATAGTTCCGAGCTTTGCATATATCAAGGAATGGGCAAAACACAAAAACATCGATTTGGGAGATGGTTCAAATCATTCTATTACCAGAAACAATTATGTATTGGCAAAAATTCAAGAAGAAATTGATGGATTCAATAAAGGATTTGGAAATTGGGAACAAATTAAAAAATTCGCCCTTTTAGAAAATGAATTTAGTATAGATGGAGAAGAATTAACGCCTACTTTGAAATTAAAACGAAAGAATATTTTAGCCAAATACGCTGTGGTTTACAACTCGGTTTTTTGTGATTAATCCAAATTACAATCCATTAATGATCTTGAAAAACTAAAGCTTTGACGTTGTTATTTTAACTCGGACATGATGAAATTCAGGATAATACATTCCTTCTTCAAATTTTAGAGTCATCAAATAATTTCTCATTTTCATTCGTGTAGGAGTTGAAACAATTGTTGTACCAGCGCTCAAAAGTGTTGCTGAAGTAACTTCGCCTTTTCTATTTACAGCAAGCTGATAAAAAGCAACTCCTTCATTGTTATCAATCAATTTGAAGGTTGATACGGAAACCATTTTACGCGCCTCATCCATTAATGTTCCATCTAATAGTTGACTAAACGAGTTAAAAGCAAAAAGCAATAAAACCAACAAAAGAGCATTTCTCATAAAAAAATAAATAACATTATATTTGTTTAGCAAATTAAGCTGAAATATTTTGAATAACCGTATTTTATTTTAATTCTTTAAACACCAATAACGTCAACTATTTAGATGAATCCATCAAAAAATCATTTTCGCCCGTTATTTTCCTTTTGGTTGAGCACCGTACTTTTGATTTGGATAATTCGCACTATAGAATTTATACAATTCCCAAATGCACAAATAAATTACTCTTTCAGCTATTTTTTCCAAGGATTATTTTTTGATTTATGGTTTATTTGCATCTCACTGTTTATAATTACACTAATTCAATTTGGTTTTGCATTAATTTTGAAAAAATACGCTGTTTGGATTTTTCATGTTGCTGCTTTGATATTAATATTGATTCATTTTGGTTTAAGTCAATATTTCATCCTGATGCAAATGCCATTAGATTCAAGTATTTATTTCCTGTCGTGGAATGATTTAACAGCTGTAATTAACATTAAAAATTACCTTGATTTCTTTACTGTTTTCTGTGCAATTAGTGGATTTGCGCTTTATTTTATAATTGGATCAAAATTAAAATCAATTCAACCGAAGACAAAATATTTAACCATCATTTGTCTCTTGTCTCTTGCCTTTGTATCTTCTAGTATATATGT
>JBEAUV010000027.1:0-20734 GCA_041161265.1 Bacteroidota bacterium | reverse complement strand
ATAATTATGAGCGTCTCACTAAACGTGGAAAGCGTCCCTTATTTAAAGATCCAAAATTATATTTATTGCTTTTTTTACTTGGAATTATTATGCTGTTAGTGTTTTTAGAAAAGTAAAAAATTCCTTCAGATTTATTGCATTCTAAAAAGCCATTCAATTGAATTTTTCTTTCTTACATTTTAATTGTATCTTCATCCTTCAATCAAGCTGATAAGTGAGAACTGCGGGACTATTATTTACTTTCATTTTACTAAAGATTTCATTGTCTTTTGGTCAAGATATTCATTGGTCCCAATTCAATGACATTCCAATTTTTCAAAATCCTGGAAACGCGGGACATTTTAACGGAGATTATCGTTTTGTTGCAAATTATAGAGATCAATGGCGAAGTGTAACAGTTCCGTTTAGCACTATCTCCTTTTCTGCAGACATGCATCTTCCGAATAAAAAAAATGTTGGACTCGGTTTATTGTTTTTTCATGATGCAGTTGGTGACGGCAATCTACGAACAACAGAAATTCAAGGAAACGCCTCCTATTTAATCAAACTTACGAAGGATTCAATGCATTGTGTTCGACCAGGATTAAATATTGGAATGAATCACCGACAAATAAATTGGGATCAATTGTATTTTGATAATCAATTCAACGGCGTTTTTTTTGATCCAAATCTTCCAACGAATGAATTGTATCAAACAGATCGCAAAACAAATCTTTCCTTCGGAGTTGGAGCAGTTTATGAATATTACAAAAACAAACGGCAAAAAATTACTACTGGAATTGGCTTTTATAATATCAACAGACCAAATCAAGGATTTTACACCCAAACAATTCCACGAGATATCCGCATGAATATTTTTGCGAAAGGCCTGTATAAATTGGATGTTGATTGGGATTTAGTTCCAGGAATCAACATTTCTATTCAAGGGAAATACAGAGAAATAAACCTTGGTTCTTCTGTGAAATATACGCTTGTTGATAAAGCTGGCAAATATCGTGCTTTGTATGCTGGGTTATGGTATAGAAATAGAGATGCTTCTTACATAAGTATTGGACTAGATTATCAAGATTGGTTTGTTGGCTTGAGTTATGATGTCAATTTTTCAAAATTAGTTCCAGCCAGTAATTTAAGAGGAGGACTTGAAATTGCAACCCGCTATATTCTGCACCATTTTAAACCTAAAAAAATTGCACATCGCGTATGTCCAGATTTCATCTAATAGTATTTCTTTTTCTTTCATCTAGCACGAGTCTTTTTGGGCAATCCAAATTGGGTGCTTATTTGAAACATGCGGAAGAAAAATACAATAAAGGTGATTATTATTATGCAGTAGAATTGTACGAAAAAGCCATGGAACTAGATTCCAATTCAGTTACTACTTTATGGAAATATGCTGAAACGCTGAAGTCCTATAAAGATTATCGCAAAGCTGAATATTATTACGCGAAAGTTTATGACAGAGAGCAAGGGGGAATTTATCCGATGTCGCTTGTCAATTTAGGCTTGATGCAAAAGCATAATGGCAAATATGATGAAGCCCTTGAAACCTTCAAAAAAGCCAAAAAAAAATTCCTCAAAGACAAAAAAAGTTATCTCTATCTGAAATCTAAACGCGAATTAGAATCTTGTCTATGGGCGAAATCCGCAATTAAAGATACAGCAAACGTAAATTATTTGCGCTTACCGGAAACTGTCAATTCATTTGATTCAGAATTTGGTCACAATCTTTACAACGGTGTTTTGGTTTTCTCTTCTCTCCGCGCTGATTCTATTAATACAGCAGAAGAAGTTTATTCCACAACCTATAAAACACGTTTGTTTCAATCAGAATTAAAAGACGGAAAATTTGAAAAATCAAGTAGAATTGAAGATTTAATGATGGAAAAGTTAAATACTGGCAATGGAACTTTTTCTAAAGATGGAACACGGTTCTATTTCAGTTTATGTGCTGATGAAGGATATAATTATAAGTGTAAAATTATGGTTGCCAATTTCGATAATGGCAAATGGTCATCAATTGATTCTTTAGGTGAAATCATCAACCAAGAAGGTGCAAATACAACGATGCCTTGTATTGGTGAATTGAATGGACAAGAAGTACTTTTCTTTTCTTCAGATCGTGAAGGAACAGAAGGTGGAATGGATATTTGGTTTTCAGCAATTAAAAATGGCAATCAATTTTCAAAAGTACAAAATGTAAAAACTATCAATTCGCTCGATAATGATTTGAGTCCTTGGTGGGATTATTCTAGCAATACATTGTACTTTTCTTCCTCTTGGTTAGATGGTTTTGGTGGGTATGATATTTTTAAAGTGCATTATCAAACCCAATTTGAAGAACCACAAAATATTGGTTTACCTTACAATTCTCCTGCGAACGATTTATACTATTTCAAAAGTGGTGACACTTCTTATTTTTCTAGTAATAGGGTTGGTGTGATGTTCAGCAAGAATCCAACATGTTGTAGTGATATTTTCACAACTTTTCCTCCGATAAAAATTGAAATTCCAACGCCTAAAGAAACATTGGCTGATTTAAACAAACGTTTGCCAGTTACACTATATTTCCACAACGATTGTCCTGATCCAAAGTCAAGAGATACCTTAACGCAAGTGAATTACATCAATGGTTATGGCGAATACCGTGCAATGTTGGATAAATATCAGGTAGAATATTCGAGTGGATTGAGTGGTGAAAAATCGGAAGAAGCAAAGGAAGACATTGAGAGTTTCTTTATTGAATATGTTGATCAAGGTGTAAAAGATTTGTATTTATTCCGTGATTTATTACTCGAGGAATTGCAAAAAGGTTCGAAAATAAACATTACAGTTAAAGGTTTTGCCAGTCCTTTAGCAAAAACGGATTACAATGTCAGTTTGACGAAAAGACGAATTTCTTCATTGGTCAATTATTTAATGGCTTATGACAACGGAGTATTTCGTCCTTATTTGATGAATAAAGCACCCAATGGTGGGAAAGTTCTATTCAATCAAGTTCCTTTTGGAGAATATACGGCCAACAAATTAACGAGTGATAATTTCCATGATCAAAAGAATTCCGTTTACTCTAGAGCTGCAGCGATTGAGCGTAAAATAGAGATACAAAGCGTTGATTACATCCAGGATGATAGCTTGTTATTTATAACAGATTTGTCTCCACGTTTTATTGATTTGGCTGCAACATCACAAATAGCAACATTTTCTAAAACATTACAGTTTAAAAACAAAGGAAATACAGCTTTGGAAGTTGAACGAATTCAAATTGACAACGATTATGTAAAAGTCACCATTCCTCAAGTTATTAATGGAAACACAACGGTTCCTTTTATCTTTGAATCAAATAAAACATTGCCTAAAGGATTATTTTCTTTTCCAGTGACTATTTACTTTAAAGGATATCGACAAGCAATTAGTGTGATGATTAATGGAGAAGGATTTTAAATCAATCAATACAAAACATTTGATGAAACTTGACATTTGTGTATCTTTGTTTTCAATTATTTAATAAATGTCAAAAGAATCTATCCTTCCAGTTGTAAAACGTCCTCGTATTTATTTCATAGATATTGCTCGGTCATTTGCAATTTTATTGATGTTGGAAGGTCACTTCATTGATTTGACGTTGGGTGAACAATTCAGAAGCCCTGATCCACATTTTGTAAATCCTGATTTCTTGGTTTATGACATTTGGCACATTATACGTGGATATACGTCTCCGATGTTCCTAACGATGACTGGAATGATTTTCGTTTATTTATTGTTTGGAACCGACAATAAACCATATCTCGGCAATGACAGAGTAAAAAAAGGTTTTAAGCGCGTTTTAGAATTGCTTTTTTGGGGGTATTTATTGAATCCAAATAGCTTTCACATTCTTCAATGTATTGCATACGGATTATTGCTATTATTACTCGTTTATGGTTTGTATAAGTTAACGAAGGTTATTCCTTTATGGGTTTATTATTTTGGCATATCCTGCGTGATTTTTAGCCTTTATGCACCTTTAAGTGAAATTAAAGTTGATGGAGTAAAAGTTGGATGGCCTTATGGTTGGCCGAATTTTATTCAAAACATGATTCATGCGCCTTCAAGTCGTTCACTGTTTCCCCTTGCACCAAATTTAGGTTATACATTCTTTGGAGCTGGAATTGGCGTTGTTTTGCATTCAAAATGGATCAATAAAACGAAATGGAATATTCCTATGTTTCTATTTGCAATGGGTTTAACATTGACTTTTTATTCAACCGAAATACTTCATTTTATCAATTTCTGTGTGAAAAGTATTGCTGGAGATGTGAATTATTTAGTTCGTGCAAACTGGCTATTCGAAACATTGGGATGGGTTTTAATCGTACTTGGAATATTAGCAACCTTTGAAAAGTTAGTAAAAATCAAAGAAAATCTATTTATACGTATTGGTCAAAATACTTTATCCATCTTTATTATTCACATGATGTTGCTTTATGGGGCAGTTATTAGGATAGGTATTGGAACATTCTATAGTAAGTCTCACAATCCTTTGAATCCATATGAAGCTGGCATTGGTGCTGCACTTTTTATTACATTATTTGTTGTAATGATTTATTATATAGATCCACTTACAAAATTCTTGAATAAAGTCTTAGATATTATTATTCCAGTTAGGAAAAAGTTCAACAACAAGGAAATATAGATTGTTTATTGCTTCGTAGGAGTAGTTGTTTTAGGCGGTAACTTTATTTTCTTTAAAGTTTCCTCTTTAAATAAAACTCTTGTACCACATTCATCATAAACCGTTAGTTTGATCAAATAAGTTCCTTCTTTGGTATAAACATGGCTCAATGATTTGTAATTCGAGAATTTACCATCTCCAAAATCCCATCGAACAGAATCGGCATCACGGAAGTACTGTTTACATCGAATCTTTAAATTACCATTTTTCAATTTTTCACTAGAGATAAACATTGAATTCATTTTCAATTTATACATATCAATATTCGTCAATATATATTTATATGCTGAAGCATGAATGGCTTTAACTTTCACAGGATCTAATCCATCCGTATAGGAGTCATCTGCTTCCTTTTTGAAAATTGCCGTATAAAAAGATGTTGCTGCCAAGTAAGAACCATATTGACTAGGGTGAGCCAAATCCTCTGCGTACAAATTGATTCCTTTGTGTTTATTTGCGACATCTTGCCATACTTTGCCGACTGGAACTATTGGTATATTGTACAATTCAGACAAGTATTTATAACCTCTTTCAATGAAATCCGTCATTGCGTCAAAAGTCATTACACGCAAACTATCATTTAAGCCATTTTTATAACCCCAAGTTTCATATAGTAGAATATTTGTACAAGGATTACTCAAATAAATAGAATCGACAATTTCATTAAAATAAGGCATGCAAGCAGTATCTATATAGTTGTAATCATCAATTAATTCTCTACTAAAACCTTGGATGATAACATAATCCCACTTTCTTGATTTTATTTTATCAAACATTTCAGGACGTTCGCAATGCATTTTGAATGTATGATTGCTTTTTGCGCTCATTTCGACATGAACTTTTTGCTTGTTTGATGTAGCTATTCTGTCAAACATTTTAGGCATGCTGTTCATATGCGTGAAACTATTTCCTATAAATAGAATGTTAATAGGTTCAACAGCTAGTGCTTTCATTCCAATGTTAAGGAATAAAAAAAGGCTAAATAGTTTTAATAAAATCTTTGCTTTCACGAGGTAAGACAAATTGTATTCAACATTGATGGACAATAATTAATCCAAAAAATAATTAGGCTAAAAATATTTGGTTTGCTAATGCTTCAAATTCAGTTTTTTCAAAGCTTAACTTTGGATTAGCAAAATTCATATCATTTAAAACATTCATTGGTACCAAGTGAATATGAGCATGTGGCACTTCCAAGCCAATAACAGTAACACCAATTTTCTTACATGGAAGAATCATTTTCATCTTGACTGCCACTTTTTTAGAAAAGATGATCATTTCAGAAAGTAAATGATCATCAATATCAAAAATATAATCTACTTCCTGCTTTGGAATTACTAAAACATGTCCTCTTTTAATAGGGGTAATATCCAAAAATGCCAAAAACTTATCATCTTCGGCAACTTTGTAGCATGGTATTTCACCAAGAACTATTTTAGTGAATATCGAACTCATTATCTTGAAATGTCAACTATTTCAAATTGCATAATTCCATTTGGGGTTTGAACGTCAGCAATTTCACCTTGCTTTTTACCTAATAATCCTTTTCCTATTGGAGAATCGATTGAAATTTTCTTGTCTTTCAAGCTTGCTTCATTCTCTGCAACAAGCATGTATTCCATTTCCATTCCGTTAGCAATATTTTTAATTTTTACTTTAGAAAGAATAAATACTTTAGAATTATCTATGTTCGTATTATCAATTACACGCGCATAGGCTACAATTGAATCTAACTTAGCAATTTTCATTTCTAAAAGACCCTGAGCTTCCTTGGCAGCATCGTATTCCGCATTTTCAGATAAGTCACCCTTATCTCTAGCTTCAGCAATTTGATTAGAAATAGCAGGACGTTGCACTGTTTTCATTTCATGCAATTCATCTTTCAATTTCTTTAATCCTTCAGCTGTATAATAACTTATTTGTGACATTGTTGTTGAGTTAATCCGTTATAATAAACAAAAACAAGAGAGCCCATAGGACTCTCTTGTTTAACAAATATATAAAATTTAAATTTTATTTCAAATTGATAGTAGCACCAATTGTATGAACAATTCCAAATACACCAGCGAATCTGATTCCGTATTCAATTCCTAAAGCACTTTTATTTTCTCCAACTAAGGCATCAACAGAAAAACCAGCTGTCGGACCTACTAAAGCATTGGATCTATTTTCTTCTGAAAACAAATTCTTTTCGTAAACAAATCCACCTCTTAAGTTAAACGCTACTTTTTCACCAGTCATTGCATAATCCAATCCTAAACGATATTGATCATTTGAAAATGAATTCGCAGTAAACGTTGCAGCTAAATTTAACTTGTTGTTTTCATTAATGATGAAATCATAAGAACCACCAATAGAAAGTAATGAAGGCATTTCAAACGTTGCTGAACGCTCGTCTAATGAAGCAACAATAGCAGTTGAATTGTATGTTACCTGCTGCGTTAAACCATCTCCTTTATATCTCATTGTTGGACCGACATTTTTCAATGCAATACCAAATTTGATTTGATCTCGCTCACCAGTAACATATCTAATTCCTGCATCGATCGCCATTCCTGATGCCTTTAGGTTAGAAATGTTTTCAGAAATTATTTTGAAGTTAATACCTCCAGAAATTGATGCTGAAAAAGATCTAGCATATCCAACATTAAAAATTGTAGCTCTTGGCGAAAAAGTACCAATGTTTCCTTCTGGATTTGCAACTGTAGTAATTGCGATATCACCAAAATTCATAGATTGAATACTTACAGCTATAACATCAGAATCGGAAATTCTTTGTGCAATTCCAGCACTATTAAACGAAATTCCAGCTCCACCCATCCAATTACTATAATTGAATTTTAATTGTGTCTTATCAGCAGCAGCTAATCCTGCAATATTCAAAAAGGTAGCTTCCAGTCCATTCGCGGATGCAACACCAGCATCACCCATTGCAGCATTTCGCGCCCAAGGATTTACTAATAATTGTGTTGCTCCAGCTGAACCAACTCTGTCTTCATTTCCTGCGAAAGAAGTCATTGTTAAGAATACAGCTCCAAAAAGAAGAGCACTTTTATTGATTATAATTGATTTTTTCATTTCAAATGTTTTAATACTGGATTAAATACCTTGTAAGTCAATTTGTCTCATTCCTCCGAAGAATTTAAGAATCACTTCTCCAACTTCGGGCACTTCAACATGTATTAGATAAACACCACCTGCAACAGGTATTGCTTTACTATTATTTAAATCCCAATCTAAAGAAGTTATCTCACTATCTTTTTTGAATGTTCTAACCAATTTACCATTTACAGTATAGATTTTAACTGTACATTTTTGAGGTAAGTTTGTTATTTTAACACGTGTATCTAATCTAGTTCGCTCATATTCAGAATAAGCATAATAAGGATTAGGTACAACATTTATCAATTTAAGAGCATCCACTCGATCATCTTGACTTGCTTGTGCAGTTGAGATATCATCCATTGACCAAGAATACATTGGTTTACCTCCGTTTTCACCAGATCCAACGAAGTTCTTGTATTCCTTATTGACGCGCAATTTAATAGTTACATCAGTAGAGTTAAATGTTTGACCTGAAGATAACATTGGATAAGCAATCCATGTTAAACTTCCGTAAACCTGTCTTCTAGCAGTTGAAGCTGTTGCAGTATTAGTTGATTGAACTTCTAACATTTTTTGATATAAATGATTCCCAGACAACGATTCAGCTTGGTTTTTATCATAAGCAGGGAAATCATAACCAACACCAAAATTGTTAATTGTCGAAATGTTATAACTATAAACATAAACCGGTTGAACACCTCCCAAAAGCGGATCAAAAACACCATCAACATAACGATCTGAAGGATTCCACATCATATCTGATCCATTTTCAGCACCTAAGAAAGAATTTTCACCAAATGACATGTATAAACGTGCACCTGATTCTAAATCTACAGCATAACCAGGGAACCATCCCATTCCATCACCTGTTCCATCAGGATTACCATTCTTGTCGACACTTTGACTTTTTCTCATACCACCTGGGATACCACCACCTGTATTAAGGGCAGTATTTCTACCTAGTTCAATGACCGGACACCTTGTCCATAGCGACTTATCGCTTGTAATAATAATATTTACACTTGGCAAGAAACTTATAGATGCATAATTTTTAGATGTACCTGGAGACGAAGTGTTATAATAAGCCATTGGCATAAAATCACTTTGATAACCTACTAATCTATGAGGAGCAATACCACCACCTAAAATTTTAGAAAATTTCTTTTCATCATCTTGGCCAGCTTCATCCTTGTAATTACATGGATTTAAATATGGACTAACATCTTCCAAACAATCATAAGGATCTCCAGTTGGATCAGTACCTGGAGAATAGTCTCCTGAACGTATCCAGTTTGTAGGGAAAAATGCATCGTTATCTGGAACAAAACTTAACCATCTTTTCGATGAATCGGCAAAATCAACTGTAGCATCAATCAATGATGTAGTTCTATCATATTGACTTCCAGTCCCCAAGTATTTCTCTTGATTAATCTGAACAGAAATTCCCCATCTTGGAATTATTTGTTCATTGTTCATTGCAATAGTTGATTCAGAGTTAACAGAATCTATTACTGAACCACCTTTAGTGTCATAACGATAAATTGTCCAACTTGCAGTATCTGCAGAATTCCAATTTGAAGGTGTGTAATCATTGAATTTACATTCAAAATAACCATCAGCAAGATTCAATGGGTCAACTACTTTCACATTGATTGGTCCAGCACCATATTCATATTCTGGATTTTCCATGTAACCATAGTTCAAAATCTGATTCAAAGTAGAACTTGTAAATTCTAACGATCTATTTCCATTACCATGTCCATCCAAACGAGTGATTCGAGGAGTAGAACCATAACCAACTCGTTGATCAGTACCAGCTAATTCTGGTCGTGTATTGTGTGGGATTCCAGTAACCGCTTTTACTGCAGTTCCGTCAAAACTCAAACGAGATGAAATATATGGTAATTTTTGTCCATCTAACAATAATGGATCAGTAGGAACATATTTTTTAAATTCATTAAATGCATATGCAATCGCAATAAAATAATAAGTTTTGTGATTTACCAAAGTTCTAACACCTTGTGCAAAAGCATCTTCTTTAATCTGGAATGAATGCTGAATACCGTCATTCTCACCATCTACCTTTTCTACAGGTACAGCAAAACCTAAAGCCTCATCGAACTCAAAATTAATGATTCTACTCACGTCGTTTTTAACATCGCATTGTGCTACTAAACGTGCCAAACTAGGATCGTTAATATCTGTAACAGAAGCATCAACACTTGCCATTTGGAAGATTTGATAACCTTCAAATCTAAAATATCTATCAACTGTTGGATCTGTAATATTAATTTCATCTAACTCCTCGTATTCTTCTTTATAATTGTTTGAAGAAGATGGATTTTCAATCATCAATATTAATTCATTTTCCAATTCTTGAATTGTCAATTTTGGAGCTGCAGGTGGATCAATGATTCTAAAGCAAGCATCAAATAAAGCTTGTGCTTTTGTATCTGCTCTTTTCATTGCTTCAACAGAAGAAAATAAATCACCATCAGAACCTCTACCGAAAACTAATCCAACAGTAATGTTATTTACAGCACCTGGCTTCAAAATAAATGGACCTGCTGACTGAACAAAACGTCTATCACCTGGAGTATTTGAATTTGTCGCTTCGTCCCAACCATTTGGAAATAATCCGGAAACATCAACTCCTCCAGTCGACCATTGCAACGGATCTGAATCACCTGGGAACATATAATCAGAAGGTATCGTTGTTACACCAGACGAACCATCATACCCCATTCCTCCAAAGAACATCTCTGAATTATTTGCCCAACTACCACTCATAAAATTATAATATTGAGCAGCATTTGAAGGGTCAGTATGAGGGAAAGCTTCTCCAGAAGAATAATAAGTAAAACGTCTCATACCAAAACGCTCATTATCAATAATACCATCAGAATATCCTATTCCAATTCCTTTATATACAATTCCGTTTCCTGCGATAGCATCTAAAACAGTTGGTACCACTAATGCATTCGTCACATCATCGATATAAGGACCAACGTTATCTATTTCATCAGCATCTTGATATGGTCCTTCAAAAAAGTCACAACCTAATGCAGGAGGGTTTTCGCCATAACCAGGTTTACCACCGTTTGTTTCATCGACTAAATCACCATTATACATGTAACCTAATCCTCTAGAAACATCACATCCAGCATAATCATCACTAAAATTACCAATATCCGCATCTAAGTATTGTGAGAAATAAGTATCATATAAAGTCTGAGTACCACGATTAATTAACTCATAGTTATAGAATGTCATTCTATTCACATCATCACTCGTTGCAAAAGCAAAAGCTTGCGCACGAATCTCCATTCCAATTGGATCACCTTGAGTTTCTGTATGGATATTTCCTTTATCATTGAATACCCACCAATGTGTCTCATCTCCAAATAATGAAATTCTTCTATCAAAACCACATTCAATATCATCTCTTCCTAAGATATCATCATACCAAGGGTGATCACCATCTAAAGGATTATAAACACCGTCAGTATTTCTATCATAATAAGGTGCTAAAAAATAATCTTGACCTCTAGATACATCACCATGTGCTGGCCATCCATAGATACGATTCAATTCATCCGATGAAGGAGAAGAAATATCTTCACAACCTTCTGTAGTTACTCCATTTGTACATTCCCACCAAATATTAAAACGCACTATTTCCGCTTTACGAATCGTATAGAATTGATCGTATGCAATACATTGATCCGGATCAATATTTGCTTCTCCAAAATCTTTTATTACATCGTCTCCTGCAGGATATAAAGGATTAAAATTACCAGAACCCGGAGATACTGTTAAAGGACCAGGCCAAAAATCATTTCCAGAACGATAACGTAACGCAGCTAATTTCAACTGTCCGTTAACGTCCGTTCCACCCATCCAAAGTGCACCTGCAAAAATTACATGTAAACCACTTCCTTTTGGCACCTCATAGTTTGCTACAACTGCAGCTCTATTTTGGAACATACTTCCACCTTGCTCAATCAATGCTTTCACGTCATTGAATTCCATAGTCAGTTTTGCTGTTGCTGGCGAGCAGTTTGCACCTTTCAACACTTGTGTAGATGGTTTTGCAGGCTTGTCATTCGGATTGATATACGAAAGTGCGCTGTTCGACCAAAAAATTGATACACCTAATACGATTGTTATTATTTGCTTTGTCATAATTATTTTCTATTATGAATTAAAAATCAAACTTAACACCCAAACGAATTGTTCTTGGAGAACTAATGTTAAAGGTATTTTGAATTTTCATTGTATAATAATCTCTAAATGATTGCTCATCTAATTGATTTTGAATTGAAGCTTGGTTAGCTGCAGCAGCTAAATATCCATCATCATCCCAGTTACCAGTTGCTCTATAAACACTTAATAAATTTTGTTGATTCAACATATTCGTTACACGTAAATAAACATTTAAGAATGTTGTCTTTTTCTTATCGTCATCTTTACCAAATTCTAAATTAAACGTTCTGTCTAATTGAAGATCTAGACGGTAAGACCAAGGTAAACGTGATCCATTGATTGTTCCATTTTGACCAGCTGTTAACGTTCCGATAGCGGCATCTGTAATGAACGTTTGAGAAGAATAAGGCGAACCAGAATAGATATTAGAAACAATATTCAAACCTGTATTTTCAAGTAAATTGAATCCTTTAATAACTGGGCCATTATAATTCGCTCCTTCACCATAACGGTAATCCATTGTGATAGCAAACGCATGACGTTGGTCATAATTGTAAGGCGCTGTATAACGCAAATTAGGAAGTCCCGCATTTACCAAACTAGAAGCTGAAGTTGCATCTGAACCAGTTCCATCAGCAAATTGTAAAGTATAGTTAGCTGTCATACGTATGTTACCAGTTCTTCTCATGTCATAAGAAATAGTCATACCTTTTACTGTACCGAAATCACGATTACCAAAAGTGCTATACGTTTGAGGATATGCATTAAATACATTGATTAGCTGAACATTATTTCTTTGTTCTCTGTAGAAAGCTGAAATCTTCAATGACGATGTTTTAGACAACACTTGTTGGAAACCAATTTCATAATCAACAGTTGTTTCTGGTTTCAAATTTGAATTGCTTTTAGTTCCTGAAGTTAAGAATTGGTATTCGTATGGGTCAAAACGAGCTCCCGTTGTTGGACGTTTCGTTAAGATATCATAATGAGCAAAGAAAGATGCTTCGTCAGAAATAGGGAATGAAAAAGCAATACGAGGCATCACATTAACGGCAGCTTTAAAATCTTCAAATGCTGTTTCATTTGGTGTTTCTTGTGAAGGGTCTAACAACCATGGTTGTATTCCTGTTGCTCCTTCAATTACTTTTGGATTTTCAACTTGAATACCATTTGCATCATACCAATTATTCCCAACACGGAAACCATTGATAGCAGATGGATTGTTAAAATCGTTCACATAAACAGTATAATCATCACCAATAGCTTCAGGAATTATAACCCAAGAATATTGAGATGCATCAGATGCTAAAAGTTCTTTCGCTTCTGCAACAGTGCGTGCATTGTAGAATAAGTATGGATCTTTCAATACAGGTTGATTCGCATCGAATACATCCACACGCACACCAACGTTAAATACTAAATCATTGAAAGCAAACTTATCCATAACATATCCTGAGATATACGTTGGTTGAAATGCTCCAACAAATCTTTTGTAATTTCCATTTTCATCAAATTCATTAAAGTACTTGTTGATATCTGTTTGGCCACCCACTTTTTTACCTGTGTGGTCATAACCAAAATAAGAAATAAATGAATTGCCACTATTCAATAATTCGTCTGGTGAGAACATGTCGAAACTATAAATCCCTGGGTCATATTGATCAATATCAATGAATTCAGAACCCGCTCCACCAGTTGAAATCAATCCTTGTTCAAACAAATAATTTCTCAAATTATAATCAAAGAAAGATTGATTATCACTATTTTCTTGACCACCATATTCTCCTGTTCCAGAAGTATACGCATATCCAGAATTTAAACGATTATAAGTAATTGCCTTGAAAGAACCCGAATCTGAAATTGTACCGCTGTTCAAATCTAATTCTCTAATATGGAAATTAGCTAATTGACGAGCAACACCCCAAATTCCCGTTGGACCATTAGCGAACCAACCTCTATCCCAACGTTGTTCTAATTCAAATCCAAAAGAAATTGAATGATCTCCAACGTTTACTGCGAAAGAACCTGTACCACGTAATTGATCTGTTTCTGATTTCCCAAAACCGTTATATGGTGCTCCAATGTTACTCCAAAGTCCATAAACACCTCCAGGTACATCTCCATTTCTCAATGCATTACCTTGTTGAATTTGGAATAAGTTCTCATAATTACCCTCAACTTGACCATCATATATACTATAGTATTGTGTAGTAATAGCAGCTAATGCTGAATTTGCTTCAGATGGCGTAAATGCAACTTCATTATCTCTAAAACCATTATGAATGTATGTTTGCTTAGTTTGATCAAACTCGTAACTCGGTGATCTAGATGTCGTAAATGTTCCAACGTGACCATAATTAAACAAATCATATTTATGAATTGGATCGTAATAGTCACTTTTAGTTTTTGTGAAATCCAACATTAAAGAGTAAACAAACGATTTTAATTTAGAAGCAGTTCCTTCTGTATCATTAATAAAACGTTGCGTTAAACGACCAAACACTCTCCAATCCAATGATTTTGAAACTCCATTATTCGCAAAGTTTAACAATGAGCCTGTGTAATCATAAGCCATTCCTTTACTGTAATTTAACGATCCACCAAATGTTAAGTTTACTGTTGGACCTGTATTAACATCAATTTTACCTTGAGCAGAAACAACAGTATTTCTAGCATTCATTCTCCAAGCTGTTTTTTCAAAATCAGATTGTCTCAAGAAAGATGCATTAGAAAAAGTACCTTGACCAGTAGATGTTGGACGCAATGGGAATGCAAGTAATGAATCACGTGCTTCTTTTGTTATTCTATAACTTCCGCCTTGCAATGGACGACTATCTAATTGATCTGTAAGATTAGCAGAAATCAAAAATCCTAAACGTGGCTTAATTTTGTTACCTAAAGAATCTTTTTGCATCCAAAGTGGACCAGAGAACATTCCCTCAACAAGATTATATCCAAATTTATCTAAGCCAAATACTTTTCCATCATAACCAACAGGATCTTTACCTTTAAAGTATAATCCAGAAGAAACACCTTCTATAGATCCAAAATATTTTGCAGATGGCCCTCTTGTTGTTACAGAAATAATACCTCCAGTAGCATCACCATAGTTTGCTGGGATACCACCTGTAATAACTGTCACCTCTTCAATAGAAGATTTTGGAAGATTGGCAGAACCACGAACTTTGATACCATCTATATAGAAATATGTTCCATCTGAACGTGAACCACGTACTGAAATCTCACCAGAACCTTCATTCGAATTCACCCCACCAACAGTAGACGCTACACCAGCTGCTGAACGAACAGGTAAACGCGCGATATCTTCTCTTGTGATCGTTGCTCCTGAAGCACCACCATCACGGTCAATCAATGGAACACGATATGCAACAATTTTAACTTCTTGAATTTCTCTAGCTTCTTTTGCCTTAGCAATAGTTAAATTATCTAAAAAAGTTATATTATCAGAAGATACTATAACTCCAGTTAATGCAGTTGGCTGATAACCTTCAGATTCATTTCTAACCTCTAAGTCATAAGTACCAGCATTTATGGAACTAATCTGAAATTTTCCGTCAAAATCCGTTGTGGCACCACCTCTGATACTTCCACCTTGGAATAATACCACTTTAGCAAAAGCTACTGGTTGTTTAGTGTCACCGTCTTTTACAGTACCATTAATACTACCCATTCCGGTTTGGGATAATCCGTAAGTGGCTGTTAATAAGACACCTAATAATAACAAGTTAAGTTTTCGTAACATAAGCACAGTTTAATTTTCAAACTATTTTGTTGCAAGAAAGCTGGTAAATATAGAAAAAATCATTTTCAATACACTAATGTTAAATAAAATTAAATAACATTAGATTAACTTTCATTAACAAAATTAGCTGCATTTATGTTTTAAAAAAATAGTTTTTGTCTCATTTTCAATCATTTTATACATGTCTATTGAATGTTAATAAAAATTTGTTTTTTTGTAAAAATTTTAAACCGTGACCTTTACTCAAGAAATCATACAGTTAAAAAATTGTGAAGTGCATTTAATGTACTTTAAAGAATTTAATCCGACAGATTTTTTAGAACAATTAACTGAACAAGAAAAGGAACGTTTTTTTTCTTTTACTAATATTAATAGACAAAGAGAATTTGTTGCAACGCGCATTTTACGTCATCGTTTGTTTGGTTTTCAGCACATTCATTATGATGTGCACGGAGCACCTTATATAGAGAACGAAGGATTTATTTCTATTAGTCATGCAAAAGGGGTTGTAGGAATTGCATTGTCAAAGAATTTTAAAATTGGTTTAGATTTAGAACCACAGCGTGATAAAGCGAAAAAGTTATTTCCTAAATTTCTATCTAATGATGAAATTATGTCTTTGGATACTTCTTCTGAACAAGAAATGACGACTGCTTGGTCATTAAAAGAAGTATTATATAAATTGGCTGGACGTAAACAACTCATTTTTAAATCAGATTTATTAATTCAAAAACTTGATGATACTATTTGGGCAGGCACAATCATTCACCCGAATGAAAAAATTCATGTTGAATTAAGTACTTTTGTTCGAAATGATTTAATTATTTGTATCAATACTGATTCTTGCAAAATAGCACAATGAATATTCTAGCTACTATAAAATCTAATCAAAAGGCAATTGCTATATTAATTGATCCTGAGAAATCGGACAATGGTCCACTACTGTTAGAACTTTTAAAAAAAGCGACGTTTGCAGGAATAGATTTTCTTTTTATTGGCGGCAGTACCGTCACACGGGCACAATTTAATGTTACGGTTGATTTCATAAAGAAACATTCTTCTATTCCTCTCATAATATTCCCAGGATCGGCGAGCCAAATCTCTCCTAAAGCTGATGGTTTATTGTATTTGAGCTTATTGTCGGGTAGAAATCCAGATTATCTTATTGGACACCACATTGAATCGGCAGCCGAATTAATAGAAATGGATCTTGAAATTATTCCAACTGCTTATTTATTAATTGATGGCGGTACCCAATCTTCTGTTGCTTATGTCAGTCAAACAACACCAATTCCGCGGGATAAAATCACGATCGTTAAGAATACTGTAATTGCCGGGAAATTACAAGGCAAAAAACTTGTCTATCTAGATGCTGGAAGCGGTGCTAAATATTCAGTGCCAGTGGAAATTATAGCGAGCATTAATCATTTGGGACTTCCTATTATTATTGGCGGTGGAATTAAGACAATTGAACAAATTCAAAATTGTCATAACGCTGGAGCAACAATTGTTGTGATTGGAAATAAACTTGAAGAAGACAGTGATTTCTTGTTGGATATTCATTTGTACAAAAAATCAAGTTTGCCGGCAACAAGTCAGAAAATTCATTAACCAAAGGTTTACATAAATTGAATTCAGAGCCTTCAATAGCGAAAGTGCTGCATTTCTTGAGCGTTGCCGTTTATATTTTTCTCTCGCTGAAATCCACGGAGTTCATTCCTAAATGCATTACATTAAAATCTGGAACTAATTTGTAAATCTATTCAATAGTTAATTCTGTTAAAACCTTCTTCGATTCGTATGATTTTGTTTTCGGATTATATATCTCACCTAAGTAATAAACAATATTCACTTTTTTACCTTTCAAAGATTCTGGATTAGTGATAAACTGTTCATTAATATTAATGGGTTCAATCCAATAATAATTCAACGTTTCATTTTGAGAATTTAGAACTGATACGAGACAGGGTATATCTTTTGAAATTGAGAGAATTTTTCCTTGGTCAATCATAAGATCTTCCGCTTCATCTTCTTGAAGTTCTTCAATTACCTCATCCATCATTTGTTCATCATCGCCTAGAACTTTAAAAGTCAATTCAGTAAATCTGTCACATTCAACAACTAGCCTCTCTCCTACTTTAGTTCCAATTTTTTCAATTGCTTCAATTTCATCTTTTTCTGACAAACCAATTTCTTTTGCTAATCCTTTTGAATTTTGGATAATTAACGGTGAAACACATTCCATGATTAATTGCAAATAACTATCGTAATCTATGATATCCATATTAGACGATGAAATACAGTTACATGATTCATTAACTACTTTATCTAACTCACTCTGAGAAAATGTAAATTGAGAAAATAGTAAAGCCAGGAAAAAAAGTTTAATGCTCATTTGAATGTGTTTTAAAAAATGAAGAATACATACTTCATTCGCTGTGAAAATAGTAATAGATTATCTAACTATTTTAGGAATAAACAAATCTTAACGATTTTTACAATTCAGTTATAGGTTTTACTATATTTACTTCATGATCTTAAAACGTATTGCAGCTATTTTATTTGGAATTTCCTTTTTAATGGCGATTGTGCTCTTTACAAATATTGGTGCGGATATTATTTCGAAATCCATCGCTAAAATAGTTTTCTTAATTGTAGGTTCTTTAGCCCTTCTGCTCAATTTACTGTCTTTCCGATTTGGAAAACACGATGCCAACTTTAACTTTTTCTATTGGTTGGGAAGCTTGATTATTTTCATAGGACTTACTTTTATGATCATGCATTGGCCTAATGCTTTTTATATTGTTATTGGAGGAATGACAATCGTGGGCATTTCGTTCATATATTCTCCTAAAATAGATGGGCGTGATTCTGAGAAAAGCGACTTGTTGGATGATGATCTTTGAAAAGAGTTATTAGTTGCTAATTACAAATTGCTAGTTGTTATTCTAATAATTTCGGTCTGTTAACTTGACTCTTGTAATTTGTAATTAATAACTAGCAACTATTTTAACTTGTAACTAGCAATTAGCAACTAGCAACTAGCAACTAATAACTTGTAACTAGCAACTAGCAATTAGCAACTAATAACTTGTAATTAACTAAAAGTGGCTTTTAGACTCATATCTAAACTTTTAACAGAATGAGTAAGGGCTCCAACAGATATAAATTGTATTCCAGTTTCGGCAAAAGCGCGAATGTTTTCCATGGTAATTCCGCCAGATGCTTCTGTTTCGAATTGAGGTGGAATCAGTGGTAATACTTTTGAGATTTGTTCGGGAGAGAAATTGTCGAGCATAATTCTATCTACCCCTCCAATTGATATAACTTCCTTTAACTCCGTTTCATTGCGAACCTCAATTTCGATTTTAAGATCTTTTTTGTGGTCTTTGATATACTTATTTGCTCTTTGAATTGCTGGAACTATTCCGCCTGCATAATCAACATGATTGTCCTTCAACATAATCATATCATACAAAGCGAATCGGTGATTGTAACCACCGCCAATTCTTACAGCCCATTTTTCCATGTAACGGATACCAGGTGTTGTTTTTCGAGTATCTAATAATTTCGTATTACAACCTTTAATTAAAGAAACAATTTCATTCGTTTGAGTTGCGATTCCACTCATTCGTTGCATGAAATTGAGCACCAATCTTTCCGTAGATAAAATTGAACGAGAACTCCCAGAAACATAAAATGCAATATCACCCTTTTTTACAGAAGCGCCATCATTCAATAAAACTTCGATTGCTAACGACGGATCAAACCGATGAAAAATCAGCAGTGCCAATTCAACGCCAGCCAAAATACCATCTTCTTTTATCAATAAGTGAGCTTTGCCTTGAGCATTTTCTGGAACACATGAAAGCGTAGAATGATCTCCTTCTCCAATATCTTCCAACAATGCATTATCGATTATTTCATTTATCATGTAACAAAGATAGGAAGTAGAAACTTATTAGTTATTAGTTGTGAGTTATTAGTTGCAAATTACAAGTTACTCGTTTTTGAACCAGTACGATATGTTTTATTCCCAATCATATTGTAACTAGCAACTAGCAATTTATTGAACTAGCAACTTATTTAACTTGTAATTAGTAAGTCGCAACAAAGGACTATGCTTTTTCGATATTTAGGCTCTCAATTTTGAAATCGGATCCAATTTTTTTGAAATGTAAAGTGACTCTATAACTTTCCCCCTTACTTTCATAGGTACCAATTGCAAAAGAACCATCTGCGGTTTCCTTTCCTTTAAAGATGAATTTAAAAGTAGTACCTGGCTTTTTTGTAAAAAAATCTTTTAAAACTAGATTGGCTTGTGATTGACTGTAAGCTCCTTCTTTTCCAAGAATATTAATGAGCATTTTATCTTTTCCTAAAGCAACAATATGAGAAGCATCATTTGAGACAAAAGCCTTTTCAATAGTAGTATACGGAATATCACTTTGAGCTGTCAGAGACAAAATAATAGATGTTAAAAAAACATAAAGAAAGCCCATTTTGTATTTTTTTGATTTTGGAATAAGCAAAAATAGTGCCTTTTTTTTAAAATAGAACATAGAGCCTAGAACATAGCGATGCACTGAGCTTGCCGAAGTGAGCATAGATTTGATTTCGGGAAATAACTAAAATCTCTCGTTTTTTTGAAGATGTATTCAGAAATCCCAAAAATTGAATTGATTCGTGGGATTCTCCCCCTTTGGAGCGATGCCTTGAGTTTATCGAAAGGGGGATTAAGGGGGAGGGCATCTCGACGAACATCGAGCGACAGTCGAGATGTCCATGTCCCTCCGACTATCGCTCGATTTTAAAACGTGTATCAGTTTTGATTTTTAGTATTAATTGACGCTCCATGTTCCATGCTCTATTAAGAACATAGACCGCTGCGCTGATAGAACTTAGAGCATAGACTTGATCTTAATGAAAAACAAAAATCATTCGTTTTT
>JBEAUV010000026.1:0-21214 GCA_041161265.1 Bacteroidota bacterium | reverse complement strand
CCTTGAGTAAAGACTAAATCACCAACCCTAAAAGGCTTCAGAACCAATATCATAATTCCTCCTGCAAAATTAGAAAGAGTTCCAGAAAACGCCATACCAATTGCTAATCCAGCGGCTCCTAACAAAGCTACGAAAGAAGTCATTTCAATGCCTAATTGGCTTATTGCAGTAACGACAACTAATATCTTCAAAACCATTGAGATAAAACTCGTAGCGAATGTCACTAAACCTTCATCTGTATTACTTTTTCGCAATACTCTTCTCAGTCCTTTGGAAAGTACTTTTGCCAACCAAAAACCAGCAACCAAGATAATAATACATAAAAGTAAGTTCGTTCCAATTTTTACTAAAAATTGATTCACATCTGTGTATTTTATTCCAAAAACTTCTTCAAGCCACTCCATTATTTCATCATTTTAAGCACAAAATTAATGCTTCTTCAGAATTCCAATCATAAAATTCATTTAAATGCAAACAAAGAAGTTATTTTTGCACAATGTTTTTTATCCTATCTAAAGCCCTCTTATTCCTATTCTCTCCATTTACTTGGTTTATAGCTTCGGTATTCTTTGCTTTGTTTTGGAAGAATGATACTGTGAGAAGAAGGTTTAAATGGATTTCTTTATCTCTTTTTCTTTTCTTTTCGAACACTGTTATATTCTCTGAGTTCTGTAGACTTTGGGAAATACCTGGAAAAAAAATTACAGGAGTAAAGAATTTTGAAGTTGGAATTGTTTTAACTGGAATGGCAGAATACAATACTGATCTAAACATTATTAGTATTCGCAGAGGTGGAGATAGAATCTGGCAAGCACTGACACTTTATCACAAAGGGAAAATCAAAAAAATACTGATAACTGGAGATAGTGGATATATTTCAGAAAGAGGATTACATGAAGCAAAACAAATGAAAGAAGTTTTAATTGGCTGGGGTATTCCTGAAAAAGATATTATTACTGAAGAAATATCACGTAATACCTTTGAAAATGCTGTTGAAACAAAAAAATTATTAAACCGGTCTTACCCTCATTTCACAAAATTCTTATTAATCACATCTGGCACCCATATGGCACGTGCGAAAGGGTGTTTTGATAAAGTTGGTTTAAAATGCGAGACATATTCCACGGACTTATTTACTGGACCACATCGCAAATACTTTTGGGATCAATATTGCATTCCATCTGTAAGTAATTTTGACGATTGGAATCATCTATTAAAGGAGTTTGTGGGATATCAAACTTATGATGTTATTGGATATATTTAACTTATTAGTTTAATGGTTTTGGGTTATTTTTTCTAAATTTAAAAAAAAGTAATTTCAATGATTTTGAGTCCTGAAGAAGCCGTAAAATGTATTAAGTCTAACGACAATGTTTTTATCCATTCTGCTGCAGCAACACCAACGAAACTTGTAAACGCAATTTCAAATAGACATGCCGAATTAAAAAATGTCAGTATTTATTCAATACACACAGAGGGAAATGCACCTTATTCGTCCGAAGAAATGTCTGAATCTTTTAAGGTAAAACCTTTTTTTGTAGGTCAAAATATTCGTGAAAACATTCAAAATGGCAGAGGGAGTTATATCCCTGTTTTTCTAAGTGAAGTACCTTATTTGTTTCGGTCAGGTGTTATTCAATTAGATGTTGCTGTTATTTCTGTTTCTACGCCAGACATTCATGGCTATTGTTCACTGGGTACATCGATAGATATATCATTAGCTGCCGTTCAATCTGCGAAAATTATAATTGCTCAAATTAATAAATTTGTCCCTCGCACACATGGAGATGGTTTCTTACATATTTCAAAAATTCACTATAAGATAGAACACAACGAGCCTTTACCTGAATCATTTTGTCACCCTTTAACAGAAAGTGAACTTTTAATAGGGAAAAATATTTCTGAATTAGTTGAAGATGGCGCTACTTTACAGATGGGTATTGGTGCAATTCCAAATGCCGTTTTATCTTGCCTCGGAAATCATAAAGATTTAGGAATTCATTCTGAAATGTTTTCAGATGGAATTCTACCGCTCATTAAATCTGGAGTAATTAATGGTTCTAAAAAAGTAAAACACAGAAACTTTATTGTTGGATCTTTTGCAATTGGATCTAAGGCTCTATATGATTTTATGGATGACAATCCAATGATTAAAATGCTTGATTTTGGTTATGTAAATAGTGTTGAAATTATTCAGAAAAACCCAAAAGTAACTGCTATTAACAGTGCCATTGAAATTGACTTAAGTGGTCAAGTATGTGCTGATTCAATTGGCACAAAAATTTTCTCAGGAGTTGGTGGTCAAATGGATTTTATTCGTGGAGCTTCTTTATCCGAAGGAGGAAAACCAATTATTGCTTTATCATCTATCACAAATAAAGGAGAATCAAAAATAGTCCCTACTTTAAAAAACGGGGCTGGTGTAGTAACAACTCGTGCACATGTTCATTGGGTTGTAACAGAATATGGCGCAGTTAATTTATATGGCAAATCATTGCAAGAAAGAGCCAAATTATTGATCAGTATTGCTCACCCTATTCACCGCGAATGGTTGACGAAATCATAAACGAATAATTGAAATTGAAAAATGTGCAAAAAAGGAATTTTCTTAATCATTTAGCTATTTATTGTTTCAATTTCGGCCACTAAAATTATTGAATCGAAATTGAAAATAAATCTCTCATTTCAAAAAGACACAATGAACAAGTAAATGGTATTATTAGACAATTTCTCAGAAAACTGGAAAGGCAACCTTGTTCAAATAGATGACGTCTGTATTGTTGGATTAAAAATTTGAGAATTCTTTATTTTTCCCTATTTTTAATGACGAATTCTACTCTACAAAAATCAACATGAAAAATTTATTTTTTTTACTTCTACTGTTTTTATTTAATTTCAAGAGTAATGCACAATCCTGGCAAGATGTAGGTGGAGGCACGAATAGTTCAAGTCATGGATTACTAACTTGGAATGGTAAATTAGTTGACCTAGGTAGCTTCAATAATCCTTGCAAAAGAGTTGCATTATGGGATGGGGCAACATGGGAATGTCTTGGCGATGGTGTAGGACTAGTAGCTCGAGCAGGAACTGTTTGGAATGGAAATCTTGTTGTTGTTGGTGACTTTTGGAATGTGTTTCAACCTTGTGTTAATTGTAATGGAATTGCAATGTGGGATGGAGCTCAATGGACTAATATAGGTGCTGGATTCAATAATGATGTATTATGTATTACAGTCTGGGATGGTGACCTTGTAGTTGCCGGAGATTTCACTCAATCAAACGGAGTACCTTGTAATCGTATTGCACGATGGACAGGAACGGTCTGGGAACAAATAGGACCAAACAATGCTTTTAACAATGACATCCGTGCAATGGTTGAATTTGAAAATGAGCTTTGGATAGGTGGAGATTTTATGAATGTAGCAGGCTGTACATCTTGTGATGGGCTCGTAAAATGGAGTGGTACCGCTTGGGTTGGCGGAAATAGTGGTGTTGATATCACAGGAGGCGTTGATACAACTGTACGTGTATTATATGTAAATCCATACGATGGTAAATTATATATGGGTGGGCATTTTACAGAGTTAAATCTGGACGGTGTTATCAATACAAATTGTAAAGGTGTAGCTGTATATGATGGCTCAGTATGGGCACCTTTAGGTACAGGTGTAAATGATTATGTGAGAGCAATTCACGAATATAACGGAAACATTGTTGTTGGAGGTTATTTTAATAATGCAGGAGGTGTATCTGCAAATAGAATTGCTAAATGGAATCCAACTTCATCAACATGGAGTGCTATGGGGCTAGGGTTCAATGGTGTAGGAATCGATGAATATGTTAAAGCCGCAACTGTTTGGAATGGGATTTTCTTTGCTGGTGGCGCTTACACAGTTGCAGAAAGTGGACCCATGAATTATATTTCTCAATGGTATGAAACTCCTGTTTCTTTGCCAGTTGCAACAATTAACGCAGAACAAACATCTATTTGTACAGGAAGTTGTTTTAATTTTACTGATGAAAGCACTTACGGCCCTACTTCTTGGCTTTGGACTTTTCCTGGAGGTTCAATCACAAGTTATACAATGCAGGACCCACCACCAATTTGCTACAACACACCAGGGAACTACACTGTAACATTACAAGCCTGTAATTCAATTGGATGCAATACTACTACACAAGACATTACTGTCACCTCCTCTTCATCAGTATCGGTTAATAATTCAAGTATTTGCGCTGGTTCAAGTGCAGTATTAACGGCAAATCCATCGACATCAGGAGGAACCTATCTTTGGTCACCAGGAGGAGCTACTACATCTTCTATTACCGTTTCGCCATCGATAACTACTATATATAATGTTTCATATACCACTGCGGGATGCGGTGTAACTAGTGCAACGTCAACTGTAACAGTTAATTCTGCCGCACCAACTGTAAGCGTCAATAGTCCAACAATTTGCTCAGGCTCATCAACAGTTTTAAGCGCTACTCCTTCCGCAGGAGGAGGAACATATCTTTGGTATCCTGGAAATGAAACAACACCAACAATAACTGTTAATCCAAGTTCGACACAAATTTACACTGTTACATATTCAATTGGCAGTTGTTCAAGTATACCAATGAATAGTACCGTAACTGTCAACCCTACCCCATCTGTGACAGTTAATAATGAATCTATTTGTTCTGGAAACACTGCAACTTTAACTGGAACACCAAGTACTTTAGGTGGTTCATATCTTTGGTCTCCAGGAGGTGAAACAAGTGCTTCCATTTCAGTAACACCATCCATTACAACAAATTATTCACTTATTTACACTCTAAATGGATGTTCTAGCTCTGCAATTCCGAGTACGGTTTCAATAATATCACCTGCCACGATTACAGTGAATAATGCTAATATTTGCCTTGGAGGATCAACGACCTTAACAGCAACGCCATCAATTGCAGGTGGTACATATTTATGGTTTCCTGATGGACAAACAAGTCAATCTATACTAATAAGTCCATCCTCTAATACTACTTATTCTGTTGTTTACACATTAAATGGCTGTCCTTCAAATTCCGTATCTGGTACTGTCAACATCGATTTACCACCTACTATTTCAGTAAACAATTCTACAATTTGTTCAGGGAACATAGCAATTCTAACAGCAACACCTTCCACAGGTGGAGGAACTTTTTTATGGTCACCTGGAGGAGAGATAACCCCTACAATATCCGTTAGTCCTGTCAATTTAACTTCATATACTGTAACATATTCTTTAGCTGGTTGTCCAAATGTTTTTTCATCAGGAAATGTTATTGTCAATGAAACACCTATTGTTAGTGTGAATGATGTCACTATTTGTAACGGAGAATCTGCCACTCTTTCTGCAAATCCATCTTTACCTGGAGGAATATATAGTTGGTCACCAAATGGACAAACAACTCAAGATATTCTAGTGAATCCAATTGTCAATTCAATCTATTCCGTTATTTACACGTTAAATGGTTGTCCAAGTAATTCTATTACTAGTAATGTAACAGTTATTCAAAATCCTTCTATTGCTGTTTCTCTTTCACAAAATATTTTGACGGCTGATCAGGCTGGCTCAACATATCAATGGTTAGATTGTCTGAATAGCAACGATCCTATTTCAGGAGAAAATGGTCAAACATATCTTGCTTTAGTAAATGGCGAATATGCCGTGGAAATAAGTATAAACGGTTGTATCGATACTTCTGATTGTTATTTGGTCAATACGAATAATCTTATTGAAACCGATTTCATTTTAGGAATTAAGTTGTATCCGAATCCATTCAATGACTTATTGAATATCGTTTCTGATGAATGTTTAATTGGATCAAAATTAATTTTGTTGGACGAAATGGGCAAAACTATCAAAGAAATCACAATTAATACCTCAGAATTCACTGTAAGTCTTAAAGATCTTTCACCGGGTGTTTATTATGGGAAATTGAGTTCAATTGAGAGTCAAAAAATTCGTTTAATAAAGCTCTAGTTTTCATTTAACATTTAATTTCTACCGTTTGTCTAATTATTATAAGGCAACAAGGTTTTAGGATTATTTTTGTGAGCGATGAAAAATTTAGCGGTCTTGTTATTTCTTTATTTCGGGCTGTCCAATTCCTTTGGACAGAAATCTATCGCTGCTTTTGCGACGAATGAAAAAATCCTAATTGACGGTCAAATAATAGAATCAGATTGGAATAATGCTCAAACTATACAAGATTTTACTCAATTCAAACCGCAGCCTGGCGTAGCTTCGACACAGCAGACACAAGTAAA
Organism: Bacteroidota bacterium; assembly: GCA_041161265.1. Classification (GTDB taxonomy): domain Bacteria; phylum Bacteroidota; class Bacteroidia; order Flavobacteriales_D; family Crocinitomicaceae; genus M0103. The sequence continues at coordinate 14,925 of JBEAUV010000026.1, read as the reverse complement.
AATCATGTACGACAAAAGTGCGCTTTATGTCTCAGCAGTTTGTCATGACAAAGCTGAACACATTTCAAATGTACTTTGTGAAAGAGACGATTTTAATGCAAACATCGATAATTTCCAAATAATAATAGATACGTACAATGATGATCAGAATGGGTTCTCTTTTGGGGTAAGTAGCATGGGAGTTCAATATGATTCTAAAATAACTGCCACAGGCAAAAGTGTTGAATTAAATATGGTTTGGAGTAGTGCGGTAAAACGTACTGAAAATGGTTGGGAAGTAGAAATGCGTATTCCTTACTCTGCTTTTCGCTTTCCTAAGGTAGAGGTTCAAAATTGGGGAATAAATTTTTACCGACAAATAAGTCGCAACAGAGAAGAAACTACTTGGAGTCCAATAAAGCCTGATTTAGACAATTGGCTTGTTCAATGTGGAGCTGCTACTGATATTAAAGACATTGAACCGCCATTAAGACTTGCTTTTATGCCCTATTTATCTGCTTATGCCGATCATTACCCCTCAAATATCGCCGGTCAAAGTAATTGGTTAGGCTCATTCAATGGTGGAATGGATATAAAATTAGGTTTGAATGAAGCTTTCACACTAGACATGACTTTGGTTCCCGATTTCGGACAAGTTGTGTTTGATAATAAAGTCTTAAATCTAAGTCCTTTTGAGATTCAATTTAACGAGAATAGACAGTTTTTCACTGAAGGAACAGAATTATTTAATAAGTCGGGACTCTTTTATTCGAGGAGAATAGGAATTCAATCGCCATATAGTGTGTTAAGTACAAATCTTGGTGACGATGAATATTTGACAAATACACCTTCTTCTTCTAAATTATTTAATGCTTCAAAACTTTCAGGAAGGACTAAAAAAGGCTTAGGTATTGGAGTATTTAATGGCATCACAGCGGAACAAGAATCAACCGCAGTAAATTCATTGACAGGAATAGAAAGACAAATTATATCTTCACCTTTAACAAATTACAACGTAGTTGTTTTAGATCAAAATTTAAAGAATAATAGTTCCATTACGCTAACAAATACTAATGTCATGCGAGAAGGCATTTTTTACGATGCCAATGTTACTGGATTGAACACAAAATTAAATACTGTTGATAATAAATATTTTGTTGCAGGAAGAACTACTCTTTCCAATAAATTCTTTTCTTCCAATACGAGTACTGGTTATAATTATGGACTTTCGTCAGGAAAACAAACGGGTAACTTTATCTTTCAAGGGTCCTATTTTGAAGAGTCTAATACCTATGATCCTAATGATTTAGGATTTAATTATAACAACAATAAACGGTTAGCAGAAGCTTCACTTTCATATCGTGTTTTCAAACCTTTTTGGAAATTAAATCAATTTTCTAGTACCTTGGGTTATTCCTACAACAGGTTGTATAAGCCAAATGTATATACTGCAACTTATGTCAATTGGAATTCATTCATGTTACTTAAGAAATTCCATGCTGCTGGAATCAGAATGAATGCAAGTGTAACAGATAGCTACGATTATTTTGAACCGAGAACTGAAAACATGTATTTTATCCGACCTAAATGGCTCACAATGGGTGCATGGTTCTCATCGAATTACCAAAAGAAATTTGCTTTGGATTTTGGGGCGGATTACACATTTGTAACCAGAGAAGGTTGGAAAGATTATTCTTTTAATGTAAGTCCTCGTTTTAGATTGAGTGATAAAATGTTCATGGTTTATGAATTTGAACAAGGATACTCTGTTAATAGTCAAGGTTATGCAGTTTCTTTTGGAGAACCTCTAATCACTTCAAATACAATTGTTTTTGGATCACGCAACCTTATAAACACAACCAACACATTAAATTTCCGCTATACAATAACTAATCGCATGGGCATAACTTTCCGAATGCGACATTATCGCTCTGTGCTTTCGTATAACTCATTCTTTGATTTGAATATTGATGGAACATTGACTCCTAATACTTTGGATGGGCTAGATGTTAATGGTGAATCAGTTTACAATACAAACTTCAATGCTTTTACAATTGATTTGGTTTACCGTTGGGTTTTTCTTCCAGGAAGCGAAATAAATATTGTTTGGAAAAATTCGATTTTTTCGGATGACACTTATATCACCCAGACATACTTCAAAAACCTGTCATCTATGTTTGATTATTCTCCTTTGAATAGTTTCTCAATTAAAGTCTTGTATTGGTTAGATTACCAAAGTTTAAAGCGCAAGAAAACAATTCCATTAAAACAGTAATTGTCATGTTTAATGATGACTTACATCATTAATGAATTTCCAGTTTAACTTAACTTTATTACAAAAAGTGAAACTATGGAAATTAAAGAAAATGTCCATTTTATAGATCAATTGGTTGATAAAATGAGAAGTGCCGCAAATGAGTTAGAGGAATTTCAATTACAGGCAAATTTGGGGAAAATGGAAGCTCTGGAAAAATATGATGAATTAAAAAAATCATTTTCTTCCTATTTGCACGAAGCAAAATTAATGGCAATACGAGGCAATAATCAAATCCATACATTGGAAGGGAAATTTCAAAATCTTCAATTACAGTTTGCACTTGGTAAGGCTGAAACCAAAGAAACTTTCGAAGCTCAAAAACAGAAAATTCTTTTTGCTATTCACGAAGTTCAAGTTGAAATAAAAACAAATCCTACTTTTATTAAGGTATATGCTGAATTATTGAATGCATTGGAAAATCTAAAATTAAAACTTGAAATTTTATCCGATAAGTTGGACCCAATAGAAGAAAGTTTAAGTGAAACGTTTGAAATTCGAAAGAATAAAATTGAGGAAGCAATTTCGAATTTCAAAGAAAAATTTGAAGCAAAAACTCACTTAGATGATAAATTAGAAATTTTACAAGATGAAATGGCTTTGGCATATAAACATTTCAAAAAAGCATTTATACAGTCATGAAAAAGAAAAGCGCTATTTAACAATAGCGCTTTTCTTTTTTAATCATCCCAACCATTCCAATTATCATGGTCTCCTTTTCTTAAATCATTCAAAATTCCATATGTTAATACGGCTGCGATGATAAAACCAAGAATTCCTAAAACAGATATTCCATCCCAAAAAGGTGGAATTTTATGCGCGATTAATTGAATTGAACCAATTATGAATCCTGCGATAAAGACTGTTGTAATAATTTGCTTTGAAACACGGTTTATTGTATGCACCATCGGATCTATTCCTTTATGGGTTAAATCCACCATTATTTTTCCATTGTTAATCTTGCGAATTGCATTTTTCAAATCTTGTGGGAATTCCTCCATGTATGAACCAAATTCGTAGATACCATTCAAAATCTTTTTCCCCAATTTCAGCGGATTAAATGACTTTTTTATTGATTCAACAAGGTAAGGACGAGCTAACTCGAGTATATCTAAATTTGGATCTAAGTGATGGATCACACCTTCTATAGTTACCATTGATCTTGCTAATAAAAAGAAATGAGGAGGGACTTTTAAACCATGAAGAACAATCACATCCTTCAATTCCATCAACACGTTACTCATTTCATTTTGATGAATTTCTGTAACGCTATAACTTTCCACGAATTCATAAATATCAAATTCAAGAGCACGCATATCTTTTATTACAGTAATCTCTGACATTTGTTGTAATGCTTTTATGATTCCTTTAACATCTCTCGCTTTTACAGAAATGAATAGATGTCCGAACATTTCAATATCACGATCCATGATACTCCCCATCATTCCGAAATCAAGAAAACAGATTTCTCCATCTGCCAAAACCAATATATTTCCCGGATGCGGATCAGCATGGAAAAAACCATATCTAAAAACTTGTTTGATATAGGATGTTGCAAGCTTATTTGCTATTTTTTTGCAATCAAAACCATTAATTGTCAGTTTCGCGAGATCAGATATTTTAGTTCCTTGAACATATTCTAGTGCCAATACCTTACTTGTAGTATAAGTTTTGTAAACTTTTAAGGTATGAGTTGTTGTGTCCGTTTCATCTGCTGTTAGATAATTTGAAAATCGTTGAACATTTATTGATTCGTGAATGAAATCTAGTTCTTTTAAAATACTTTCCTCAAAACTTTTAACTAAACCAGGCGGATCAAAACTTTTTAGAGAAGGAATGCGTTTTACTAATACATCGGCAACTGTGTACATTACTTTAATATCTTCAAGAATAATTTCTTTGATTCCAGGTCGTTGAATTTTTAATACAATCTTCTCCCCTGTTTTAAGGGTAACTTTATGCACTTGTGCCATTGATGCCGATGCAAAAGCTTCTGGCTCAAACCAAGCAAACAAATCATCTACTGAACCTTTTAATTCACGTTCAACAACTTCTCGGGCTGTTCCATCTGGCAATGGGGGAACATTGTCTTGTAATTTTTCAAATTGAAGGATTAAGTCAGCTGGCAATAAATCAGGTCTATTGCTTAATATTTGTCCGAATTTTATAAAAGTAGGTCCAAGTTCCTCGCATACCAAACGCATTTTCTCCCATTTGGTATATTTTTGAGCATTCTTTTTGGTCGTTTTAGGAATAAGTCTTCTAATAAAACTATACCTGCCAGTAGAAATCATGTGTGAAACGATTTCTTCAAAACCATAACGAACAAACACCCGAAGAATCTGGTTATACCTTACAAACGAACGGTAGCGCTCACGCAATGAAAAGAAAAATCCCATTCGTTATTTCTCTTTATTTTCGAGGTGATTGATTCTCGCTTCTGCTAATGCCAAATCCTTACTTAACTGTTCAATTCGCATTTCTAACCCTTTCAACTTATCAGTATGTGTAATATTCACCTTTTCATAAAATGAAGCAACAACTTCACCTATTTTTTCCTCCAGTTCTTCCTTTACTTGATGAGCTTTCAATACAAGTTTTTCCATAAACTCGATTTGATTCCCATTTTCGTCAATGACAGATTCCTTCATGAAACTATTTATTTTGTCCTTTCCTTGCTCAGACAAGATTGCTAATTTCTCCATCAAGTGTGTCTCCTTCGAAATAGTATAAAGAGAAGAAGACAAAGTTGCTAATTCTAATAATGTTTTTGCTTTCATATCGTTCTGTAAGTTAGGTAAAATTAATATATTTGTACTAAGAAATAAATGATTTTCGTCATTATTTATACTTTTTCTGAACCATTAAATAATAAGTTAGCAGAATGAATCTTGACTTTCCAATTGCAACGATAATGACTACAAATGTCAAATGCGTAGAACCAAATCAAAAAATAATTGATTTGAAACACATTTATGAGCAACAAAAATTTCATCATCATATTCCTGTCATTGAAAATAACAAATTAGTTGGAATGATAAGTTTAATTGATTTTATGAGAGCCATACACACAGCCTCTTTAGATGATAATGAACAAGTTTACCATACAATCGAAGTTAAAGACATAATGTCAATCCATCCTGTTTCAATTAGTGAAAACACTTCCATTAAAGAAGCAACAGCATTATTAGCTAAAGGAGAATTTCATTCATTGGTTGTTGCTGAAAACAACGAATTAAAAGGAATTGTTACGACTGCCGATTTATTAAATTATTTTTTGAAGAATCAATAATTCGTAATTCAATTTAAACCACAAAGCGATGCACCGAGCTTGTCGAAGTGACACAAAGGACACAAAGGCGCTTCAATTTGGGATTTGTAACTAGTAATTTGTAACTCATTATTTTTTATTATTTTTGACTGTCTCTTTCGCAATGAAAGAATGTCATTTTAACCACTATGAATCAACCTGAAGAAATTCTAAGGCAAATTGTCCATGAACAAGTTATTGTTGCAATGCGTCATGATGGCATTGTTCATGTTATATTTTTACCGAATACCGAAATCACAGTTGAATTTCAATACATTCTAGTAGATCTTTATACTCAAATTACTTTAGGTCAAAAAGCCTACTTTATTTTTGAAGGAGGTGAATTTATATCCGTTACAAAAGAAGCTCGAGAAAATGCCATTAAAATGGAGAAAGATGCTCTTACCCTTGCTTCTGCAGTTGTTTTTAATAATTTAGGCCAACGAATATTGGCTGATTTCTATTATGCTATTAATCGTCCAAAATTGCCTTATAAAGTGTTTTCTTCCTTTGAAAAAGGCATTGTATGGTTGAATTCTATAAAAGTATCTGAAACATGACTTTGGTCAGTCTTTAAAAAAATCAATCTCCCTACTTTTGTGTAAAAAAGTATATGAAGTGGCTTAAACGTTCGCAACAAGAAATAAATGATACAGTTTTTAATGCACTGTCTCAAAATGTGAATTATACAGATGAAATAGTTTTAGGCGTTCCAGCTTCATATTTAGATGAAAAAGTTTTTTCTCAAGACCATTCATTTTTAAAAGATTCACCTTTTCTTAGTGCCTTAGTTCAAAACCCAAATCACATAGGTTGTCATACTATTGGTGAATCAGAAAACTTCTTTAAGGGGACGCATGAAATTGAACGCGAATTAATTGGGATTTGTGCGGAAGAAATTTTACAGGGTGAAAAAGATCAATTTGACGGTTATGTAGCATCTGGAGGAACAGAAGCAAATCTTCAATCAATCTGGATTTACAGAAATTATTTTCAATCAGAAAAAAATGCTAGCATCAACGAAATCGCACTTCTTTGCTCAATTGACAGCCATTACTCGATGGACAAAGCCTCCAACGTTCTTGGGATTTCAATTTACAAAGTTAAAACAAATGACATAACCAAAGAATTGGATGAAATTCATTTAGCACATCAAATTGAGAAAGCAAAAGCAGCAGGAATCAAGTATTTTATTGTTGTTACCAATATGATGACTACCATGTATGGTTCTGTAGATGATATCGACATTTACACCGATGCGTTAATCAAAAATAACGTAGAATTTAAATTACACATTGATGGTGCATATGGAGGATTTTATTATCCGTTTGCAAATAAGTCAACGAATCTAAATTTTTCAAATCCACATGTTTCCTCTGTTACATTAGACGCACATAAAATGGCACAAGCGCCTTATGGAACAGGGATTTTTCTTATTCGAAAAGGATTTATTCATTATGCAACAACCAAACAAGCGAGTTATGTTGAAGGCGAGGATTGCACATTAATTGGAAGTCGATCGGGTGCAAATGCGATTGCTGTTTGGATGATTCTTTCGAAATATGGACCTAATGGTTGGTATGAAAAAATCTTTGTGCTTCAAAAACGAACGGATTGGTTGTGTGAACAATTGGATTCATTGGAGCTTGAATATTTCAGGAATCCGTCTTCCAACATAGTAACAATTCGAAGTTCTAGTATGACTCAAGAAATTGCACACAAATATCATCTTGTTCCAGATAATCATCATGCTGCGGACTGGTTTAAAATTGTAGTAATGGAGCATGTTACACTTGAAAAACTACTTCCTTTCATCGAAGATTTAAAAATTCATTTTTCAAAACCAATGGTACTTTGATGAAAATAGGCGCAAGTCACATTATACTGTATGTCGTAGATCAAGAAATCAGCAAAGCGTTTTATACTGATTTATTGAATCAAACGCCTGTTCGACACGTCACTGGAATGACAGAATTTGAATTGAACTCGAATCTGATTCTTGGCTTGATGCCGAATTCCAGTATTGCAAAAATCATTACTCCAACTTTACCCAATCCTTCCGATGCAGTAGGAATTCCACGCTGTGAAGTGTATTTGTATATAGATGATTTGATAGGGCATTTTGAACGAATTAAGAATTCTAACGTTCAGATGGTTAGTTCTTTGGAAAGCAGGAATTGGGGTGATAATGCTTTTTATGTTGCCGATCCAGATGGGCACGTGATTGCTTTTGCGGAGCGGGAGGGGTGAAATAATTCCTAATGAGTTAACTACTCGTATGTTTAATCTATAACGATAAATCCTTCATTGCTTTTTTCTGCGGGATCTGCGGGTATTGTTTTTTTCCTCCCGCTGATCCCGCAGAAAGGCGCAGAAACACTTCCAAACTATTCTGATCAAATTTTAAGGAAAATAATTTTTTGTTATCCAATCGCTTTTAAATTAATTCCTAAAGAGTTTGTATTGAGTTTACGGAATGTTTGTTTAAAGATTTAATAACGATAATGCCTTTAGTGCTTTTTTCTGCGGGATCTGCGGGAATTGTTTTTTTTTCTCCCACAGATCCCGCTGAAAGACACAGAAACTCTTCCAAACTATTCTGATCAAATTTTAAGGAAAATAATTTTTTGTTATCCAATCGCTTTTAAATTAATTCCTAAAGTGTTTGTATTGAGATTACAATATGTTTGTTCAAAGATTTAATAACATTAATGCCTTTAGTGCTTTTTTCTGCGTTATCTGCGGGAATTGTTTTTTCTCCCGCTGATCCCGCTGAAAGGTGCAGAAACTCTTATGTAATATTCTGATAAATTTGAGGGAATTACAATCACATCCGTTTGTTTGAGTTTCCGAAGCGTTTGTTTTGGTTTCAGTCTCGTATGTTTGAGTTTCCGAAGGACCTGTAACTACTTTCAGTCTCGTATGTTTAAGCTTCCGAAGCGTTTGTTTTAGTTTCAGTCTCGTATGTTTGAGTTTCCGAAGCGTTTGTTTTAGTTTTCGAGGCGTTTGTTTGAGTTAGCGAAGGACCTGTAACTACTTTCAGACTATATGTTTGAGCTTCCGAAGCGTTTGTTTTAGTTTTCGAAGGGCTTGTAACGACCTTCAGTCTCGTATGTTTGAGTTTCAGAAGTGTTTGCTAATAGTTTTAGCAGCATTCACAACTCGAAATATTCTCTATTCACCTGCTAAAATCCCTACACTTTTCCCTGCCACAAAACCTGTTGTCCAAGCAGCTTGGAAGTTGAAACCTCCTGTGATTCCGTCAATGTCCAATACTTCACCAGCGAAGAACATTCCTGGAACAATTTTACTTTCCATCGTTTTGAAGTTGACATCTTGCAAGGAGATTCCGCCAGCAGTGACAAATTCTTCTTTAAAGGTAGTTTTTCCACTCACGACATAACGGTCATTGATAAGTGTGTTGACGAGTTTGTTGGTTATGTTTTTCCCGAGATCTTTCCACCTCATTTCAGGATTAATTTCTGATTTGGTTAACAGAAAATTCCACAACCTACTTGTCATAGGAAAAGGATTTAGATTGCCAATCATTTTACCTCCATGCTCTTCAATGATTTTTGATAAACGCATTCTTAAGCCTTCATCCTTTTCATCATCTAACCAATTTACTAAAACTGAAAATTGATACGTTTTGTCAGCCAAAATTCGTGCACCCCAAGCTGAAAGTTGCAAGATGGCTGGACCACTCATTCCCCAATGCGTCACAAGTAACGGACCTTTTCCAATTAACTTGGTCCCTTCTACTTTGACTGTTGCGTTTTCAACAACATTACCCATCAATTCACGAATAGGGTCTTGCGGCATATTGAATGTAAACAAGGACGGAACAGGTTCAATGATGGTGTGACCCATTTGTTCAAGCCATTCTAATCCTGAGCGCTTTGGATGTCCACCAGTTGTAACAATCACTTTATCTGCTTGGAATTTGGCTTCTCTTGTAATTAGCTCAAACCCATTTTCAGTTCTGTTAATTTCTGTGATAGATTGATTGAATTTTATTTCAACACCCAAAGTAGTTGCTTCTTTTGTGAAACAGTCAATAATTGTTTGAGAATCATTTGATTCAGGAAAAATACAGTTGTCTGGAAATGTTTTCAAGGCTACATTTCTTTTTGCAAACCAATCAATTGTTGATTGGGCATTAAATTGCTCAAAAGCTTTTTTTAAGTTATTCTCACCTCTTGGATAATGTTTTGCCAATTCTTTATTATCGAAACAAGCATTTGTAACATTGCAGCGTCCGCCGCCAGAAATTTTTACTTTTGAAAGTACCTTAGAAGACTTCTCAAAAATAATTACGGTGTTATCGGGAAAGTGTTTTTTAGCAGAAAGAGCAGCAAAAAAACCTGCTGCTCCTCCTCCAATTATTGCGATGACCATTTATTCCATTTTAATTAATCCACCTTTGGTTTCTTCGCCTTTTTTCTTCTTTTTCTTCTTTTTTGTTGAAGGCATGGCATCATCTTCTTTCCCTCCTTTTGCTTCTCCCCCAAAAGTATAATTTTCCACGCCGTGTTCATCAAAACGATGCTCTTCTATCAGTATTCCTTTTTTGTATAAAATTCTTTGTTTGAATTTATCATCTGGGTATTTATCTTCAAACCATCCTTCGGGAACTCCTTTTTTATAATTCTCCATTTTCTGCAAGCCGCCTTCATAGTAGAATGTTTTGAATTCACCATCTTTAACATCCATGTTCCAATGTTCAATTGATAATAAAACCCCATCATCGTAGTAGTATTTCAATTCACCATTTTTCTTTCCTTCTTTGTAAGATAGTTCTTGAGTAATTTTTCCTTCCCAATTATAAGATTTGAAAGGACCATCCATTAAACCTTGAACATATGTGATTTCCTTTTCAATTTTAGATTTTGGATAATAGCTTTTCTTGACGCCATTCAACTTTCCATTTGAATAGAATTCGATTCGCGTTGTATCTCCTTCTTTCGTTAAATAAAGCTGTTTTCCATGCTTTTGACCTAAATTATAATTCATTTCCCAGGCAATGTAATTGGTGCTATCATAGAAATAAAACCATTGACCTGATTCTACACCTAAAATATGATTACGCATTACTTGCGGGCAACCAGATTTATAATAAGTGGTATCAATTCCATTTTCTTTTCCATTCACAAAGGAGATGCGTCTTTCCAACAAACCATTCATGTGACATGACTCACACGTTCCAGTAAAAGGAGTTCCAATGTTACCACTCAGAATTGTTTTTGTATCTTCATCATAGGTCAATTTTTCATTGCAATCAACGACACCTGCTAATTTCCCACATTCCCATTCAAGGTAGCGCTGTTCTTTTGCTCCTTTGGTCTTAACACATGGATTATCTTTTTTTACTACAGGAATTTGGCTTAACACGGAAAATAGATTTCCTAAAACGAGTAGAACTATAAGTAAACCTTTCATATTATTATTATTTTTTTATTTTCCTTGTCAAAAACTATTCCCTTATGATTCGTTCTAGTTGTAAACGCATTTGAACTGGAACCAGTATAGATTTTTGGGTTGAAGCATCGAAACAAACTTGAATTGATTTTCCTCTTGCAAATAATTCGTTGTTGACGTGTAATTCATAGCCCAATGTAAAGCTTTTCGAACCAATATGTTCTGTGAAAATGGTAATCAATGGCTCATGATTCAACAATACTGATTTGAAATACTCCACTTCATTTTTTGCTAAAACTATTCCGAATTTATTCCAATCCCAACCCTCACCTAATAATTCTTTAAAATAATGCACACGCGCCATTTCAAAATAACTTAGGTAAATTGTATTGTTAACATGGCCTAAGACATCTAAATCTGAAAAGCGTACTTGTATTTTTGCTGGTGTAATCATTTTTTGTCGAGTTTTTCGTAATCTGAATTATTACTAATAAACTCAGGAACAATTTGTTTCATTTTGGTTACAATTTCATCATTCCTTTGTGATTCAAATAGCTGAATCAGCAATTCAATTTCTTCCAATTGCGACGCTTCTTCTTTTCGGATTTTCGCTTTCAAAATTAACGGATGATGCGTTGCAATGGTGTTTTCTTCCTCTGCTAATAATTCTTCGTATAGTTTTTCACCAGGACGCAATCCTATTACTTTGATTTCAATGTCTTTTCCTAATTCAAGTCCGCTTAACTGAATCATTTTCTTTGCTAAATCAATGATTTTAACTGATTCACCCATGTCAAAAACAAAGATTTCACCGCCTTCTCCCATCGTTCCAGCATCTAATACCAGTTGACATGCTTCCGGAATTGTCATGAAGAATCGCGTAACTCTTTCGTCCGTAACGGTGATTGGTCCGCCCTGCTCAATTTGCCGTTGAAATAAAGGGATAACGGAACCATTCGAACCAAGAACATTTCCAAAACGCGTAGTTACAAACTTGGTAATTCCTTTATCATTTGCTGCTTGAGCATAAATCTCAGCGATTCGCTTTGATGCTCCCATTACATTAGTCGGGTTTACCGCTTTATCAGTTGAAATCATTACAAATTTATTCACTTTGAACTTTAATGCTAAATCAACCAAATTCTTTGTTCCTTTTACGTTAGTCAAAACAGCTTCTGAAGGATTGCTTTCCATCAAGGGCACGTGTTTATAAGCTGCCGCGTGAAAAACATAATCTGGTTTGAAAAATCCGAAAAGGCGTTCCATTCTTTCATAGCTGCGAATATCACCAATTACAACTTCGAAATTTAAAGTTGGGAAATTGGAAATCAAATCATTTTGAAAATCGTATAAAGGTGACTCTGCTTGATCCAATAACACAATTCTTTTTGGATTGTATTTCGCTATTTGTCTGACCATACCGCTTCCAATTGATCCTGCCGCGCCGGAAACCAAGATAACTTTTCCTTTTAGTTCACCTGATATTTTATCTTCATTTAAAACAATTTGTTTTCTTCCTAATAAATCCTCAATGTTGATTTTGGCAATTTGTTTGGTAGAAAATTCGCCGTTGATCCAACTTTTTAGGTTCGGTACTTTTTGAACTTTTACATTCAATGCTAAACACAATTCGACGATTTTTTTACGGTTGTCTTCATCCGGTTTTTGAATGGCGATGATAACAGTTGTAATAGCTTCTTCTTTAATCAAACTTTCCAACTTTGAAGTATGTGAAACAGGTGCGCCTTGCAAACGTGTTCCTCCCATCTTTTTATTATCATCAATGAAACCAACAATTTTATACATCAATCGAATATCTTTTTCAATTGTTTTCTTGGTTATTAACCCTGAAACACCTGCTCCATAAATTAAGATTCGTTCTTCTTTTTGATTGGATTTAATTGATTCTAAGAACAACAATTTCACAGTGAATCTGGAACCAAACATTAATACCAAACTTGCTAGAAATTCCATTATCAATACAGACATTGGAAATAAAAAATAGCCATCGAAAAAAGAATATCTAAAAAAACCAAGTATTAAATAGATTACAGAACTTGTTGAAAGGGCTAAAAATATTCTACGAATATCCTCTGTAGATGTATAACGAACTAAACCTTTGTGAATTTTAAATAAATAAAAAACAACTAATTTAACTGTGAAAAAGATAAGTAGTGACTTAGAAAGAATTAACCATTCTTGCTCTATCAAAAGACGATCTGCTTTTAAGTCAAAGCGAATGATATAAGCAAAGAATAATGCGAAGAAAGAAATTATCAAATCTAACAATATGATAACCCATCGTGGTGTATTGGCTCTTAATCTAAACATGAACAAAAATAAGAAATTGAACGGATGTTACACGTACATTCCACCATTTAAATTAATGACTTGCCCTGTAACATAATCTGCTTCATCAGAAATCAACCATTCAATGGTTTTGCAAACTGCAGATGGATTTCCTAATTCTTTTTTGGGAATAGTTTGAATGATTGTTTCTTGTATTTCTAATGGAACATCATCTATCATTCCAATTTTAAAATACCCCAATGCCAAAGCATTCACACTTATATTATTTGAAGCTAATTCTTTCGATAAAGTTTTTGTCAAACCAATCAATCCCGCTTTTGATGCAGCATAAGCAGCTGTTCCTATAGCTCCTGTTTGCGCAACAACCGAAGAGATATTAATGATTTTTCCAAAATTGTTTGATCGCATACTCGGAATAACAGCTTTTGAAAGTAAAAATGGTGCATCTAAATTAATAGCTAGTGTTTCTTTCCAAGCTTCAAAATCTGTTTTCCATGACATTGCACTATTGGAAATTCCAGCATTGTTGATAAGGATATCAATTCGACCAAAATGTTTGAGTGCAGCATCAACCATCTCCGTTATTTGTTTCTCCTCACGCAAATCTGCTTGAATATGAAAAATGGAATCAGAAGCTTCTAAATCAACAGGATGAAGGTGATAATGTAAAACCAATTTATACTGATCTGTATTGAACCACTTTGTGATTTCCTTCCCCATTCCGCCTGATGCGCCTGTAATTAATATTACTTTCTTTTCCATGCGTTTTTTGTTCTTTTCAAAATTTTAAACCAAAGCGGTGAATTATCCCATTCATACGAATGATATATCACATCTTTACCCCCCAAATTTACATTAAACCTTCGAACTCCTTCCACTCTTGAACCACCAAAATCAAATCGTTTTTTATGCTCTTTTGCTAATTCAATTGCATATTGCATAACGCCATACATTGCTCCTTCTTTTTTTGATTCAGCTGTAAAAGCGCCTTTTAAATATAAGAGTGTTTGATTGAATTCAACTAAAAACAAACCTCCGACGATTGTGCTTTCTTTTTTTACAGCAACAACTTTCAAGAGTTGATTCTTCTTCATTGACTTCACCAACGCTTCTAAACTTGTCAGTGATTTATCGTTCAATGATTTTACTTTTTGAGGCAATTCTGAGTTGATGATTTTCAGAATTTCATCTGCACCTGAATTTAAATCAATTTCAAATCCTGCTTTATCAAACTTTGACAACATTCGTTTTGCTTGAGAATTAATCGATTGTTCGTCTTGATTCTCAATTATTTGAAAAATGAATTCATCTGATTTCTTGTTCTCAAAACAGACAGTTGAGCTTAATTGTCCTTGTTGAAATTCGTTTTGAATAATGGTTTTAATCGTTTCAAGCTTTTCTATTTCATCTCCAAACCATTCTAAATAACGCACAAAAATAGGTGTGTAAATTACTTTTATCCCTAATCGAACAGTAAATGGCAATGCGATTCCTTTTGAATATTCATCATCCGTTAAAACACACCAATTTTCTGCTACGGCATCCAAATAAGTTGACAAAGAAAACACTGCATTGTCAGAAGAAGAGGAAACTA
>JBEAUV010000025.1:0-21407 GCA_041161265.1 Bacteroidota bacterium | reverse complement strand
TCTTTATTCAAACTCTATTAAAACAAATCCTTTTTCTACGACTTGATTCGCCTCAGCAAAAATTGCTTTTACCTTTCCAACGCCTTCAGCTTTGAGAATGTTTTCCATTTTCATCGCTTCCAACGATAAGATTTCGTCACCAATGTTTAATTCTTGACCAACTGTTACTGAAACTTGAACTATGCGTCCAGGCATTGGAGCTTGTAATTCCTTTAATTTTCTAACTTTCGGAATGTCCAATCCTAAAGCAGAAATCAAATCATCTAATTCACCCTTTTTCTTCACTTCGAAAACACGATGATTGATTTTAATTTTCAAAGAATTATCCTCTGAGTTATCTTCTAACAGCTCTCCAAAAAATTTCTGCCCTTTATATGTTAATGTAAAGAATTGATGATCGTCCCATTTCAAAACAGAACCATGTGTACCAATTACTTCTTTACCATCAAAACTCCAAGTGTTGCTTACCATTTATCATGTATTTAGTACAAAAATAACACAAAGAGATTCCCTTGCTGTATTTTCCTGTAAAGAATTAAAAATATTTGTTCAGTTTTGTATAAAGAATCTATAAAACATGAGAAAAAGTATATATATCCTAATCCTACTTATTGTTGCCGCTTGTGGAACGAATAAACCATCTGATATTGATAATTTAGGTAGTTCGGAAGATAATAATTGGGAACAAGATTCACTATTAAATGAGGAAATTGAACAACAACGTCCAGTTTATCGTGCAACAGAAACTGTCCTAACTGATTTGGTTCATACAAAACTGGAAGTCAATTTCGATTGGTCAAAGTCCAGAATGAATGGTATTGCCACTATCACAGCAAAACCTCATTTTTATGCATCTGATAGTTTAATCTTAGACGCAAAAGGAATGGATATTCTAAAAGTACAATTGGATGGTGCTGATTTGAGTTACGTTTCTGATTCGATGTATTTGAAAATTAAATTAAATAAAACATATACTCGTGCTGACAAATATACAGTTGTGATTGCATACGTAGCAAAACCGGACGAAAGAATGACAGGTGGAAGTGCGGCAATTACTTCAGATAAAGGATTGTATTTTATTAATCCAAAAAATGAGGACAAAACGAAAATGCCTCAAATTTGGACGCAAGGAGAAACAGAATCAAGTTCAGTCTGGTTTCCAACGATTGATTCTCCTAACAGCAAAACATCTCAAGAAACTTACATTACAGTAGCAAATAAGTACACCACTTTATCCAATGGGAAATTGGTTTCATCTAAAGTGAATGCTGATGGTACACGAACTGATTATTGGAAACAAGATTTGCCACACGCCCCTTATTTATTTATGATGGGTGTTGGAGAGTTTAAAGTTGTAAAGGATTTTTATACACGAGCTGATGGAACAAAAATGGAAGTGAATTACTTCGTTGAACCAGAATGGGAGGCCTATGCAAAATCAATTTTTGGTGAAACTCCAGCGATGATCAAACATTTTTCTGAATTATTAGGTGTAGAATATGCTTGGGATAAATACCATCAAATTGTAGTGAGAGATTATGTTTCTGGTGCAATGGAAAATACCGGAGCAGTTGTTTTCGGAGATTATGTATACAAGACCAACAGAGAATTACTGGACGAAAATGATCAATCGACTATTGCACATGAGCTATTCCACCATTGGTTTGGAGATTTGGTAACATGTGAATCATGGTCCAATTTAACCTTGAACGAATCATTTGCAAACTATTCACAGTACTTATGGGACGAACATCGATTTGGATTGGATGAAGCTGATTACCAAGCTGATAATGAAGCAGATGGTTATTACCAAACAGGTCAAATGCAAGGATACCATGATTTAGTATGGTTTGATTATGAAGATAAGGAGCAAATGTTTGATGGTCACTCGTATAATAAGGGTGGACGAATTTTACACATGTTGCGCAATTATATAGGTGATGAGGCTTTTTTCAAAGGAATTAGTAACTATTTGAATGCAAATAAATTCAAAGCAGCTGAGTTTCATCAATTGCGTTTGGCTTTTGAAGAAGTGAGTGGTGAGGATTTGAATTGGTTTTTTAATCAATGGTATTTGGGTTCTGGTCACCCAATTCTAGAGGTGAATCAACAAATAGATGCAGCTTCAAATACGGTAACAGTTTCAGTAAAACAAAACCAAAGTTTGGAATTGTCTCCTATTTTCAAATTACCACTTGAAATAGCAGTCTTTGATTCAAATGGAAAGCATTTACACAAGGTTTTCGTTGACAAATTGAACCAATCATTTGTGTTGCCATTTAGTGGGACCTTAAACAATGTCGTATTTGACAACCAGCAAATGTTGCTTGCCAAGATTAATGAAACGAAACCAACAGAACAATACATTTTTCAGTTTTACAATGGACAACGCTATAGAGCAAGAAAAGAAGGCTTGATGAATGGCTCAAAAAGTAAAGATCAAAAAGGACAACAATTGATTTTAGATGCGTTGAACGACCCATTTTGGAATATTCGTTTATTGGCAATTGAAAAAGCGGCGAAATTGACTGTTGAAAATAAAGACAAAGGAATTGCTTTGATAAAAGATTTAGCGTTAAACGATCCGAAGTCTCAAGTTCGATCTGCAGCATTGAATTTCTTGTCGAATAATATGGGGGCAGAAGCAATTACAGCCGTTTATATTGATCGCATTGAAAAAGATCAATCTTATTTGGTTGTTTCAAATGCACTTAAAAACCTTGGAAAAATAAATCCAACAACTGCATTATTGAAAGCGAAAGGTTTGGAGTCTGAAAAATCATCAAAAATGATTACTGGTGTTGCCCAATTATATGGTTCTTATGGCGAGAAAGAAAATTATTCATTCTTTAATACAGTATTAAAGGGAACGATTTTACAAGGCTTTGATCAGTTGAGTGTCATGAATTCATTGACCTATTTTATTACACGTCAGGAACCAGAAATGATTGACCAGTCATTTGAATTGTATTCTCATCTTAATGAAGAAGGGGGTTATTATACGAAGATGTTTTTGTCGCAAAACATTACTTATTTAATTTCAATGTTTGATTCTAAAATTGAAGATTTGGATGCAGAAATTGCACTTCATGAAAAAAACAAAGATGTCGCTTATGCTGACCAGGCAAGAAAGAAGCAAAAACTATTTAAGGATATGAAAGTGAAATTCGAACCTTTAGCTCAAAAAAGCGAAGAATAAACTTTATCTGATTCATCTTTAAAGCCTTTCAAATCAATGGAAGGCTTTTTTGTTTCTACTGTTTTGACGAAAATCTAAACATTTTTTTATTTTATTTTTTGTTTATATGAAAATTCACTTTATATTTGATTAATAAATCGTCAAAATAATGTTTAAATAGTCAGCAAAATAATGAAGCATTTAAAAATAGGAGATCAAGCACCAAATTTTAGTGGAATAGATCAAAATGATAAAATACACACCTTATTGGATTTCAAAGGAAAGAAGTTAGTAATTTACTTTTATCCTAAAGACAATACTCCAGGTTGTACTGTTCAAGCATGTAACCTGCGTGATAATGAAGAAGGATTAGAGAAAGCTGGCATTAAAATCCTTGGAATCAGTGCAGATTCTATTGTTTCGCATCAGAAATTTGCAGATAAATTTTCCTTGCCTTTTCCATTAATTTCCGATGAGGATAAAACAATTATTAATTTATATGGTGTTTGGGGACCAAAGAAATTCATGGGCAAGGAATATGATGGAATTCACCGAACAACCTTTTTAATTAATGAAAAGCAACAAATTGTTGGCATCATTGAAAAACCAAAAACAAAGGATCATACATCAGAAATTTTAGAAATTTTTAATAATTAAATAGAACGTAAATACTTTACGATGTACTCAATGTATTTTTGTAAAACATTAATCAATAACAATTCTGACTTTTTAGTTTACGAGTAAAAAGAAAGAGCAATAAAAAACGATATGGCAGTTAAAGAAGTAAATGCAGAAAAATTAAAAGCGCTCCAATTAACAATGGAAAAGCTAGACAAAACTTATGGTAAAGGAACCGTAATGAAAATGGGCGATGCTCCAGTAGAAAAAATGGAAGTAATACCTTCTGGATCATTAACCCTTGATATTGCTTTAGGAATCAATGGATATCCAAAGGGAAGAATAGTTGAAATCTATGGTCCAGAATCATCTGGTAAAACAACATTGGCAATTCATGCGATAGCTGAAGTGCAAAAACAAGGTGGAATAGCAGCTTTTATAGATGCTGAGCATGCATTTGACCCAACTTACGCAAGAAATTTAGGTGTTGATATTGATAATTTATTAATATCTCAACCAGATAATGGCGAACAAGCATTGGAAATTGCGGATAACTTGATTCGTTCTGGTGCGATTGATTTAATCGTTGTCGATTCAGTTGCGGCATTAACGCCAAAAGCGGAAATAGAAGGAGAAATGGGTGATTCTCAAATGGGACTTCAAGCACGTTTGATGTCGAAAGCATTGCGTAAACTGACAGGTTCAATTAATAAAGCAGGATGCTGTTGTATTTTCATCAATCAATTGCGCGAAAAAATTGGTGTGATGTTCGGGAATCCTGAAACAACAACTGGTGGTAATGCATTGAAATTTTATTCATCAATACGAATTGATATTAGAAGATCGAGCCAATTAAAAGATGGTGAAGAAATTATAGGAAATCGCGTAAAAGTGAAAGTGGTGAAAAATAAAGTGGCACCGCCATTCCGAAAAGCTGAATTCGATGTCATGTATGGAGAAGGAATTTCTAAAGTTGGTGAGATCATCGATTTAGGAGTAGACTTAAATATCTTGAAGAAAAGTGGTTCTTGGTTCTCATATGGTGAAACGCGTTTAGGTCAAGGTCGTGATGCTGTAAAAGCATTGATTAAAGATAATCCAGAATTAATGGAAGAATTAGAAGAGAAAATTAAAAAGGCTCTTGTAAGTCCTGGTGTAGATGTTCCAGTACTGCAAGACTAACTGCATATCGTAAACGGAAACGGCACCTGAAAAAGGTGCCGTTTTTGGTTTCTTATAATTGTGAAGAGAATTTATTTAACGTTATGCATATTCGTATCAGTCTTTGCACCGGCTATTGGGATTTGAAATACAAAACTAATTCCTTGATTATTATTTCCTGTATTAACTTTCGTAAAACGAGTCCAGGCTCTGCATAATATTCTTAAATCTTTATCTTGATTAAAAGAATATCCTAATCCCACACAACCAGCCAAATCAAATTCAGAAGCAGCAATACTGGAACTCTATATTCATAAGCATCACGATAAAAACGGTCATTTGATTTTAACAAATAACCAGGTATAATTCTTAGCTCTGTAATTAATCTTTTTTCGATGTTTCGAGTTTTATTTATTGTCAACTTATTTCAGGACGGGTCATTATTTAAAACAAAGGGAGAATCTATTGATTCTCCCTTTGTTTTATTTCACTATTTCTAGTGCAAATGCTTTTTTAATAATACTGGGATACTTTGCCCCAAATTCAACAATACACCATTCCTGAAATTTTGTGATTTCTTCCGCAGAAGTAATCCAGTTTAATGCTTTATACAGTTCTTTTTGAAACAAATGTGCATCAAAACTCACTTTAGTAAGAATCTTTTTTGTTAGTTCCAGCATAGTTATTAATGTTTATAATACAATAAAACGAAAAAAATGAATCCCTTGTATATTTCGAAATGTTAAAAAATAAAAAAGGCCACTCTTTTAAAATGACCTTCTTCGATTTCTCTTTAAAAATGGTTGTTTACGGAATAATATTTTTTTCAACAATTTGATAAATTTCCAATGATACTTTATCATAAACATAAATTAACAAATGCATATTATCTGCATTGTGAGTTGACGTATTTCCTGTCGGCACCAATTGGTCTGGTAAAATATAACTGTAATTCAAATAATATTTCGTTCCCGTCATCATATCAGCAGTTAAAGTTCTACCCCAAGTTTGACCATCAATACATCCTCTAAAAATATCACGATGAACATATGTTGGTGTTATGGTTCCAGATATGTTTTGTGGAGCAACCAAAGTATCTTCGATCAAATAAACAATCATTCCAAGCTCATTTGTGATTGCTGCATCCAATTTTTCTACTTCTGTGTGCAAGAAAAAACCATGTTTCGGTGTTTCAAAATAGTTAACTTTTGCTTTAATTGCTATTTGAAGAGGTTTTGCTAAAACTGCATTCACTTTTGTTTGCCAAGATCCTTGAGCAACAAAATATTCTCCTGCAACATTTGTTCGACTTATTGTACCTGATGGATTTGCAAAAAATCCCGAATTTATCAATGTTGTTCCAAAAAAAGAACCCATTTCTTTACTTTGACTATTTGTAAAATCTACTGTGATTCCTAGACCATTATTGACATCTTGAAAAGTTGAGGTTCCAGTTGAGGTAGCAGCGGCATGAATACTTGCTATAAAAATTCGTGTGGGATTTGCTAAATGTATTCCATGCGCAATTGCCGCCGCAGCCGGGCAATTGCTGCAATTATGACCTGTCATGTCTTCAATTAATGCATTTCTATTTGGATCATCATTTGGCAAAACAGAAAAATCTGGCCATTCGTTAGCAACATAATCGCTCCAAGACCCATTATAAATTGTAGTATCTAACTCATTATTCACAACAGGAGGAAATGGATTCTCAACTTTGTCGCATGAATTCATCATGAAACAACCAATTGCAAGAACTATAAATATTAATTTTTTCATGGTTTCTCGTATTTAAAAACTATGTGTGAATGAAAAAGTCAAACCATTAGAAGCGGGGACTGGTCTACAAACACCGCCCACGCAAAATAATCCCGCTCGTTGGCGACCATAAGACAATGTCAATCTTGTAGCCTCATGAATATATCCGAGTGTAACATAAGGATGATGTGCTCTGTGGTCAAGTTTTGGATTCCCAAAATTATATTGGTCCATAACACTTACAAAAATATGTGAGTTAATAGTGTATTCAAGTGATATCGTTGCCCAATCTCCTTTATCGACTGGGGTTCCTTCAGAAAAACCAACTTCATGTCCTAAACTATCTCTTCTGTTAACAAATAATGTTTGAAATTCAGCTCTTATAGATTGTTTGTTTTCAAATTTATAACCCAATTCCAAGACAAAGATATTGGATTTTATCATTCCTTTTTCTTTGGTAACAGTTGCAACATCATTATTCAAAACGATATTATAATAACTAAATATTGCATTTAATTTTTTATTGAACTTGCGAGTTATATTGAAGTTGATATCTCTCCAATATAAACTATCACTCATATCAAACAAACCACTTGTGTAGGTAACTCCTGTAGAATCTAATGGATTGATTGATGAAGTATGACGCATTGGTTGCATTGCAATTGAAACGTTTCCATTTATCGACATTCCATATTTCCCTCCTAGTTTAGAACCTTTTTTAAAGGTATACATTACTTCTGCTTGAAACGCTGTTTCTCCTACTGGTTGAGTCGCATAAGGGTATAAGGACGCAACCAAATTATACGTATGCGTTTTATTCATTGAAGGAAGATAATTGATTATCACATTTTGCAATTGTTTTGTTCTGTCCGAACGGTAACTCATATTGTCAACCGATTTCGCGGAGAACAAAATACCTAATCCTTTTTGTGAGTATCCAAAATTTGCGATTGCTGCATGTCCAGTATTGTAGTTGTAACCGTTATCTTGACTAGGGTCTTGTCCTTTGAAGACATATTCTCCATCTAAGACGAACTTGCCATAGCGAAGTTTAACTCGTCCGCCGTAGCAACCTACATTTTCTGGCAATATCAAATCTGTGTTGTCATCGTTTTGGTATTTACTAACAAAAGATCCCCCAATAGTAATGTCTAATTTTTTGTCGGCTAATTTTTTAATCACTTCATTCAAGTGCATTTCACCATCAAATCCTCTAGTAATGCCAGCACTATGAACAATTCTGCCTTCTAAAAAAGCATACCGTTGATAACCATATACTCCTTTAAAAACCAATCCTTTTTTAGGGCGAACAATTAATCTTACTCCATCCAATTGACTATCATAACCTAAACCCATATTTTCATATGCACGTAGTGAAAGTCCCGCACCAAATTGTTCATATATAGAACCCAATGTTACATCTATAAAATCATTGCCATATCCGACATAACGCATTCCAATTCCTGTTCCATCGAAAGTAGAAGGATAACCTTGAATTCTTGGAAGGTATGATTCCATGCGCATTCCCGCTTTGAAATTTCCTTGCGTATAGAAAACGTTCATGTAGGAATTCAATAGTCCTTTCGAGGCTGGTTGAGTTGCATCAATTAATGTATCCGTATTTAAATACTGAAATGTACTTTCAATATTTCCTGTGAAATTTCCTGCATTTACTTGTGAAAATCCTGAAAAGGCACTTGCTAATGTAAGGGTTAAGAAAAGTAGTTTTTTCATTTAATAAAGTTCTGCTTACTCGTTTTTAATTATTCTTTAACGGCCTTTTTACTGATTTTTTTAATCTCTTCGTATAATAAATCCTCATCATGGTCTGCATAATTATTGTGCGAATACACAATTTTACCATCAGTGTCAACTAAAAATGTATGAGGCACATTGTTTACACCCATTGCTCTTTTGAAATCACCATTTGGATCCATTAATACCAAATATTCCCATCCTTTACCATCCACATAAACAGCTACGGAATTCATTGTTTTCGTATCATCGATAGAAACAGCCACTAAGTTTACACCTGTTTCTTCTTGCCAATCCGTATATAATTCATGAATTGTGTTCAATTCTCGTTTACATGGAGAACACCAAGTTGCCCAAAAGCTAATTACAACAGGACCATCAAACCCAAGATCTGAAGTATTCACAGATTTTCCATCCATAGTTTTCAATTCGACTGAAGGTAATTCTTTCAAATTTGATTCATGAGATTCAGTTGTTTCTTGCGCAAAAACGTTGCTAACTAATGCAAATCCAGCAACAAACAAAGCTATTTTTTTCATTTTCATAAATTTTAATATTTTTTGGCAATTGCATTTTCAAAAACCTTGCCGAACTCAAAGATATATTATTTCAATCATGAAGATATCAAAGATGCATGTTTATTCTTGAAATCCTATTTGGGTGTTTTTAATGTCAAAATCTAACCGAAATAAAACATCGTTTTAGTGATTTGCTTCTTTAAAGGGAATCGAATCTTTCAGTATTAAACTGGTTTTTAAGTGTTTATTGAAAACTTTCGATTGTTTGATATTGGAATGCTTTTTGTAGATCAAAACAACTATTGAAGAATAAAAACTCTTTATTTTAAGTAATTGTTTCATTTCAGAAATTAGGATTTCAAGAAACAAGCTTAAATAAGATTTTTTTTGATCAATTATTCTTCTATATTTGTGTAACTAACATATGACATATATGAAAAAATTAATACTTTGTCTTTCTGCAATTATAACTTTATCACTTTCAAGTGTGATTGCTCAAAGTAACGGCATTGAAATAAGATTAGACGGAATGGGTGCTGATCTTTCTGGTACAGAACAAATAATAAATTTAAACACTGGTAATTACGATGCTCATTTGCATGTAACAAATAATACTAATGCAGATGAAGCTTGGAAAATAACGCGTAAAAAAATAAGTGTTCCTTCGGCTTGGACAGATGTTTTATGTTGGGGGGAATATTGTTTCACGCCAAGTGGAGATGTTTTTATAACTCCAGGTGCTGCGCCAATTGTAACCGATGGAACTGAATTGTTTTCAACAGGTGAGGTTGCTGATTTACACATAACTATAACACCAGATCAATCATCAACTAGTTCTGCTCTATATAGATATTACATCACAAATACTTCAGGTGCATATGTAGATTCTATTGATGTGAGCATCAATTATGTATTAGGTGTTTCAGCAGTAAAGCAATCTACTTCTTTATCTATTAGCCCAAATCCTGCAGATGAAAATGTTAAAATTGCATTAGAAGGAATTGAAAATTCAACAGTAAAAATCGTTGATGTTCTTGGAAATGTAGTTTACAATGAATCAATCAACAACGGTACAAAAAGCATTGATGTTTCAAATTTCAAAAACGGAGTTTACTTTGTTTTAGTTGAAGCACCAGGAATAAAATCGTTTAATAGAAAATTAATTATTAGACATTAATTCTTCAACATCATTTTAAAAAGATCGTTTTAAAAAGATCGTTTTCGGACGGTCTTTTTTTTGCCTTTTATTTCCTTCTTATCTTTGAAGTTGCTCAAATGCTAATATCAGCTCTATAATTGAAATCAATACTATTCACATATCTTTTGTTAGCATGCATCCCAATTGGTCTGTCTCAACAAAATTCACTTTTGATTCATTCATACTTTAAAGATCGACTCTTTGATAATTCTAAAACAAAGTCATTTCAGGGGACTTCCTTTTTACCAGTATCAGAAAGTGAATATGATTTAAATTATATTAATAGAGACTCTTCGATTCTTTATTATGATGCAATGGAAGTGCTATTTAAAAAGCATTTGTTTGAAGTAAAAGGAGAAACTTATTACCTGACCATTTCTCCAATTGTTGATTTTTCTATTGGTAAAGATATTAAAGACACAAATAGTCGCAGGTTATTTCAAAATACGAGAGGTATTTTTATTGAAGGAGATCTTTTTAAGAACTTTTCGTTCACAACAGCGATTTATGAAAATC
Organism: Bacteroidota bacterium; assembly: GCA_041161265.1. Classification (GTDB taxonomy): domain Bacteria; phylum Bacteroidota; class Bacteroidia; order Flavobacteriales_D; family Crocinitomicaceae; genus M0103. Next base: position 10,705 of record JBEAUV010000025.1, on the reverse strand, counting down.
AATGTCGTTTGACGAATTATGAAACAAATTATTATTCCTCAGTTGGCGAATTATACCCTAACCAATCAACAGGAGTTTATTCTACCCAAAATGCTGTTATTCCAGGAAGCGCAAGGACCAAACCATTTAAAATAGACGGATTTGATTATGGATACGCTACTGGAAATATTGTTTACAAACCTCATCGTTCTATTCTGCTAACTGCAGGAAACACGTCTCAATTCATAGGTGATGGATATCGCTCACTTTTTTTATCAGATAATAGCGTTCCTGCTCCATTTTTAAGAGGTGTGTTTCAACTTTCAAAAAAATGGCAATTCAATTATTTCCGAATGCGTTTAATCAACTTGATGCGCCGACCAGTTAGCACATCAGTTGAAGCCTATTACGAAACAAAATCATTCTCCGTCAATTATTTGACTTATCAACCCTCAAGAAAAATATCCATAAGCCTTTTTGAAGGAATTATTTGGACTAAAGGAGATTCTATTATATCAAAATCTGTCAATCCATTATTTTATAATCCTATTCCTTTTATTACGGAATTTGCTTTGGGTGAACAAGAGATTAATACGGTTCTTGGATTGAATTTATCCTATTCACCATTTCAATCACACAGATTGTATGGTCAATTTGCCATTGGAAATTTAAATAGTGATCAAATTGCGTTTCAACTTGGGTATAGAGGGTACAATTATTTTGGTTTAAAGAATTTCATGCTTCAACTAGAATACAACAATGTTTCAAAAGAAATGTATTCTTCAAATAATCCACGATTAAACTATAGCCATTACAATTTGCCATTAGGACCTATAAAAGGAAATGCTTTTCAAGAAGTAATTTTTAGAACCAATTGCGAAATTAAACGCGTTTATTTTGATTTGAAAACTATTCTTTATCTGCTTAAAGATTATTCGACATTAGACTTATTAGCAGTAAATAAAAATATTCCTTTAGAGTCAGGATCAATCTATTTACACCAAATTGAACTAGGATATCGCTTTAATAAAAAGATGAATTGGAATGTGTTTGGCTCTTGGCAATTTCGCACAGAAAATCTTTCTAATAATCAACTTAACAATCAATTTTCTGTTGGTTTGAGAACTGGTATTAACAACCATTATAACGACTTTTGATGGGAAAATTAACCTTCATATTTGTATTAATTCAATTGACTGTTATTGGCCAAGGTGGGGTAAATAGTTTATATGAAGAAATGCCAAATGATTCCATTCTACCCTTAAGTAAAGAAGTGCATTCGTCTTTAAAGCCCGAAATAAGAATACATAAGCCAACAATTGGTTTGATTTCTTTAAAATCTAAATCTAAACCTGTTTGTTTTCTGACCCCTCTATCTGATTTAAACTACCGTTATACAAGCCAATCTCAATATAGGTTAGGTACAGGAATTGGTATTGAAAGTAATTCAAATAAAAAATTCTATTACCGCGCTAATTTTATAGGTGGTGTGGGAGTTGGTGATTCATCTTTTACTTCTCGAAGCTATTTTTTTAAAGGTAATTCATCCAACTACTCATATTTAGATGCAAGAGGAAGGATTTCCTGCACACCAAATTCTATATTTAATTTCCAAATTGGCTTGGATCAAAATTTTATTGGGGAAGGAAATCGTTCATTATTATTGAGTGATTATGGAGCACCCTCTCCTTTTGGTTTAATACGTACAAAATTTTGGCGAATTGAATACGCTATATTGTATCAGTTTTTAAGAGAGAAAGTAAACACGAATTGGCAATCAAAAAACGGCGCCACTCATCACCTTAGTTTCAACGCTGCAAAATGGTTAAATTTTGGTGTTTTTGAAACAGTAATTTTTCAACCAAAAGACACAATGCTTAATCGAGGGTTTGATGTAGAATATTTAAATCCTATTATTTTTTATCGTCCTCAGGAATATTCTCTTGGGTCATCTGACAACGTGTTAATCGGAGCAAGTGTAAGTGTTAAATATAAAAGTCATGTCTTGTATGGTCAATTAATTTTGGATGAATTTTCATTAACGGAAATTAAGAAAAAATCGGATTGGTGGGCTAATAAATATGGTGGGCAAATTGGAGTGAAGGGAAGGTTAAAATTAGGTAGGTCAACCAGTTTTTATCGCATTGAATATAACTCCATTCGACCATATACTTATTCTCACATTGGTTCTGGACAAAACTATGGAAATCAAGGAATGACATTAGCGCATCCTTTTGGTTCTAATTTCATGGAATTATTGGGAGAATTCAAAATTCAAAAAGGAAAATGGGCATTAAAATCATTTTTCAGTTATTTTCTACAGGGACTTGATAAAGATGGATTTAGTTATGGTGGAAATATTTATCAACCGTATAATAATAGACCTTATGAATACGGCCATTATATCGGTCAAGGAAAAGGAAATAATGGTTTTAGAACTGTAATAACTTTATCATATCAGGTCATGAAACATGGAAATCTTCAAGCCTTTTTTGAAAATCAATACCGATATGATAGTGCTTTTAATATATCGAGTTATATTCCTATGATTGGTTTGCGCAGTCAATTATGGAATGATTATCGGAATTATTAAATATAAAAGGCGATTAACAAGATCGTTAACCGCCTATATCTAACTGCACATCGTTTTGTTTGATTAGATTTTAAAGTCCTATGATATGACGCAGTTCCACTTCAGTTACGTTTCTTTTTTTCCCTTCTTGATTGAGATAAGTTCTATTTACTAAACGACCATGAATGGCAACTTTCTTTCCTTTTTCGGCATATTCTTCAATAAATTGCGCCATATTTCCCCAGGCAAAAATACGGTGCCATTCGGTGTCTGATTTTATTTTTCCGTTGTTCGCTCGAAAAGATTTATCTGTTGCTAAACTGAAACGTGCAACTTTACTTCCGTTATCAAATTTTGTAATTTCTGTTTGAGATCCAATATTCCCAATTAGTGTAATGTGGTTACGTATTGCTGTCATAATAATTTTAAATGATGAGGTTTTTATTAAAAGGATTTTTATAAAATAATTAAGTCATTTACTTCTACTTCTGAGATGCATTTTCGAGCACCTTTATCCTTATAAAATCGAGTAACTAGTTTGCCTTCAACGGCTAAATCCATTCCAACAATTCCTAATTCTTCCATTACTTGAACCCATCTTCCCCAAGCGGTTAAACGATGCCAATTGCTTCTCGTTTTTGTTTTACCCGTTTCATCTAAGTACATTTCTTTTGTAGACATTGTAAACTGTGTGATTTTTCTTCCGTTTGGCAATTCAATTACTCGGGGGATTGAACTTACTTTTCCTATTAAATTTACGTGATTCATGATTTAGTTTTTAAAAGGAGCCGATTTCTCGACTCCGAATTAGGTGATTAATTTTATTTACTTTGTTACTGGTTCGTTTTTCTGGTTCAGGACTAAAAACTCAGTTGCTTCAATGATTGTAGCATAACGTTTTTCGCCTGTTTTCGTTTCATACGATTGATGAATTAGCTTTCCTTCAAGGATCACTTCCTGTCCTTTGTTTAGTGCTTTTTTTACCCGCTCAGCGATTTTTCCCCAAGCATTGACAGTGTGCCATTGGGTGTTGTCATGCCACTGACCTTCTTTGTCTTTGTAACTTTCATTGGTTGCCATTGTAAAGCGTGCCAATGTTTTACCTGTGTCGAAAGTTGTTACTTCCGGCTGTGCCCCGAGGCGGCCAATCAAACTCACTTTGTTTCTTAATGTGTTCATGTTGTAATTTTTAAAAAGTTTGAAAAAATTGATTTGTAACCCTATCAGAAGTCATTTTCTGTATTCGACACTGCAAAATTGCGGCACTATCAAAAGTGCATTCGGTTAATAGTCGTTTTCTTTCGATTGTCTTTCGTTTATAAACGGTTAATATCATTTAGGGCCTTATTTTCATTGATTTAAGCAAGAAATATTAAATTCAATTTATTTTTCGTTTTCCTCAAATTAATATCAACTATTGACAAATCAATTTTTTATCTTTGGTAACATTCATCAATATTTCTTATGACTCGTATTATTTTCCTATTTTTTAGTTTTTCACTTTTTCTTTTTTTTACAGGATTTTCTCAAAATTCAATTCTAACTATCAATTATGAAGGGGGAGACGTTTATGAGGGTCAAGTAGAAAATGGTCTTCCTAACGGAATTGGAAAAATGACTTGGATTAGTGGCTCAAGTTATATTGGAAGCTGGAGAGATAATTTCCAAAATGGAAAAGGCATTATGGTTTGGGAAAATGGTGACTATTATGATGGACAATGGTTAATGGGTATTCAAAATGGAAAAGGTAAAATGACATGGAAAAGTGGTGATTATTATGAAGGGAAGTTCAAAAATGGCTTACTCGATGGAAAAGAAACGATTTGGTTTGAAAATTGAATTGTTCAAGAGGGGAAATGGAAGGCTAACGAATTTATAGATAAATAAAAGCAGGCAATACATGAGTATTTTAGACACACCAAATCATTCATATAAAGATTTTTACGATATTGCACGTTTTCGTTTAGCATGGAAGATAAATATTTTTCTAACTTTTGCTTTATTTGCCACGTCCATTTTTTACTTCTTTCATAATACAACTACAGCAATTCAATATTTTTCAGGATTTATTATTGCCTTTACTGGTGTGATATATTTAATCGTAACCAAAAAATTCAAACTAGTTTCATATTTCATGGTTATTTGCACCCTCGCATTGGTTGTGTCATCTCTTTATTTTGTAAAAAATATTCCTCATTTTGTTGAACCTTTATGGCTCATTATTATTGCCATATTTTCCTATTTTAACCTTGGCAAACTAGTTGGACATATTGTTCTTAGCATTATAGCCTTTTCTGTTTCATACTATTTTTACTTCTTTTTAAATGATAATGACAGTTTAAAAATTGCATTAACCAACTATCAATTGCTAGGCACAATTATAGAGCTTTGTCTATGCTTTTTTATTGTCGGTTATTTTGTTTACAATTTCATCGAAACAACGGCAAATGCAGAGCAAAAATTTCGAAATGCAAATGAAGTTTTGAATGAACAAAATAAAATGATCAATCTTCAAAATGAAGAAAAGACCGTTCTTTTGCAAGAAATTCATCACCGTGTTAAAAATAATTTACAAGTTATTACAAGTCTTTTGCGTTTACAATCAGCCGAAATAGAATCACAGGAAACAAAAACTCATTTCACTGATGCCATTAACAGGGTAATGACAATGTCTCTAATACATCAAAAAATGTATCAATCAAATAGTCTTTCACAGATAAATGTTTCTGACTATTTCAAAACTTTAATAAATGACTTAATTGATTCAAGTTCCATTAAAATACCTATTGAAGTTTCAATCATTTGTAAATTAGAAAAAGTTGGTTCAAAAACAATAGTTCCTTTTGCTTTATTGGTTTCAGAACTTGTTTCAAATTCAATTAAACATGCATTTGAATTTCAGGGAAAAATTGAAGTTAATATAAGTTCAGAAATGAATGGTGTGTTTGAATTGAATTATAAAGACAATGGTTTATGGAAGGAGAAAACAAATCCTAATTCATTTGGAATACAATTGATTGAAGCATTAATCGAACAATTAGAAGGATCTATGAGTTTACAAACAAATAAAAACGGTACGGAATATTCTATTACTTTGACTAATTTAGATGTTTAATTAAGGTAATAAACCTCCTTCAACTAAGAAACAATGTTTACTGGAATTATAGAACAATTAGGTGTTGTAAAAAAAATCACAAAAGAAAATGAGAATATTCATTTCGCCATCGGTGCATCATTTGTTTCAGATTTAAAAATAGATCAAAGCGTTGCGCATAATGGATGTTGTTTAACGGTTGTTGCAATAAATAATAATGAATACATTGTCACTGCCATTAAAGAAACACTTGAGAAAACCAATTTAGGAAGCTGGAAAGTTGGAACAAAAGTTAACCTTGAGAGATGCATGCAAATGAATGGAAGACTTGATGGACATATTGTTCAAGGTCATGTTGACACGATTGCGGAATGCATACAAATAGAGGATCAACAAGGAAGTTGGAAATATACCTTTAAATATAATAGTGACAACGTAACGGTGGAAAAGGGTTCAATTACAGTTAATGGAACAAGTTTGACTGTTGTAGATTCTGAAGACCAAGAATTTGCTGTTTGTATTATACCATTTACTTATGACCACACCAATTTTCATCAACTTGAAATTGGTGATTCAGTAAATTTAGAATTTGATATAATTGGGAAATATGTGTCAAAATTAATGCAAAGATAAATTTTACTCGAAAATTTTACTTCCATTTTTTGACAATTTGCTTTGTCAAATTATTTCTAAATCGTTTAATTACAGAATCTCGATCTGAAATGTTTCCACATTTTACAATATCACTTCCAACAAATTGTCCATTTCTGTAGAATAGAAATTCGAAACTTACAGAAGTGATTTCATCTCTATAAAGTGGGAATAAATTCCCTGCATTCAAGGCGGTTGCGACATCATCATTTCGTTCAGAAATTCTATATTTTTTATCGTATCCTCGAATAGAGATTAATACATATGTATCTACTCCTCTGGCTGCCACAATTTTTTGAATAGAGTCAGTTGCTAAAATAGAAGCATCACTGCCAAGTTTCATAATATTTAACGACGGAATAGCTTTAATACCTGCATCAGTTAACAATTCAGTCAAATTAACTTCCAAAGCATAACGATCTTCTTCTTTGTCCATTTGACCGATTACCAGTGCATTTGTCAAATGAAGATTTTTTGTTTGTCCAAAACCAATTGTTGAAACAAAAAGAAATAGAATTAGAGCGAATTTTTTCATTGTATAAAGTTAAAAAATTTCTTTTGCTATTGCCTTAACCATTGTTGAATTCGACATTGTATAGTAATGGATACATGGAACACCTGCTTCTTTTAATTCTTTTGATTGCTGGATTCCCCATTCAATCCCCAGTTGTTCAACTTGCTTGCTGTCTTTGCATTTCAACAATTCTGAAGAAAGTGCTTCTGGGTAATCAATTTTAAAGAATTTCGGTAAAAAAGTAATGTGCTCCAACGTTTTAATTGGTTTTAATCCAGGAATGATAGGAACATTTATTCCTATTTCTCGACATGCCTTAACAAAAGAGAAGTACTTTTCATTATCAAAAAACATTTGAGTTACAATATATTCAGCTCCTGCATCTACTTTTGCTTTCAAAAATTGTAAATCTGTTGTTAAATTCATTGCTTCGAAATGCTTTTCTGGATAACCTGCTGTGCCAATGCAAAAGTCTGTTGGCTCAAGTTGAACATCATCCATCATATAATTTCCTTTATTGATCTCTGTTACTTGTTCGATCAACTCAACAGCAAAACGGTGCCCATCTTTATGAGGTTTAAACGTTGATTCAGTTTTAATGGAATCCCCTCTAAGTGCCAAAACATTGTCAATTCCTAAAAATTGAAGATCAATTAAAGCATTTTCTGTTTCTTCTTTACTGAAACCTCCACAAATCAAATGAGGCACTGCATCAACTTGATATTTATTCATGATGGCTGCACAAATTCCAACTGTACCTGGACGTTTTCTTATAGCGATTTTTTCTAATAACCCATTTTCACGTTCCTTGTAAATAAACTCTTCTCTGTGATAGGTAACATTTACAAAACGTGGCTTAAATTCCATTAAAGGATCTATTCCGTCATAAATAGATTGAATACTTTTTCCTTTTAATGGAGGTAAGATTTCAAAAGAAAATAAGGTGTCTTTTGCCTTTTTAAGGTGTTCTGTAACTTTCATTGTCTCAATAATTGAGGTGCAAAGATACTTTAGAATTGGGAATTAGGAATTAAGAATTGTTAATTAATTCGCTAGTGACTTATAATAAGTTGCAACAATCAAATCAAATTTACTCGTAATCTTAATGTTTTCAATATTCCCTTCTATCAAATGAATTGGAAAACCTGCTTCTTCAACCAAACTTGCATCATCAGTGATTCCTTCATGGAATGAAATAGTATAAGCCTTTTCTAAAACACTTTTTTTGAAACATTGCGGCGTTTGAACAATACAAAATTCATTTCTGTCCACTGCACGTGAAGTATCATCGAAAACCTGACGCAATGATTCATTGATAGGAATAACTGGAATCACTTGGTCTAGTTTTTCAACGTTAGTAAAACACCTAGAAATTGTTTCAATACTCACTAGAGGTCGAACGCCATCGTGCACCGCGATGAAATCTCCAGTACAAATTTTTAAAGCATTTTTAATTGAATGGTATCTTTCTAATCCACCGTCACTAATTAGATGCGGAATTGTACACTGATATTTTTGTAAAATTTCTTTCCAATATTCTTTCCATTCAATGGGAAGTGTAATTATTAACTGAGCTTTTGGATCAAAATTGAAAAACAATTCTAACGTGTGAATTAAAATTGGTTTTCCAGCAATTTCAATAAATTGCTTAGGAAGGTCTGCTCCCATTCTTTTGCCAATTCCTCCCGCAGTTATTATAATTGAATATCGACTCATTGATTCTTTTGTTCACTAAACAAAAAAGGTTGCTGACCTTACAGATCAACAACCTTTATATATTTTAAATGAATGGAATTATTTTAATTTTCCTTCTTTTTCAGCTTTTGCAGTCAATTTACGTTGTATGTTCAACCAATAGAACAAACCTACGAAACCAAGAACAATCATTGCATAATTGAACTTATTTCCAACAGCATCATAGAACCCAAAAGTCCATTGTAAAAAATCTGCTATTCCGTAAAAAAATGGTGAAGAACTCATCTTATTTGTTTTTATATAATTACAAAGAAAGTGATTTTTATTAAAAAAAAAGCATTTTAAGCTAGAAAATCACTTATTTGAAATCATTCTATGATTTATTCAAGCTTATATTAGTTTTATGTAACAAAAAAATCGCTCTAATACTTTACAAAATAACAAGATTTTATGCATTTTGTCAAAGCATATAACTTAGAATATAGAACTTTTTTCGGGTAATATTTTGGTGGATTATCAATAGGATTGTATCCTTGTAGAGAGAAAATAAATCAGCGCAATGATTCGAGTAGCTTTTATAATTAATGGATCTAAAAAATTGAAGGTTCAAGTTCATAATATCTTGATTCAATGTGAAGAGCAATCTGAATTAGAAACCATTCAATTCCATACAAAAAAACCAAAAGAAGCCATAGAAATTGCAAAATCATGTGCTATTCAAAATTTTGATGTGGTTGTTTCTGTTGGAGGAGATGGAACAATGAATGAAGTGTTGAATGGATTAATGTCATCGCAAATCAAAACCCTTCCTGTTTTAGCTGTTTTACCGAATGGGACAGGAAATGATTTTATCAAAAGTGCAAAGTTGAAGGCGAATATTTCAGATTTTATCAATGCAATTCTTGAAAATCGAATTACAAAAATTGATATAGGTAGAGTTGAAGGCAATGGTCAAACGAATTATTTTTTAAATATTTCGGATATAGGTTTTGGTGGAAAAGTTATCGAAATCTTGGATAATCAAAGAAAATATATAGGCGGGAAAATGTCCTATTCTATTGCAATTTTAAGAGCATTTATTGGATTTAGAAAACCAACGCTTTCAATAATTACAGATGACTTTCAATTTCAAGGCGAAGTATTAATGGCTGCGATTTGTAATGGAGGAGTTTTTGGAAACGGTTTAACAATCAATCCATATGCAAAAATTGAAGATGGAGTTTTGAATATTACACTTCTAGGTAAAGTTTCGCTTTTCGATTATATAAAGAATTTAAGAAAGTTGAAAAAAGGAATTCCAATCTCACATCCAGAAGCACATTATTTGGAAACCAAATCCGTTGGAATTAAGTTGATTAAAGGAAAGGCGTCTTCAGAAATGGATGGTGAATTTTTGGAGATCGGTGATCAGATTATTTCAGTTGTAGAAAATGAGATTAGAATACTACGATTTTAAACAAAAAGAACCCATTGTTTCCAATGAGTTCTTTTTTTATAGATAATCTGCGCTAACGCTTGATATCATCATCAGTCAGCTGACTGATTCTTATTCTTTTACAAATCGCATTGTTTGAATACCATTTTCAGTAGCAAGATTTACGATATAGATTCCTGCTGGAAGCGCTGCAACAGAAAACGAATTTGTTTTCTCTTGTTGTACTAATGCTCCTGTGATATTAAAGATAGAAACTGATTGTATTTCTTCTTCCGTTTCAATAGTAAGATTTGAAGAAGTTGGGTTTGGATAAAGGGAAATTTTTGTCATTTCGTTTTGTTTATTTTCTAACTCAGCAACGCAATCCTCACTAAAACTAGAAGTTGGATCGATATATGTCCAGTTTGCAGCGCTGTAAGTCGCATCATCAACTTCAATGCATGTTAAACTTGGATTACCTTGTGTATAAAACAAAACACTATTCATGTTTAAGTTGTTGCCATTTTTAACGTTTAATGCTGTTAATTGATTATCTCCACATGTAAGAACAGTTAGCGAGGCATTGCTACTTAAATCTAAAGATGTCAAAAGATTATTTGTGCATTGAAAAGTGCTTATTGAGTTTGGGAAAGTTAGATTTGTCAATTGATTAAACATACAATTCAAAGTTATTAAAGCTATATTACTGCTTAAATTTAATGTTGCTATTTGATTATATTGACAATTCAAATAAGTAAGCGCCACATTGGTTGAAACATCTAAATT
>JBEAUV010000024.1:0-21480 GCA_041161265.1 Bacteroidota bacterium | reverse complement strand
CCTTTCACCATATTCTGCATTGCATATTCTTTTTCAAGATCGAAATGTGGCGCTGGTGATGCTTTTACACCGTGATAAGTAGCTAAATATTCTGATGATGCAATGTCATTAACGCAATCACCGATAATAAATATCAAATCTCCTTTTGCTTTAAAATCAAGTGTCATGATACGGTCCTTATCTTCAAGAATTCCAATCATTCCAATTGTTGGAGTTGGGAATACTGGAATTTCAACACCATCTTTTACCGTTTGATTGTAAAAAGAAACGTTGCCACCAGTAACAGGTGTTTCGAATTTCAAACATGCTTTTGACATTCCTTTGATTGCACCAACAAATTGCCAGAAAGATTCTGGATTGTATGGATTACCGAAATTCAAACAATTTGTAATTGCGCTAGGAACACCTCCAGAGCAAACAATATTTCTAGCAGCTTCAGAAACAGCAATCATTGTCCCGACTTCTGGGTCAGCATTTACATAACGTGAATTACAATCCACGGTCATAGCCAAGGCTTTATTTGTCCCTTTAATATTTACTACTCCAGCATCTGAAGGACGATTTGTTGTCATTGTTTTTGTTCCAACCATTGAGTCATATTGCTCATAAACCCAACGTTTAGAAGCGATATTTGGTAATTGTAACATTTTGAACGCCACTTCTTTTAAATCCTCAGGTTGTTTCACATCATCCATATTGAATTTCTTGTATTCTTGGTAGTATGCTGGTTCTTTATATTCTCTATTATATTGTGGTGCACCGCCTCCAAGAACGAGTGATTCAGCTGGAACATCACCAACCATTTCTCCGTGCATGAAATAGCGAACACGATCAGAATCTGTAACCACACCAATTTCTTCAGCATGTAAATCCCATTTATCAAATATGCGTTTTACAACATCTTCTTGTCCTTTCGCTACCACAACCAACATTCTTTCCTGAGATTCAGAAAGTAAAATCTCATAAGGCAACATATTTTCTTGGCGTGTAGGAACCAGATCCAAATGAATATCCATTCCCACATTTCCACCCGCGCTCATTTCACAAGTTGAACAAGTAATTCCAGCTGCACCCATGTCTTGCATTCCACGAATAGCATCCGTTTGAGCTAATTCCATTGTTGCTTCTAACAGTAGTTTCTCCATAAATGGATCACCAACCTGCACAGATGGTAAATCATTTGCTGAATCTTCTGTAATATCTTTTGAAGCGAAAGCTGCTCCAGCAATTCCATCTTTACCTGTAGCAGAACCAACAATGAAAACTGGATTTCCTGGCCCTGAAGCCTTCGCAGAAATTACTTTTTTCGAATCTATAATTCCAGCTGAAAATGCATTAACTAAAGGGTTTGTGTTGTATGAATCGTCAAAGAAAACTTCACCTCCAACAATAGGAATACCAAAAGCATTTCCATAATCACCAATTCCTTTTGTCACTCCTTTAACAAGCCATTTTGTTCTATCATTTTCAATGTTTCCAAATCGCAATGAATTCAACTGTGCGATTGGACGAGCGCCCATTGTAAAAATATCTCTATTGATTCCTCCAACTCCTGTTGCAGCACCTTGATAAGGTTCCAATGCACTTGGATGATTATGTGATTCTATTTTAAAAACACATCCTAATCCACCACCAATATCAACCATTCCAGCATTTTCTTCACCTGCCTTAACTAACATATGAGGACCATCCTTTGGTAAAGTCTTCAACCAAACGATTGAGTTTTTATACGAACAATGCTCTGACCACATAACTGAATAAACTGCAGTTTCTGTGAAATTAGGCGTTCTTCCTAAAATAACTTTAATCATTTCAAACTCATCTTGACGTAAGCCAAGATCAACTGCTTGTTCAATTGTTGCTTCTTGTTGTAATGTACTTTCCATAAAAAATAAATGTGTTACAAATGTAATGATTTATTTATTTTGATTACTTGATTAAAGGGTCTATTTAAGAAGAATTATTGCTTAATTGGATTAACAATTACTTAATTAGGAATAAGGATAAATAAAACTGTACTATTGGTGAATCTTTTTTCATTCTCCTAATCGTATATGAACACCCGCAGTTGCATTGAACATCCAGTTTCGAATATTATTTGCAGGTCTTGAATCATAATAATTGTTTATCTCAAAACGTAAATCAGTCCTCTTTAACACTTGAAACATTATACTATACTGTCCCATAAACCTAAAGTCAGCAAAATCTCTCCAAAGTGGTTGAAAATATGTTACTGCTGAAAATGAAAACTTCGACTTCGGATTAAAATACCAAGACACGTAATTACTCCACCTGTAATCTCTATTAATTAAATTAGAGGATTGAATTTCTTCATATTCAAAAAAAGTAGAAGTCCCAGCAAAAATTCTATAACCACTTTTGTCTAATATTTTCAAACGAATTCCTGATCCAATAATTGCTCTTAATCGTTGATCTAACAATTCATTGTATTGTATTTGAGCATAACTTTCCCATTTCCAAGGACTTTTTCTCTTAGTTTCTTTTCGATGTAGGCGATAAGCGTAACGAAAATGCATCATTCCACTATTTGCAAAAACTTGGTTAGCAGCTTTAGAGTAATACCAATCAGTTAGAAATAAATAATAGTGATTTTTAGTTTTATACTGAACCCGAGGTCTTAGGTTTGCATTTATCAATATCTCCTTATTATTCATAACTGAGAAATTTGCATCTAATGCCCCACTCCAACCTATTGTATCGTCATAAATTCGACGATTTTCTATATTTACAACTTGTGCTTTTAGCGATGCAAAATGAAAAAATATTGCTATTGTAAAAAACCTATGCATTCCTATTTTTGTGCGAAACGATACAATATGTATGCTATAATTCCAAACATGATGTTCGGAATCCAAACAGCAATTGAAGCTGGAAAACCAACATTAATTGCTGCAACAGTTGTTATCTTCATTGCAAAAATATAAATGAAAATAATTCCTAAACCCAATGCAATATTTACACCAACCCCTCCCCTTTTCTTTCGAGAAGACACTGATACTCCAATAATAGTTAATACATACGTCGCAAAAGGATAAGAGGTTCTTTGGTATAATTCAATTTCGTACATTGGTACATTTCCTGAACCCTTTTCTTTTTCTCTTTTTATAAACGTTTTTAACTGAGAATAAGTCATTGCTTCTGCGACATTATCTCTTTGTGCCATTTCGTCTACCTTAAAATTAAATAGTGTGTCTTTTATATGCCCCTCAACAATTCTATCATTCGGATAACCAATGTATCTTTCAAAATAATCATTAAGCACCCATTTATTTGTCCCTTCAATGTTTTTTGCAGACCTTGCCTTAAGGAAATAGATTATTTTATTTTGATTGTCCCATTGTTCTAAAACGAAATCATTTACAATTTTCTCTTCTGTAGTAAATGAAGAGAAATAAACCACTTGATTTCCAGGATATTCAGCATGATAATCACTGACCGACATTGATTCTCTATAATATCTTTCTTCAAAATCAAGCCTTGTTTTGTTGGATATTGGCAAAATAAAATGGTTCATAATTAATGAAATCAGCATTAGAATTGTGGCTGCAATCATATAAGGTCTCAAGAATCGATGAAATGGCTTGCCACTATTCCACATTGGTATTATTTCAGTATCCTGCGCCATTTTTGCTGTGAACCAAATCACCGACACAAAAATGATCATGGATGAAAAAGTATTTCCGTAAAATAGTATGAAATTCAGGTAATAATCAAAAATAATTGCTGATAATGGAGCTTGGTTATTAATAAATTCGCTTAATCTTTCAGATAAATCGAAAACCATTGAAAGCAGCATAATAACTCCCAACATGAAAAAAAATGTCGTGAGAAACTTCTTAATAATATATCGATCTAATATTTTAAGCATTGATTATAATCTGTTTTGCAATTTAGGTATCATTTTGTCTTTCCATTGACTGAAAGTACCTTCAATTATTTGCTTTCTTGCTTCTTTCACCAACGCTAAATAGAATGCTAAATTGTGAATAGTTGCTATTTGAATTCCTAAATTCTCCTTCGATTTAATGAGGTGTCTCAAATATGCTTTTGAATATACTTGATCAACAGATGCTGTTCCGTTTGAGTCAATTGCAGAAAAATCGAATTGCCATTTTTCATTCTTAATATTGATAATTCCTTCTGAAGTGAAAAGCATACCGTGTCTCCCATTTCGACTTGGCATCACACAATCAAACATATCTACACCCATAGAAATGCATTCTAATAGATTAACAGGTGTACCAACTCCCATTAAATAACGGGGTTTTTCCTTGGGTAGAATTGAGCAAACTAAATCTGTCATAGAATACAATTCCTCATCTGGTTCTCCTACAGACAAACCACCAATTGCATTTCCAACTGCATTATGAGAAGCAATTGTTTCAGCCGATTCAGTTCTTAAGTCTTTGTATACACTACCTTGAACAATTGGAAAAAGTGCTTGGTTGAAACCATATTTGGGTTCTGTAATTTCCATTTGACTAAAACATCTTTTCAACCAACGATGAGTCATGTGCATAGATTGTTTTGCATAATCATATTCACAAGGATAAGGCGTGCACTCATCAAAAGCCATAATGATATCTGCCCCAATTGTTCGCTGGATATCAATAGCTCTTTCAGGCGTAAAGAAATGATAACTTCCATCAATATGAGATTGAAATCTAACGCCTTCTTCGATTATTTTTCTTGATCCAGACATTGAATAAACTTGATAACCACCACTGTCTGTCAGAATTGGCATATCCCAACCAATAAATTTGTGCAATCCACCTGCCTGTTCTAAAACTTCTAATCCTGGGCGCAAATACAAATGATAGGTATTACCAAGAATTATTTGCGCATTTACTTCACTCTTAAGTTCCTGTTGGTGAACACCTTTAACCGTCCCTGCTGTTCCTACAGGCATGAATATGGGCGTTTCAATCACTCCATGTTCTGTATGCAGTAGTCCAGCTCTAGCTTTTGTTTTTGTATCTGTAAATTGTAAATCGAAGTGCATAAATTGTTGAAAAATAAACGTCACAAAGATACATGTATTTCATTATGCACCCCATCTTTGCACTTAAAGCTTTATAGAGGAATGAAATTTTTACCAATATTTGAATTCGGAATACCACTTATTACCTTCTTCTTTTTCTCCTTGATGGCGTTTGTGAATCTGTTATATACTTTTTTTATTTACAGTAGATTAGCTTTTTTTAGAGAGAAACAAATTTTAGACGATACTGATTTGCCACCTGTAAGTATTATCGTTGCTGCAAGGAATGAATCCGACAATTTATATGAGAATCTTCCTTTATTATTGCAACAAAACTATCCTGAATTTGAAGTAATTGTTATAAATCATCAGTCAATTGATGATTCAGCTTATCTTTTAAATGCTTATTGTCAGCAATTTTTAAATTTGAGAGTAATTGAAGTAGCTCGAAGCAAGCATTTGAAACCAGGAAAAAAACTCCCATTAACCTTAGGAATTAAGGGGGCAAAATACGAACATCTACTTTTTACCGATGCCGACTGTAAACCATCATCTAAACGTTGGTTAAAAAGTATGGCTCAACAATTTGTTCCTGGAAAAGAAATTGTCATGGGCTATGGGCCTTATGAATCTACAAAAGGATTTTTAAATCGTGTTATTCGTTTTGATACCGCATGGATAGCTATAAATTATTTTTCCATGGCATTGGCGAAACTACCTTATATGGGAGTTGGGAGAAATTTAGCTTATACCAAAACTGCTTTTAAAGCAGTTCAAGGTTTTAAATCGCATTATTCTATTCCTTCAGGCGATGACGATCTTTTTATTCAAGAAGCTGCAAAAAAGAATAACTACGCAATTAACCTTGATAAATATTCTTATTGCTATTCAGAAGCCAATAATACTTGGAGTTCTTGGATTCGTCAAAAAACTAGACATTACAGTACAGCTAATAGATATGGAGTTATTAAAAAAGCGATGTTAGGAATATATCCTTTCACTATGTTAATGTTGTTCGTTTCTTTTGTTATTTTGATGTTCAATACGGAATTCCGTTGGTTGACATTATCGATATTTGTTTTCACTTTACTTTTAAAATGGTGGATTCAAGGCCGGTGTTTTGTGAAACTTAATGAAAAAAGTTTTATAAAATACTTGCCGCTTTGGGACATATTATACGTCTTTTTGATACCGATAATCTACTACACTTCGGAGAAAAAGGAACCAAATAAATGGTAGAAATAGAACATTTATCAGACAAAGCAAAACACGACCTCATACTTGTTGAGGCTGCAAAAAAAGGTAATCAAGCTGCTTATGCTGAATTAATGGATCGTTACCGCGAGTCAATTTATTACACCATGTTTAAAATGGTGAAACATTCTGACGATGCAGATGATTTAACAATCGAAGCTTTTGGTAAAGCTTTTAGTCGTCTAGATCAATATTCCCCTAGTTTTGCTTTTAGTACTTGGTTATTCAAAATTGCTTCAAATAACTGTATTGATTTCATCAGGAAGAAACGTATAAAAGTTACTTCGATGGACACGGGTTATAAGACAGATGATGGAGAAGTGATTTTTGTTGATGCTCGTTCCTACACTATGGATCCTGAAGAAACAATCATTCATGGACAAAAGATTATTCACATGCGTATGCTAGTGAGCAAATTAAAGCCAAGATATCGTGAACTCGTTGAAAAAAGATATTTTGAAGAATTAAGTTATGAGGAAATTGCAGAAGAATTGAACCTGCCTTTAGGGACTGTTAAAGCACAGTTATTCAGAGCGCGTGATTTCTTGGCAACGATGATGCTTAAAACAAAAGACAGTATCTAAATTTCTACAAGAATAATTAATTGTTTTTATTTCTAAATCCATTTACTTTAGACCAATATAATTCATCAAAAATGAAGACAATTGAAAAATACTTTCCTAATCTAACAGATTTACAACGTAAACAATTCGCTGATTTAGAAGGATTGTATAAATTCTGGAATGAACAAATCAATGTAATCTCTCGAAAAGACACTGAAAACTTTTACGAGCGTCATGTGCTTCATTCTATGGGTATTGCCAAAATAATGACTTTCAAAGATGGAACAACAATTCTGGACATTGGCACTGGTGGTGGATTTCCTGGTATTCCGTTAGCAATTCTTTTTCCGAATTGCCATTTCACCTTGATTGATTCAGTTGGGAAGAAAATTAAAGTTGTCAATGAAGTTGCAGAAAGCATAGGTTTAACAAATGTCATCGGAATTCATGGACGAGCAGAATCGTTAAAAGAAAAATTTGATTTTATTGTTAGCAGAGCTGTTACTGCAATGCCAGCTTTTTTATATTGGACAAGAGGTAAATTCAATAAGAAAAGTAATAATTCACTTCCAAACGGAATTTTATATTTGAAAGGTGGAGATTTGAAAGAAGAGTTGAAACCATTGAAACAAAAACATAAAATAATACCTTTGAACAAATTTTTCAATGATGAATTTTTTGAGACAAAAAAGGTAGTTTATGTTTCTGGCAATTAGATTTTTCCTTTTTTTAAGAATTCATTTTATACTTCTTGAAAAAAGCATCCCAATTCCAAATAAAATTAGTCATAACCTCATCCATTCTTTTTAAGAACAGTGGATTTGCTGCTTGCATTCTTTTAAAATATTCATCTTGAACTTCGTTCAAATTGTATTTATGAAATACAGCTTTCGACATTCCATAAATCATGTTTTTTGAAGGATGGTTTACTCTTGAAATAAAAGACTGGTATTCGCGAATCAATCTGCTAAAATCCGCTTCAGGCATTTCATACATTTTAGCCAATTTCTCAAAAACAATTTTCTCTACTCTACCTGCTTGATCAGCATCAAAAGTACTTTCCAGAAAAGATAAATTTCCAACAATTACAATAAGACCAAACTCACCGTTGTCTTTCGCTGAAATCTCTGGCGATTTAACAAACGCAACATCTTCATTTATCAATTGAGCGACTTCTATGAAACCATTGTCAACCGAATCGAAGATAGAATTAATGAAAACATTTGCAACTTGGTTGTCAGATAATTTCTTTTTCAGAATAGCACTCAGCATTGATCTTTGTTTTGTTGTTTCTTATTGCAAATTTAACATTGATATAAAGTTAGTTAACCTTGAATGAAATAAGGTTTTCAACTAAGTTTTCAACATTTTGCCCCTCGAGTTATTAACTTTTGCCTAAAATCAAGTAAAAACATTGAAAAAAAAACGAATTCTGAGCTTTTTAGTCAATTTTATCGATACGAATCAAATTTAAATCTCCCTTAAGTGAATATTTTAGAGGCACGATTTCCTCCACAATATTGGAAGTATCCAATCCAAATTCCTTGAATGCAGGATAACCAAGTGAATGCAACCTAGAATAAGTCGCTAATGCAATTTTATTTAAAGTCCCTAACTCATTTTCAGATGAAACCATTGATTTCACAAACACAAATTTAAAATCAGCTTCAAAATCATGTTTTCGTAACGAAGTATAGCGACTCACCTCATCAACCTCCTTATTTTGAACCATCTCCTCCACCACTTTTGAAAAGAGACTTCGGACGGTATATTTCACCTTAAATCCAACTTGTAAATGAACATAGAAAACTTTACCTGGAATGATTGTTTTGACACTGTACATATTTTCTTCCCCATGAGGATTATCCAGTATTTCCACATTCACAAACCAATAAACATCTGCTCTTTTAGGCTTATTGTGAAATATGGAATAAATAACATTCGAATCAACCAATCCCGTTTCACCACCACTTTTTGTCATAAAGACAAGATTTGTTGCCTCTTTTTGAATACTTTCATCCATCATGACTTCTTCAAACAAGTCTTTATAGTCAATCAAATTTTCTTTTTTAAATCGTTTGTTACGGAAATCTCTTGCGCGGTGAAATAAATACATCATAGTAAATATGACAGATGCCATAATAAATGTGAACCAACCTCCGTACAGGAACTTTTTTACATTCGAGAATAAAAAGCTTAATTCTGTTGATAAAAACAATATCCCTAAGAGAATTAAAAACTCCTTCCGAACTCCTCTTTGATGAAAAAACAACAACAATAAAAAAGAAGTCATCAGCATATTAATAGTAATCGACAAGCCATAAGCCGCTTCCATATTTTCTGCCTTTCTAAAAATAAAAAGTACGGCTAAACATCCAAACATTAAAAACCAATTTACAGGGGCAATATACACTTGACCTTTCGAGTGAGATGGATAATGTACTTTTAAATTTATCCAAAGTCTTAATTTAAAAGCTTCATTAACAAGTGTAAAACATCCGCTAATTAATGCTTGACTAGCAATTATTGCTGCGGTTGTTGCGATAAAAATCACAATAGGTAAAAATTGTTTTGGAACGAGAGAATAAAACACCCCGGAGCTAACTATTCTTTCACCTATATGTTGCAATGCCCAAGCGCTTTGACCAAAATAATTAAGTAATAAACAAGTCAAAACAAAAATCCAACTTAAACGAATGTTCTTTTTACCACAATGACCTAAATCCGCATAAAGTGCCTCTGCTCCAGTTGAACAAAGAAAAACAGCTCCCAATACCCAAAAACCACCAGGATGTTGAACTAACAAATGAAAAGCATAATATGGATTGAGTGCCTCTAGAATAATTGGGTTTTGTAAGATTTGATTCAATCCAAGTAAACCAATCGTCACAAACCAAACCACCATTATTGGTCCAAACACCTTCCCTATTAAGCTCGTTCCAAATTGTTGAAAGACAAATAATAAGATAAGAATTGAGACAACAATCGGTAACGTTGGTAAATCTGGGAAAATAATACCCAATCCTTCAATTGCTGAAGAGATAGAAATTGGTGGTGTTATAAATCCATCAGCTATGAGTGCTGAACATCCTATTAGTGCAGCAATTATAGGCCATTTTGCAGGATGATTCTTCACTAAAGAATAAAGTGCAAAAATCCCACCTTCACCTTGATTATCGGCCTTCAATGCCAAATAAATATACTTAAATGTTGTAATAAGAATCAATGTCCAAAAAACACAGGACATTCCTCCAAGAATTAAAGATCTTTCAATTATGTTATTCCCTATAATCGCATTAAAAACATACAGCGGAGAGGTGCCAATATCCCCATATATAATTCCTAGTGTTATTAATACACCAGCAGCACTAAGTTTGTTCGGTGAATAACTTTTCGTTTTCAATTCGTATCTTATTAATTAGTCCTTGAGACTTCAATTTAAATAAATTATCACTAATTTAATTAAATATAACGATTTTGAAAGATGATTACAGGATTAAGTGAGGATGAAGTAAAATTGAAATTGATCGAATTTGGATATAACGAATTGTCTATATCACGTCCAAAAACTGTTTTTAAAATAATTATTGAAGTGATTAAAGAACCGATGTTCATTTTATTAATTTCATGTGGCTTTCTTTATATATTAATAGGTGATTATAAAGAAGGAATAATTTTACTCTCCACTATTTTATTGATAATTACAATAACTTTCTTTCAACATAGAAAAACAGAAAAAGCACTTGAGGCGTTGAAAAAATTATCTTCACCGCGCACCCTAGTTATTCGAAATGGTGTTGAAATTAGAATTCCAAGTAGAGAAATTGTACCTGGAGACACAGTCATTATTAATGAAGGAGATAGAATTTCTGCAGATGGGGAACTTATCGAATCTACCAACTTAGAAATCGATGAATCACTGATAACAGGAGAGTCTATTCCGGTAATTAAAAATATCAATTCTGATATAAAAAAGGTGTTAAATGGAACACTTGTGACAAAAGGCAGAGGAATCTTTATGGTTCTTCAAACTGGACAATCTACAGAATTTGGTAGCATCGGCAAAAAACTCACTGAAATAAAAGAAGAGCCAACCCCATTACAATCTGAAATGAAGAAATTTATCCGAAATATTGGGATAATTGGCGCTGTCTTATGTGTCTTAGTTGTGCTATTATTTTATTTCACTCGAGGCAATTTTATACAATCCGTGTTAAATGGGCTATCATCAGCTATGGCTATTTTACCAGAAGAATTTCCTGTTGTTTTAACAATTTTTTTTGCACTTGGATCTTGGCGACTGTCGAAAAAATATGTGCTTACTCGTAAATCATCAGCAATTGAAACATTGGGTTCGGCAACAGTACTTTGCAGTGATAAAACTGGAACAATCACCCAGAACAAAATGGTATTAGCTGCATTATCTGATGGTGAAAATTTAATTCTGAAAGATGAATTCTCAAAAAATAAATCAACAATAACTGACCTCCTGAATACATGCTTTTTGGCAACAACTCCAAATAGTATTGATCCGATGGAAAAGGCGATAATCGAATCTAAATCGAATTTACTTGGCACTCATAACTCACCTGAATTTATTAAAGAACTTTCTTTTAGTCATGAGCTTATGGCTATGACACGAATTTATAAATTAGTACCAACAGATGATTATTTTGCTGCAACAAAAGGTGCTCCCGAGACAATTTTTGATTTATGCAAATTGGATTTAGCACTCAAAGAAAAATATGTGGCTAAAGTAAATGAACTAGCAAGTTCTGGATTGAGAGTAATCGCTATTGCGAGTTCAATTATTGATAAAAATAACATTCCAGAAAATCAATCATCAATAGCACTAACATTCATGGGGTTAATTGGTTTAGAAGACCCAATTAGACCAGAAGTTCCTGCAGCTATTAAAGAATGTTCAACTGCCGGCATACGAGTTATAATGATTACCGGTGATTTTCCTGAAACTGCTCTAAACATAGGAAGACAAATTGGACTTTCAGAAAAAGGAATTCTGGTGGGTACTCAGTTAGAACAGTTAACAGATAAAGAACTTGATGAAAAAATAAAATCGATTTCAATATTAGCAAGAGTAAAACCTGAACAAAAATTAAGAATTGTTGAAGCGTTAAAAAGGAATGGTGAAATCGTTGCCATGACAGGAGATGGAGTAAATGATGCACCAGCATTAAAAGCTGCTCACATTGGAATTGCAATGGGCAACAAAGGCACTGATGTAGCAAGAGAGGCGTCATCATTGGTTTTATTGGATGATAATTTCACTTCCATTGTAGGCGCCATTAGAATGGGCAGAAAAATCTTTGACAATTTGCAAAAAGCAATGTCTTATATTTTAGCCATTCACATTCCGATAATAGGATTAACAATGATTCCCGGATTTTTTCTCCAATCCCCAATTTTACTAATGCCCTTACATATTGTTTTTATGGAGCTAATAATTGACCCAATCAGTTCTATAGCTTTTGAATCGGAAGATGAAGAAAAAGGAATAATGACCAAACCACCCAGAAATGCATTCAAACCATTTTTTGGATTTAAAAATATAATAATTAGCATCTCACATGGATTTTTACTTTTGATATTGGTACTAATCGTTTTGTATGTAACATACATAGAAGGTCATACGGAATATGAAGTAAGGGCGATAACTTTTACCACCCTAATAGTTGGAAATCTATTTTTAATCCTCAATAAACTTTCCTTAACAAGAAGCTTTATAGCTGTTTTATTCAATAAAAATTGGTCGGCAAAATTTATATTAATTGCTGCTTTTAGTTTGCTCTGTATAATTTTAATTTTTCCATCACTTTCAAACCTTTTCAGTATAAAATTTCCTGGTTTTTATCATATTGCAATTGCTTTTATTTCAGCTTTTATTTTACTGCTTACATTGGAATTAATTAAATTTATTCGAAACAAATACAAACTAAAAAACCTGGCGTAAAACCAAAGTAATGTTTTGATTTTTTCTTTTTTAATATGAAACTATTTCTTTTTGTTTTTCAATTCTTTTTGTGCTTTAATATTATTGCACAAAATATTTCTTTAACAAGAACATTTGACTCATCAACTTATTATATAAATAATTCCCCTACAGCTAATCTTATTTTGAATCTCTCTAATTGCCCTAAAGAAAATGAATCGCAAGTATTAATTGCACTTAGCTATTTCCCTGATCTAAAATGCAAAGAAATTATTTTCAAAAAAAGAAAAATTAATACAACTCTCAATGCACGTCCAACAATTGGCTCATTAATCTTTTCGAAAAGAAAAAACAGAACTTATGTTATTCGAATTAATTCAACAACATCAGACAGTGTTATTTCGTTAAAAAATATTCCTTTCAATGCTGAAATTGGTTTATTTGCTCATGAATTTTCTCACTTTTTGGATTATCAATCACGGTCTGTTTTCGGAATAATCGCACGTGGAATTTCCTACTCAAATAAAACATCAAAAGCTAAATTTGAGAAAGAAATAGATTTACAAACCATAAAGAAAGGTTTAGGTTGGCAACTTTACGATTGGTCAAATTACGTTCAAAACGAATCAAATGCGACAGGTAAATACAAGCAATTCAAGTATAATACCTATATGACTCCACTAGAAATTTTAAAAGTTATTCAACCATTAACGGTTCAATAATTCTAAAATAGGTTCTCCTGTCATTGCCCCATTTCTTTGCAAATAAAGTAAATGTGTTAATGTTGCAGAAATGTCAGTTATATTGATTCTTCTAAAAATTTCTTGCTTTGGAATTTCCTTGCCATACCAAATTAGGGGAACATGTGTGTCATAATTAAAGGCAGATCCATGGCTTGTTCCTTTTCTAGCCAATTCGGAATCAACTGATTTTGGCAAATATCCAGGTTCTAACAAAAACAATACGTCACCACTTTCTCTAGCGTGATAACCTTTACGAACCATATCTTTCCATTCGTTATCACTTCCCGTATTTAATAATTCGTTGGCTGTATATGCAACTTTAACATTATCCCAACCAGCAACTTTTGTAGCAACAAAATCAGCAACTTCATTTCGATCGATTTTCAACGAATCTATTAATTTATGGTTCAAATAAATGTTCAAGTTCATTTGATTTAAGATTAAATCCTTTCCATATTTACTTACAACCTCTTTTTTCAATCCATTCATCAAATCAGTTAGAAAAACATATCCACCAGGTAATTTCTTATCAATTAAATATTGAGGCACTGGAACTACCGCGTGATCTGCCGTCAAGAATAATACAAATTCATCCTTCCCAATTGTTTCTTCTAATTGTTTAATGAGTTTAGCAAGATCTAGATCTAAACGAATGTAAATATCTTCTAATTCGACTGAATAAGGTCCAAATGAATGCCCAGCAATATCTGGTGTTGAATAACTAATACATAACATATCTGTTTGTTGATCCCCTCCCAGACATTCTCCTTTTAAAGAATTGATTGCTAAATCGGTCAAATAGGTATTTGCATAAGGGGTCTCAACAAACAATTCATAGTTTGCAACCCCACCAGTCATTTCTTTTAAATTGTAGGGGAAAGTTGGTGAAGTTTTTCCTGGTAATAAATGTTCATAAGGAGAATCATCTGGACCACTTTCTTTATATGAGGTTATATCCAAATAAGTATTCCATGTTTGTTGCATATAATTTTCAACTGCTTTTTTCGAATTAAAGTCTATTAACCATTGGGGCAATTCATTCTCAAAAAATGAACTTGTAATAAATTTTCCTGAAGAATAATCAAACCAATAAGAGCCATCACTTAAATGCCCACCTGGCAATATTGCTCCACGATCTTTTATTGACATAGAAACAACTTTGGCATTTGGATATGTTAATTTCAATTGATCCGTAATTGTATTTGTTTTCAAATGATGTGGGGAACATAATCCATCAGTTGAATTCGTTCCAACTGCTCTGACATTCATATCATCCACACAATTAATACTCATTGCCGATTCTCTTTCAAACCAATCATTTGCAACTATTCCGTGATTGTTTGGTGTTGTTCCTGTATATATAGAGGCATGTCCTGGGCCAGTGAATGTAGGGACGTAGTTGTATTGTGTGTTGCGACAATTGGTGCCATTGTCCATTATTTTTCTGAAACCATTTTCACTAAATTTATCTTGATATCGGTACAAATATTCATAGCACATTTGATCAATAACAATTCCTACGATTAATTTAGGTTTTGTTGTGCTTTGACTCAAAAGGTTAAATGAAATGAGGCAAAATAATAGGATGGAATTGATACTTTTCATAATTCTAGTTATATATGTTTCAAAAATAATGAAAGCAATTACATAAATCTGAAAATTTTGAGGAATTGAAAGATACAGTCATTCTCAATAAATAAAGAATTCTAATGTTAAAATTGAAATCAACGAATTGTGCTATGAAATTTTATCTCGTAATAACGAGTCTTTTAATCTTGGGATTATCCAGTTGTCAACCAATAAAATATGGTACTCCACCATGTATAAAAGTCAAAATTGGTGAATTTGAATCTCAATGCTGCGATAAGGGTGCGAATGTGAAGGAATACGATTTCAAAGAAGAAAAGGTCTATGTTTTTGATCCAGGGACTTGTGGCGCCGATATGACTTCTCAAGTATTTAATGACGAATGTGTTTCACTTGGTTATTTAGGAGGGATTACAGGGAATTATACTATTCTGGGTGAAGATTTTTCAAATGCCAAATTCAATAAAACTTGTTGGGAAAAATAATTTTTAGTTTTTATTAATGTCCTTTATTTGGCTGAAAACTCACAAAAACACATGAACCAATAATAAGCAACATCCCAACAATATTTATCGGGCTCGGTGTTTCATGGTAAAATACAATTCCAATTACTATTGGTAATACATATTCAACACTTTGTAAGACCCCTATTTTTTGAGCTTCAACCAATCTAATACCATCATAAATAAGCGTATAAGCCATAACTGTGCAAACTACCGCTAAGATTATCATTGCAGATAAAGCGTTGGTACTTAAAGTACCAGGATTAAACAACAGGAAAGGAATTAAAAAAGGTAACTGAAAAACACCCTGATATAACACTAATTGTTTTCCATTAAATTCCTTCAAATATTTCTTTTGAATGATAAAATTAAAACCTAAAAAAAAGGCTGCGCTTATGGCCATTAGCTCCCCAATAAAAAAAGTTTGATTCCCGATATCTTTAATTCCAGTGATACAAAGAATGCCAATTAGTGTAATAAGTGTCACCAAGACATTTAATAAGGAAATTCTTTCTTTGAGTAAAATCGCTGCAAGTAATATGATTACAACGGGTTGCGTTCCTAGTAATGCTGACGAAACTGAAATACTTGAAAACTTGATTGCGAAAAAATAGCAAATCATGGAAGCCAGCATTAATTGTGACCATCCAAAAAGTATTAAAAATTGTTTTTTTGAAATATTGAAAAGCTCTTTTTTGTTTTTTTCAATCAAAAATAAAATTAATGATGCAAATAAAAGACGTCCAAATAGAAGTGCAAACACACTTAAATCTTTTCCTAAAACGACACAAACAGGAATAAAAGCAAACAGCGCTGCTCCAATAATAATTTTCAATTCACCAGATAAACGCATTATTCAATAACCATTTTTTGTATGGAAGAAGATGAGTTACTTAAAACCGTAACCCAGTAAATACCCTTATTCAGTGATGATAAATCTATCGAAATAGTTTTTGCTGGATTCTCAATATTTTGGTCCAAGACAATTCTACCCGTCATATCTGTAAAAGTTAAATTTACATTTCCAGAAATTTCTTTTAATTTAATTGTGCAATTTTCTTTCGCTGGATTTGGATATAGTTCAAATTGATAATTCAATGTATTTTCAATTGTTCCAGCTGAGTTGTTTTTCAAGAACTGAAGTACAGGAATATCAATCAATCCTTGCATATTGACTCCTTGAGTGTTGAAATTATAAGAAATATAATAGCCATTTGGCGCAGTAATGCTATTAAGATTAACAAAAAATAAACCACTTGTATTTGCAACTTCACCATAGTGACCATAAAAACTAGTGCCCAAAGCCGTATAAAAATCCAAACCTAAACCATACCCATTTGAATTTGCATCAATTGTTTTCATTTTAACCAATTGAGCAGCATTTATTATTGCTCCATTCAAAAGAGAATCGTAATAAATTATAAGATCCTCAGTTGTTGAAACTACATCCGCCCAACCTGTATAAACTGAAGGATTAATTATCGTCAAATCTATCCAAGAACCAATATTCCAATAACAACCCATGTGCGGATTTGCGATTTGGTTTGTTGCTGGAATTTCAGTGTTCAATAATCCTAACGGTGTGATAATATTTTGAGTAATATAATCTGCCGCGGTTTGTCCCGTAACTTCCTTAATTATCATCGCCAATAACGAATAATTAGTATTTGAATAGGTCCAGGCCGAACCCGGAGCATATAATTCGCCTTGACTAGCGCCACAATTAATGGCATATTCTAAAGAATAATTAGCCAAAGGATTCCCTAGAACAGTTGTATTGCAGCTGTTATTGCTACCTGAATTTGCAATTCCACTCGTATGATTCAATAAATGACGAATTAGCACTATTCCACTAGAAGCTAGTGTGTCGGTAACTAAAGTAGGTCGCAAATACATACTTATTGGATCTTCAATAGATAGTAATCCATCCTGCTCCATCTTTAAAATAGAAGTAGCAATCATATTTTTTGTAATACTCCCAACTCGAAACTGATGATTT
This sequence comes from Bacteroidota bacterium, assembly GCA_041161265.1. Taxonomy (GTDB): domain Bacteria; phylum Bacteroidota; class Bacteroidia; order Flavobacteriales_D; family Crocinitomicaceae; genus M0103. The sequence continues at coordinate 3,879 of JBEAUV010000024.1, read as the reverse complement.
GGAGTTGCAGTTGTAACTGGCTGTCCTACTGTCATGCCCGAAATCGCACTTCCACTGGCTCCATACCATGACCATTGACCAGGAACATGAACGCCTAATATACCTCCGGAATTACTAAAATTTGAAGGAATTGAAGCATCCAAAATTGCTTGCAATGAATCTGCAAAATATGCTGGAGCTATTTGAGCCTTAGATGAAAAATTAAAAACACTTATCAATGTACCGATTAGATACAAATTCAACATTTTTTTCATAGCTATTTAATTGAAATACAAGGATAAATATACAATATGTTTTTGTGTAAATGTACATTTGAAAATTTGAAAGGAAAGGTAAAAACGAAAGTATTAAACATTCAAAACTTCATCATATAGTGTTCATTTCAATTCTTTTACCTAGCTTTAAGAAATGCTAATAAAGTTTGGTTATAACTTTTCAACCAAACACCGAGTTCTAATTCTGATATTTTCTTTATTAAAAATGAGCTCAAATAGCCAATTTGAAATAATGATTATGGAAAAAAAAATAGATTTAAAACTTGCAGTATTAATAGATGCTGACAATGTTTCGTACACATATGTGAAAGAAATGTTTGAAGAAATTGCAAAATACGGAACCCCAACATTCAAACGAATTTATGCCGATTGGACAACGCCGAATGTTGCTGGTTGGAAAAAAGTATTACTTGAAAATGCAATAACACCAATTCAACAATACAGTTATACTTCTGGAAAAAATGCCTCTGATAGTGCTTTGATTATTGATGCAATGGACATTCTTTACACAGGTAAAGTTGATGGTTTTTGTATTGTATCAAGTGATAGTGACTTCACACGACTTGCAACTCGTTTAAGAGAAGCTGGAATGAAGGTTATTGGAATTGGAGAAAAGAAAACATTATTGCCATTTATTACCGCATGCGATAAGTTCATTTATATTGAAATTTTGAAACCACAAATAGAAGTTCATGAAGTAAATGGTAAAAAAAGTAATGCTAAAAGTTCAACACCTGTCAAAAACACACCTCTAAGTAAAATTGATCCTGAAATGATTAAATTACTGACATTAAGTGTCTCTGATTTAGCTGATGAAAACGGTTGGACCTTCTTAGGTGAGTTGGGTAATTTAGTTCTTAAAAAGAAACCAGATTTTGACCCACGAAACTATGGATTTGCGAAGATGTTCCCTTTAATCAAAAGCATGAATATATTTGAAATTGATGAACGTGATACAGGCAAGAAAAACAGCAAGCACATTTATATTAGAAAGAAGTAGAAAATTTTATAATAAAGCCGTCCGTCAGCTGGCGCACGGCTTTATATTAAGTTTAGTTAGTCTATAATATTACTAATTTCAAACGTCTTAATTGACCATTTTTAACCAATTGTAAATAATAAATACCCGAACGAACATTTTCAATATTCACGACTTGTTTTTGTAACTCTGTTGTGGCATGTTTTAATAATTTACCATTCATGTCAAAAACATCGAATTCAGAACCTATTTCTAACCCTATTAAAATAAAATTACCATCATTCGGATTTGGCAAAATTGCAAAACCTTCACTTTCCAACGTTCCAAGTCCTGCACAATCTTGAACATTAATACTTATTGTTCCCGCTCCCTGACAAATATTTCCATCTGTATAATCAGCGGTTATTATGTGTATTCCTAAACCAGCAATTGCAGGATCAAAAACAGTTCCTGATACTCCTGTGCCACTTAATAGTGAGCCAACTGGTAAAGGAGTTAATTGTACCGTTCCGCCATCCAAACAAACAATATTGTCAGCATCCGATGAAACAAGACTCACAACAGGATTAGCATTTACAGTAATGTAATTTGTCAAAGTTGAAACATTCGAACCAGCACTATTTGATGCTGTTAAGACAATTGTGTAATTCCCCGCTGTTGAAAAAGTATAAATTGGTGATTGCAATGATGATCCATTTCCATCACCAAAATCCCATTCCCAGGTCGTTGGGGTATTCGATGAAAGATCATTGAACGTTACTGATTGTCCTTCACAAATACTTGTTACTACTGCTGAAAAAGCTGTAACTGGAGTTACCGCAGCAATTGGATCATTATACATTACTTGGAAATCATCAAAATAGAATCCATCCAGATTACTGCCATTATCTGATTTTAATTGAAAACGAACCTTTATTACTTGTCCTAAATAATCTGACAAATTAACCTCATCCAACACCCAAGTTGATTGAGTTCCTTCATAAACTGGTTGGTTATTCGGTTGCACACTGCCATTTGCACTATTTCCTGGCACTGTATAATTTGTACATTGACCAATCCACGTTGTTCCACCATCCACAGAAACTTGAAATTGGGTAAAATCATAATCTGTTTCTAAAGTCCATTTTGCATAATAAGAAACAGTTGCTGCAGTCACGTTAGTTAAATCAATTGTTGGCGTGTAGGTATAAATTCTGTTCGCATTACTCGTATAATTGCTTCCAGGAGTATCAGTATAAGATTGGGATGCCGAAACAAATGTTGAAGTTGTTGTCCCCCATGTCCCTGTCCAATTTGCATTTGAACCATTTTCAACTATTTGAACTGTTAAAGCACCATATGTTTTAGTAATTGTATCTCTGTGAATCCACATACCATTATTCGTTTCTAGAATGTATTTTATTTCATCACCAAATTGAATTGCTGGATTCAAAGAATACGAAAACATTCCTGAAGTTATTGTTCTCACGGGTACATTATATACTACAGGGCTTCCAACAGAAACAATGTTTAATAATGGAACAATTGAAACTGTTATAGCTCCATCTTCTAATCCTAACCTATTCGCTGAATGATTAAAGTTTCCTGTTAAGGTTGCAATTGTTGATGGATCTGTGTCTTTGACAATTAAATATTTACGTGAGATGTGCGCCAAAACAAGATTTGGGAAAACCATTTCTTTGCAAGTTGCATCAATTTCAGAGGCTGGTTGCCAAAATGAAGTGCCGACTTCAGGTGTGTGAACAAACATTGTATCTTTTAAACCAACTCCAATATCCACTTTATACATATAATCATCTGAATCACCAGAGGCGGGATATAATGTCGAACTTTTAATTGCTGTATATCCATTATATTGGACTTGATGATTTGATTCATCTTGAAAATAATCGTGATGAGCCGCAAATTCAGCTGTTGTTGTACCAATTGGAAAAAGAATATCTTCAGCATATGTATGAGCATTGAATGCCGAAATAAAATTATTATTCTGCACCAACCAACGCATAGCTTGTGTTTCAGGTTCAGAAAATGAAGCAGTTCCACAATACGTATCATTACTTTGGGTTGCTGATGTTCCAGTAGTTCCCCATTGATAAGAATAATTACGGTTCAAATCTACGCCGTAAGAGCCTCCAGAATTCAATCTTCTATTTTTTCGCCACATTCCTCCTCCACCTGGATTGGTAGTTTGGTTGTAAACATAACCATCAGGATTTACACACGGAACAAAATACAATTGCATGTTATCTACAATGTACTTCGCTTCATCATTTGTGTTGTAATTCTCCAATAAATACCACATATAAAAAATCGTTTCCATCAAAGCCATAGGTTCACGTGCATGGTGAATTGCAGTGTAAAGAACTTTTGTTTCTGCTGCTTCATCTGTGCTTGGATTATCCGATATTTTCACATAATATAACGGGCGATTTTGATATGTTAAAAAGGATGAAATAGGCGCTCTAGCAGATATTAATGAAGGGTACTGGGCAGTCATGGCATCCAGTTCATCCAACATTTGTTGATAGGTCAAATAACCGCCCATTGTGCCTTGATTGAAATTCACAGGTGTTGTAGGCGAAAATCCATTAGATCCAGATGTTCCTGAGCATGTTGCATTTTTAT
>JBEAUV010000023.1:0-21996 GCA_041161265.1 Bacteroidota bacterium | reverse complement strand
ACCATGGTAATTCTATTTTTCCTGAAAGCAGAATTGAGTATAATCCTTTGAGAACTGAAGAATTTGTTGAACTATTCCAGCTCATATTAAAAGAAGAAGCAATATCAAAATTTCACATGTTAGCATTTAGTCAAGGAGGTAGATTTGCTTTGTGCTTGCTCCCATTTATTGCCGAAAATCTGCTTTCATTCACACTCATTGCGCCTGACGGAATGGATAATCACAGTTTTTACAATTGGTCTTCTCGACAAAAATGGGCGCGCTCACTGATGAAAAGCTTTGAGAACAATCCAAACCGTTTGATTCGTTTAAGTAAAATAGCTTACAATCTTCGTTTGATGCGTCCAAAAGTGCGTGATTTTGTACAAGAATTTTCTGCCAACAAAAAATTGATTGTTCAGGCATCCTATACTTGGAGAACTTTCAGACTGCTTTTACCAAACAATAAGGCCATTTCAAAAGCTTTAAAAACTAATGAAATTCCCTTTTTAATTATTATGGGCGAACACGATCAAGTTATTCGTCCAAAACAAGCATATCAATTTGCACAAAATATAGGAATGCCAGATTGTGTTATCGAAATCAATAACGGTCATAATTTTTTTAAAAAATCATCTATAAATAAGTTTGAACACCTTCTTCCATTTATACAATAACAACTATATTTGTTTAAACATTTTCAGACATGAACAACATCCTTAATCACAAAGAAATTGAACAAAAAATCACTCGTTTAGGACACCAAGTTCTAGAGAATTGTTTCGAAGAGCCAGTTATTTATATTGGTGGAATTTGTGGAAATGGAATAAAATTAGCCCATCAATTGAAAGCAATTATGGCTTCTAATTCTGATCAAGAGATTCATGTTTTTGAAATTACGGTGAACAAAGACGAGCCTTGGAGCGAACCTATCACACTTTCTATAGATGAAAAATTGCTAAAAAATGCTTATATTATTTTAGTGGATGACGTTCTCAATTCAGGTAAAACAATGCAATATGCGTTAATGAAATTTTTAGAACGAGCGACTAAATCAATAAAAACAGTAGCGCTAGTTGACCGAACGCATAGAAGATATCCTATTAAAGCCGATTTTGTAGGTTTGAGTCTTTCGACAACTTTAAAGGAACGTGTTGAAGTGGATTTGGATGGCGAGAATTCTAGAGCTTATTTGGTGTAATTAAGAACTGAGACCGCTCCGCTGAGAGATACTAGAACTGAGACCTTGAACCATGAAAAAAACGACTGAATCTGCTTCCAATTTCAACAATTTAGAATCGATGTCAACCATTGATTTGTTGAGTAATATGAACAACGAAGACAAAACTGTTCCATTATCAATAGAGAAAGAACTTCCTGCAATTCAAGCATTTATTGACGCTTGTTATCTGCGTATGAAAACTGGTGGACGACTTTTTTATATTGGTGCTGGTACAAGTGGTCGATTAGGTGTTGTTGACGCAAGTGAGTGTCCCCCAACTTTTGGAGTTGACCAAGGAATTGTTGTTGGAATCATCGCAGGTGGCGACAAAGCAATTCGCAAAGCTGTTGAATTTGCTGAAGACGACACTGAACAAGGTTGGAAAGATTTACAAGAATATGAAATCAATTCAAATGATACATTGGTTGGAATTGCAGCTTCTGGTTCAACTCCATACGTTCTTGGAGCAATAGAAAAAGCTAAAAAAATCGGTATGCTAACAGCAGGAATCTCTTGTAATCCTGGCAGTCCACTTTCTCAGCAAGTTGAATTTCCGATCACCCCAGAAGTTGGACCAGAATTCGTAACCGGAAGTACACGAATGAAATCTGGAACAGCACAAAAACTCGTTCTCAACATGATTTCAACTTCTTTGATGATCAAACTAGGAAGAGTAAAAGGAAATAAAATGGTTGACATGCAAATGAGCAATAACAAACTCGTAGACCGTGGAATAAAAATGATCATGGATGAAATAAATGTTAGCTATGAAAAGGCTCAACAATTATTAGAAGAATTTGGAACTGTTAGAAAAGCAGTTGACGGTTTTAATTCTTAATCTCAGATTATTAAACAGGAATTATTGAAACCAATTATCAGTAAGATTAGTCTTTGGCTTTTCTTATCAACTATCATTCATAAAGTCTTGAATCAAAACTGTTGATTAAAAATCCTTTTAGTAAACTATTATAAGAACTATTGAGAATTAATCCATTTTATATAATAGTTTCCATCAAAAAAAAATCTTTGAATTTTAATTTAAAACTGACTAATATCATCGTTTCATTTGATGTATGTTATTTATTTTCAAGTTATTAATCTCCAATTTCGATTATTCAAAACCAAGAACATTATGTCGATAATATTAACCCCATCATTGTTCTATGGCGATTAAACGAAAAAACAATAACCTATAAATTGAATTGTATGACTAATCAAACTTTTAAAGATCGAAAAGAAGCAGGGAATTTATTATCTGAAAAATTAAAGAAATACAAACACACAAATACACTAGTCTTAGGTATTCCACGTGGAGGAGTTAGTGTTGCAAAAGAAATTGCAAACAATTTAGACCTTCCTTTGGATATTATTTTATCAAAAAAAATTGGACACCCTGATAACAAAGAATTTGCTATCGGAGCGATTTCTTTAAAATCTGAAATAATTGATTCTTACCCTGATGTCTCAAAAGAATACATAGAAAAAGAAACAGTTCGGATAAGAAATATGATCAAAGACAAGTATTTACTCTACCGAGGCACATTAGAACCTGCAGATGTTTTGAATAAAAATGTCATTGTTGTTGACGACGGAATTGCTACAGGAAACACTCTTTTAGCTTGTATTGAAATGTTACGTAAACAAAAAGCAGCAAAAATAATAGTTGCTGTTCCGGTTTTGCCATATGAAGCATTGCAAGAATTCAAAGATAAGACAGATGAGTTCGTTTATCTTAATATTCCTGAATATTTTATGGGAGTTGGACAATTTTATGACCATTTTGAACAGGTTGAAGATTATGAAGTTGCAGATATGCTAAATGTTTCAACTGAGCATTAAATAACTGAATAAAGTTGGTTTTTTTGTAAACTATGGAAATCGAGATCCCTATATCTTCACTCAAATTAACTGGAGAATTGCTCATTCCTGAAAATTCTATTGGAATTGTTGTTTTTTCACATGGCAGTGGAAGTAGTAGATTTAGTCCAAGGAATATGCTCGTTGCAGAATTATTACAAAAAAACAATATTGGCACTTTTCTTTTTGATTTGTTAACGGAGGAAGAAGATGCTGTTTACGAAAATAGATTTAATATTGATCTTTTGACTAAAAGACTAATCGATACAACAAAATCATTAATGAATAATGTAACGACTAAAAACCTTCCAATTGCATACTTTGGTGCAAGCACTGGTGCCGCGTCTGCGTTAAAAGCTGCTGCATATTTCGGGGAAAGTATTAAAGCTGTGGTTAGCAGAGGAGGTCGACCAGATTTAGTTATGAATGAATTGCATAATGTAAAAGCTCCAGTTCTTTTGATTGTTGGACAATTGGATTTACCTGTAATTGAATTAAACAAAAGAGCTTTTGAGCACTTGAATTCAATAAAAGAATTAAAAATTATTCCCGGAGCGACACACCTTTTTGAAGAATCTGGAAAACTCGAAAAAGTCGCTGAATTATCTATTCAATGGTATAAAAAATATTTCGTTGACTAATAGGTCTGTGACTTGAATTTATATTCATGAGACAATAAATATACCCTCCTGCTTACTTTTTAAAGTAAAACCTATTAAACAAAGAATAAAATCATTTATTATCATCTACGCAAAAATGATTTCTTATTTCTTGGAATGAAATGAATATTGAAGAAAAAATGTTACTTTTCAAAAGTTCAACATTTGATTCAAGCATTCATTCAATCAGTAACCACTTTTCATGAACATTATAGAAACAAACAACCTCACTCACCGTTTTTCTGAAAAGGAAATTGTGCTCAACAATATTGCCATTCAAGTTCCAGAAGGTTCTATTTATGGCTTTTTAGGTCCAAATGGTGCAGGTAAAACAACAACCTTGAAATTGATTCTAGGGCTACTCAAGAAACAACAAGGAACAATATCCGTTTTTGGAAAACCTTTTAACGAAAATAGAATTGAAATCCTTAAGAATATTGGTTCGTTGATTGAAGCACCTTCTTTATATGCGCATTTAACTGCAAGAGAGAATTTATTGATTTGGCAAAAGGTCTATCAATGTCCAAAAGAAAGAATCAACGAAGTTCTGCAAATTGTTGGTTTAGATAATACTGGGAAGAAAAAAGCGGGTAAATTCTCATTAGGAATGAAGCAACGTTTAAGCATTGCAGTTGCGTTGTTGCACAAACCTTCTCTACTGATTTTAGATGAACCTACCAACGGACTTGATCCAAGTGGAATTATTGAAATGAGGCAATTGTTGATTAAAATCAACCAAGAAGAAAAAGTGACGATTGTGATTTCAAGTCACCTTTTAATGGAAATAGAAAAATTGGTGACGCATATTGGAATCATCAACAAAGGCTCTATTTTATTCCAAGGAACATTGGACGAATTGCATTTAAAACAATCCTCTTATGTTGTATTTGACACCAATAATTCAGAAGAAACATTCGAATTGATGAACAAGCATAATTTGTCACCAATCAAGCTAAATGGACAAGTTTCATTGGCTACAACCGACAAAGCAATTATTTCAAAAATCAATGCGGAATTGGTCAATCAAAACATTGAAGTGTACGAAATTTCAATTGCCAAAAATGACTTAGAATCTATTTTTATTGACCTAACAAAAAACTAAACGATGAATTTCATACACAGCTTACAAAGTGAATGGCTTAAGACCAAAAGAAGCGCAGCATCCTGGCTTTGTATCATTGGCGGTTTCTTTATTCCATTCATCTATTTGATCGCTTTTTTAAAAAATCAATCGAGTATCAATAAATATCCAGATCACATTTGGGAAACCCATTTCAACGAATTGTGGCATAATATGGCTATCTTTTTATTGCCAATGGGCGTAATTCTGGCAAGTAGTTTAATCACTCAGATGGAATTTAAAAACAATACGTGGAAACAGCTTCATGCTAGTCCTCAGTCCTACCCGACTATCTTTTTATCGAAATATTCCGTTGTCTTTTTAATAACGGTAAAGTTCTTTTTGTTTTTCAATATCGGATTGATATTATCTGGTTTAATTCCTTGTTTAATCGTTGATGGCGCACTTCCTAAGGAAATGATTCCAATTATGTCTTTTCTCAAAGGAAATGTGAAGCTTTTTATTGCGTGCATGCCAATTTTAGCAATTCAATATTTGATCAGTTTGATGTTCAAAAACTTTTTGGTTCCCGTTGGAATTGGACTTGTTGGATTAATCGGATCCATGATTGGCATGTCATGGGATTATATTTTCTTGAGTCCTTATAGCTATTGTGCTATGCAGGTCGTTCCAATTAAAAGGGATTTCAATTTGCATGTTTATGGACTCGTTTGTTTTGCTATTATTTCGGTTATCAGTTATATCCTTTACATTCGGAAAAAGGAAAAAGGGTGATTTTCTAAAATTTAATACGATTTAATAATGAAAATAATTATCCTATTTTTACTTTCTTTTACTTTCCAAAATAGCTTTTCGCAATCTATTCGAAAAACTGATTGGACCATTCCAGAAACTATAGAATACATCACCAAAAACAAAACTTATTCCACGTGGGAAGGAATGCTTTTGTATCAGGGTTCTGATTCTATTGTGCATCATTTCATTTATCGAATCATGGATAATTGGGCTTTTATCACAATTAAAAAAGAAGAACTAACTTTGGAAGAAATAAGATTGTATACAAAAACATCATCTTCGCCTCTGGGTTATTATTATGTCGATCCGTGTAAAAACTTCGTGAAAATTAAAGAACTTTAACCTCATCAAAAACACAAAATGAAAAACAAACTGTCAATGCGCATCCTCCACCGATACTTAGGTTATTTCTTGTCTGGAATAATGGCTGTCTATGCTTTAAGTGGTATCGTGCTTATTTTTCGTGATACAGATTTCTTAAAAACAGATCAACAATTTGAAGAAAAGTTAGCCCCAAAACTGACAAATGAAGAATTAGGAAAAGAACTTCGTTATAGAGATTTTAAAGTCACGAAAGAGGAAGGTGACATTATAACTTTTAAAAACGGAACATATAATAAGAAAACGGGTGTAGCAAATTACACGGAGAAAGATTTGCCTTACGTATTAAATAAGTTGACGCATTTACACAAAGCTTCGACTGATGATCCACTTTATTATTTGAACATCTCATTTGGCTTCTCGCTGCTATTTTTCGTGATTTCTGCTTTTTGGATGTACATGCCTAAGACGACAATTTTCAAGAAAGGAATTTTGTTTGCTTTGGGTGGTGTTGTTTTGACCTTGGTTTTATTGTTTGTTTAAATTAAAACTTAATGCCAAATTCCGTCGTTTCGTCTCAATGGCTTTTTGAGAATCTAAACAACCCTAGTTTGATTATCCTTGATGCAAGTCAACCATCTAACCAAGCTGGAAAAAAATCCAAATTTGAGAATCTTCAAATTAAAGGAGCACGATATTTTGATTTGAAAAATACCTTTAGTGATGCTAACGGTGAATTTCCGAATACGCTGCCAAGTCAAGAGAATTTTGAAAAGGAAGTCAGAAAAATTGGAATCAATAAATCAAGTAAAATAGTCGTTTATGACAACCTTGGAATTTATACAAGTCCGAGAGTTTGGTGGATGTTTAAAGCAATGGGGCACGATGATGTTGCTGTTTTAGATGGTGGTTTACCCGATTGGATTGACCAAGGATTCGAAACGGAAAAAAACTTAATTTCTAAAGTTGAATCCGGAAATTTTGAAGCAAATTTTCAATCTGATTTAGTGGTTGATTATTCTTTTGTGCTTTCTAATATCAAAACAGAGAATAGTTTACTCATCGATGCGCGTTCGCACGACCGTTTTAACGGTACATCTCCCGACCCCAGAAAAGGATTGAAAAGCGGACACATTGAAAATTCTATAAATATTCCGTTTGAAACAGTGCTCGAAAATGGTAAATTTAAACCAGTTGTAGCATTGAATGTAGTGTTTGAGGTAGTGCAAAACGAAAATCGACCTTTGGTTTTTAGCTGTGGTTCCGGAATAACAGCATGTATTGTTATGATGGCAGCAGAGATGGTTTTACAAAACAAAATGGCTGTTTATGATGGCTCTTGGACAGAATGGGCGGAACGACAAAATTTAAAAGAAATTTCATGATCAATTATGAAAAAAAATCATCACCTTTTTATATTGAAAACAAAGAATATTGTGAATCGATTGAAAGAAAAGCAACAATTTTAAAAGCTGAAGTTAATGGATATTGCAATAGTTATGGCTATGAAATTGACGTTCAATATTCTATTAAAATGCTATCTATTCAATTAAAACTTTTAAAAGCACAAACGACAAGAGGTGGTTCGATGATTGCTTTAGATGCATCCAATAATCAAAGTATTGAAATTAAGATTTCTGGATTAGAAACATGGATTAACTTAAATGCAGGACAAAATAAATTGAAACGTTTCTTTTCATCAAAAAAAATCAGAATTTTATTTCCATCTCCATTTTATTGTTCGATTAACTCAGAAATGAATGATGAATCAATTGATCTATTTATTAGTCTTCTACTTAATCATAATGTGACATCGTTAGAAATAAAAAATGGAAAAGGCAACATTAAAATTCACCCAGCAACACTATCAATTGACCCTTTTGAATTTGTAAATGTATTGGAAAAACAACTTTTAATTCTTTCTAAATAATAGTTTAAAATACTTCCGAATAGTGTCTAACATTTAGTTTCAGTTCACATAACGCCTTATTTGTATTTACTATAATTTATCGCATTACGTTAATATACCCTGAGAATTCATATTTCTCATCATTAACTAAGTCCTTTGCACTTGCTTTCCAAACAAATGTTCCAGACTGTACAATTTGACCGTTGTATGTTCCATCCCATTTCGCTTTTGGATCATGTGATTCCCAAATAACTTCTCCCCATCTGTTGAAAATAAATAAGTCGAATTGGTAAATGTCAATTCCTTCAACAAAAATTTCCCATGATTGATTATGATCATCTCCATCTGGAGTAAAAGTATTTGGAGCATAGAAAATAACATCTTGAATAATTTGCATTATATAAGTAACAGTATCAATACAACCATATTCTGAAGTCACTAACAAAGTAATAGGATAGTTGGCAACTTCACCTTCAGGGAATACAAAAGAAGGGTTTTTTGCAAAACTGTACGATGGACTAGATCCTGGACTAAACCATTCCCAAGCTACAACATCAATAGATGAACGATCTTGTAATTGAATACCTGTTTCAAAAATTGTTGCAGGATTATTAGAGAAAGTAAAATCAGCAGTTGGTAATGGTTTAACATCTATCAGATTGTTAAAAAATCCCGTGTAAACACATCCGAATATAGACGTTATTGTCATATTACATGAGTATAAGTTTGGTTGATTAAACGTGTTAGATGTAGAGTCAGTGCCAATCTCTAAATAACTGCTATTATCTGAAAACTCAAAGTAAGTTGTGGCAATTTCATTACTATTAGTCGACGTATTAGCGAATTCAAAGAATCCTGGAATACAATCTTCAGTTTTGTTTGGTAATATACCTGCTACAATTGGCGTTGGGAATGTTATCATCGTACAAGAATCTTTCACAGGTGAACCACAAGCTTCAGACATTCTAACACAATATTGCGTATTTGTTGTAACTGGATCAACTAAAATGGATGTCCCTGTACCTATGAATGTACCATTTTCAGTCCACGTAAAAGTATAAGGCGATGAACCTCCAGTACCTGAAACACTTAACAATATATCATCTTCCGAACAAATTTGAGTTGGGGCAGTAAGCACCATTATCGATAGAGGTGTTGGTTCACCAAGAATGCCAGTAATTGTTTCAACACAACCATTAGCGTCAGTAATTGTAGCTGTGTTTGCACCAGCAAATAAATCATTCGCAATATCTGTCGTAGAAGTAGAATTATCCCATGAATAAGTATATCCAGCCGTTCCTTGTGTAACATTAATATCTATCATGCCATCATTGCCTGAATTGCAAGTAACATCTGATTGATTAGTTATTGTCGCAATCATTCCTGGGATTTCAGTTACCGTAAGATTTACAGTTCCTGTACACCCAATTGTTGAAGTGAAAGTACACGTATAGGGGCCTGCCATTAAACCTGTTGCAGTTGCAGTTGTTTGTGCTAAAGGATCATTCCAAGAGTAGGATAGTATCCCTACAACTGGAGTCATAATAGCTGTTGCTGTTCCATTCGATCCTCCTGGACATGAAACAAGCGTTGTCGTTCCCGAATAATTTACAGGATTCGATTGCACTGTTGTATTCGCAACACCTGTACAGCCATTTGATAAAGTTAATGTGCATGAATATGGTCCAGGAATTAATCCACTTGCAGTTTGAGTTGTTTGAGCTAATGGATCATTCCACAAATAAGTTGCTGTAATTCCAACATTTCCTCCTGGTAAATTAAAGCTCGCTGTTGCCGTTCCGTTGTTACCATTAGCACATGATGCAGCTGTTGAGCTAGCTGTATATGTAGCATTTGTATTTAAAACTGTCACCGTTGCAGTTACTGGATTTACAATTTGTCCAGTTGCTGGATTCGGAGAGGAGTTAACTGTTACAGTATAAGTTCCAGGTGTTAATCCAGTTATTGTTTGACTAGTTGGATTACCTGGAGCACTCCAAGAGTATGTATATGGTGCAAATCCTCCGTTAGGAGTAACAGTAGCCGTACCATTTGGTTGTCCACACGTTGAAGGGGTTTGGGAAGTGGTGGCGCCAATATTAATAGAACAGTTAATTCCTCCACTTGATGGCAGGGTAGAATTCTGTTGAATATTAATTGTCCCTGATTGTCCATTGAAATTTGTTACCAACAAAATATAAACTTGACCTACAATTGCATTCGCAATATCAATGTTTTCTGTAGATGAAGCGGAATATGAACAATCTACAGTTAGTGTTCCAGGTCCAATAGGACATCCTGCAGCAACACTCGTATATGGCCCGTATAGAGCAAAATCAACATCAATTGGTGATCCACTATTTGTTACTTGTGTCAATACTAAGTGAACACTTCCATTACTTGCAATACCGATGGCTAACCAGTTTGCATTCGGGGTTGAGCCCAAACATGAGTATGCTCCCATACTTGGCACACCTGATAAATTGTTGTAAGTTCCGCTTGATGAGCATCCAGCCTGACCGCAACTAGCACCAGGATTAACTTGTGCATCAATCATTAATGTGAAAGACAACATAAAAAGGAATATGATTTTTTTTAACATCTACGTTTTAATTTATTCTTCAATGACAAACTTTACTGAATAACCTGTAATAACAGCCTGAAATGAATCAAGGATCTCTTTGAAACTATCTTTTGTGAAAGAAGGTAATGAAACAATAGAAATTGACGTGTTATCTTCATTTAAAACAAAAGAAATTACATCTGTTTTACTTGAAAGTTGTTTCTCAATATTTATACTTTGTGATAATCCAAGACCTGATATTCCAATTATTTGAACACTTTTAATACCATCTAAAATGTTAATCGCGTCTATTTTATTTTGATCTATTTTTGATTTAACTTCCTGATTGCAATTTAAATAAATTACTTCATAGCTCTGTGAAAGTCCATTTATAGTGAAAACAAATAATGCGGTAAATAATAAAAGGATAAGTTTTTTCATTTTAAGTTTCATATATAAGTTTCAACATAAAAGACGTTGAAACTTAAATATAGTTGCTTAAATGTTAAGAACAATTTGGCCTAATTCTTATATTCTTGAATATATACATCGATTGAATGAATATTTCTATACTTTAAGTGAATTAAACTTTATTATTCTTTTTGCGAATGTTTCCTTTAAAAAATATTTACATTTGCCAAGTTGATTTTAAAAATTTAGAAAATGTCGAATAAATATCAAGCACAAATTGATGCTTTCATGGCAAAAGTGAAAGCTACAAATGGTCACGAAACTGAATTCCTTCAAGCAGTGTTGGAAGTAGCAGAAGCTGTTATCCCATTAGTTGAAGAGACACCAAAATACAAAGCAGCCAAAATTTTGGATCGTATTGTTGAGCCGGAAAGAACAATATTATTCCGCGTTCCTTGGTTAGATGATAAAGGAGAAATCCAAGTAAATCGTGGGTACCGTGTTGAGTTTAATTCAGCTATTGGACCATATAAAGGTGGTTTACGTTTTCATCCATCAGTGAATTTATCGATTCTTAAATTTTTAGGATTTGAACAAGTATTCAAAAATTCTCTTACTACTTTGCCAATGGGTGGAGGAAAAGGAGGTTCTGACTTTGATCCAAAAGGAAAGTCAGATAATGAAGTAATGAAATTTTGTCAATCATTTATGACTGAACTTTGTCGTCATATTGGTCCTAATACTGATGTTCCAGCTGGAGACATAGGTGTTGGTGGTCGTGAGATTGGTTACATGTTTGGACAATACAAAAGAATTAGAAATGAATTTACAGGAATTCTGACCGGAAAAGGTAGAAATTGGGGTGGTTCATTAATTCGTCCAGAAGCTACTGGTTATGGTACTGTATATTTCGCTAAAGAAATGTTGGCAGTTAAAGGTGATTCTTTCCAAGGTAAAGTTGTCGCTGTTTCTGGTTCTGGAAATGTTGCTCAATACGCAATTGAAAAAGCTACTCAATTAGGAGCTAAAGTTGTTACTTGTTCAGATTCTGAAGGATATATCTATGATGCTGATGGAATTGATGCTGGGAAATTGGCATTCATTATGGAGTTGAAAAACGAAAAAAGAGGTCGTATTTCTGAATATGCTACTAAATATCCAACTGCGAAATTTGTTGCTGGTAAACGTCCTTGGGATGTTAAAGTTGATATCGCTTTACCATGTGCTACTCAAAATGAATTGAACGGTGATGAAGCTAAAGTATTAGTTGCAAACGGATGTAAATGTATCGCTGAAGGTGCAAATATGCCTTCAACACCAGAGGCAATTTCTGTTTTCCATGCAGCTAAAGTATTATTCTCTCCAGGTAAAGCGTCTAACGCTGGTGGTGTTGCAACTTCAGGTTTGGAAATGTCTCAAAACTCATTGCGTCTTAGCTGGACAGCTGAAGAAGTTGATGAGCGTTTACACGGAATTATGGTATCTATCCACGATGCTTGTGTGAAATATGGTACAGATTCAACTGGATATACAGACTATGTGAAAGGAGCAAATATTGCTGGTTTCATTAAAGTTGCGGATTCAATGATTGACCAAGGTTTGGTTTAATTTTAATTCAAGATTACAACCCTTAAAATACATTGACATTTTTAAGGGTTTAAAATATAAGCCGTGGGATTCATTTCTCACGGTTTTTTTAATGTATAGAGTTAGGTGATTTATATTAAAACTCAAATTAGGTCTTTTAACTTACTGGTTACGTTTCTTCCAAGTGAAATCTTGCCTTTCCATAATAAGTCAACTTATTATTGCTAAATAAAATAACCACAAATGCTCAGATTAAATTTTACTACCAGATAATTCTTATTCTGGATTAATTAAAATTTATACAGATACTTCATTGTGAATTATTAAAATTTTATTAAAAAACGCTTAATTGTGAGAATGTAAAATCTGTGAATTTGTGGCAATCATTAAACTGGTGCAAACTTTAAACTACTTTATTTCACTTTTCGTTCAAGCATTGGAACAAATTTAAACGTCCCTAATTCTTCTTCTTGAAATTCAGTTTCAGAAACTTTCACAATACGTTTCATAATTTGTTCACTTCCTTCACCAATTGGAATAATCATCACCCCTCCTATTTTCAATTGATCTTTTAGGGTTTGTGGAATATCTGGTGCTCCACACGTCACTATGATTTTATCGAAAGGCGCAATTAAAGGCAATCCTAAATAACCATCACCAAAAGATAAACGTGGAGTAAAATTCAAATCGTGAATTATTTTTTTTGCTTTAATGTGTAATTCTCTTTGTCGTTCAATTGAAAATACTTTTGCTCCCATTTGGCATAGAATACATGTCTGAAATCCAGAACCAGTGCCAATTTCTAAAATCTTATCCCCTTTTTGAATATCTAATAATTGCGTTTGAAATGCTACTGTTATTGGATGAGAAATCGTTTGTCCAGCTCCAATCTGAAACGCCATATTAGTATACGCTTGTTCAACAAAAGCTAAATCCAGAAAAAAATGACGAGGAATTTTATCAAAAGCCTCAAAAATCGCTTCATTTGAAATTCTGCTATCTTGTCGCAGTTGAGCTATCAATTGCCTCCGCATTCCTTTGTGTTTAAACGAATCTTGCATGCGCCAAAATTAACATTTAGATTCATCTTTTAAGAAGCTAATTTCAAACATCTAGTTGTTGAATAATGTTTCGTTTAATTTATTTCGATATTATTCTTTATTTCTAACTGTTTCATGATGAATCAAAGCCTACTGTTTATTATATTTGGTGAGCTAAAAAAAAGTAAAGAATGGCGATTTCTAAAAAAGAATTAGAATTTAATATAAACGACGATCAAATGCGCCTTAAAATAAGTGCAATTGAACGGGAATTATCAATCATTGCTGAAGGCGGTGGAAAGAAAAGAGTTGAGAAATTACATGAAAGCGGGAAACTAACTGCTCGTGAACGAATTGATTTGTTGCTCGATCATGATACTGAACGATTTGAAATGGGTGCTTTGGCGGGCTATGGCATGTACAAAGAACATGGTGGTTGTCCAGCAGCAGGAGTTGTAATTGTTATCGGTTTTGTTTCAGGTAAGCAATGTATAGTGGTCGCAAATGATGCAACTGTAAAAGCTGGAGCTTGGTTTCCAATTACTGGCAAAAAGAATCTTCGTGCTCAAGAAATTGCAATGGAAAATCGTTTGCCAATCATCTACTTGGTTGATTCGGCCGGTGTTTTTCTTCCAATGCAAGATGAAATTTTTGCTGACAAGGAACATTTCGGTCGAATTTTCAGAAACAATGCTGTAATGAGTTCAATGGGAATTGTTCAAATTGCTGCAGTAATGGGAAGTTGTGTTGCTGGTGGAGCCTATCTTCCAATCATGTCGGATGAATCACTAATAGTAGATAAAACAGGAACTATTTTTCTTGCTGGCTCCTACTTAGTTAAAGCTGCGATTGGAGAAAATATCGATAATGAAACATTAGGTGGAGCAACAACACATACAGAAATATCAGGTGTTTGTGACTACAAATCTGCAAATGATCAAGAGTGTTTGGCTACGATTCGCAAAATGATTGGGCAAATTGGTCAACCAGAAAATGCTGGCTTTGACAGAATTGAGAGCATTGAACCAAAGGTTCCATTGAAGAATGTATATGGAATTATGCCGTCAGAAAGAAATAAACCTTATGATACAAAAGAATTACTTCGCACAATTGTTGACGATTCTGAATTAACCGAATACAAAGCCGATTATGGCAAATCGATTATTTGCACCTATGCTCGAATCGATGGTTGGAGTGTTGGAATTGTAGCAAATCAACGTGAAATTATTAAAAACGCCAAAGGTGAAACACAATTTGGAGGTGTAATTTATTCTGATTCAGCTGATAAAGCTGCTCGTTTCATAATGAATTGTAATCAGAAAAATATACCCTTGGTTTTCTTTCAAGACGTAACGGGTTTTATGGTTGGTTCAAAAAGTGAGCACGGTGGAATTATAAAAGATGGCGCAAAAATGGTAAATGCGATGGCAAATTCTGTTGTCCCGAAGTTTACTGTTGTTGTCGGGAATAGTTATGGTGCAGGAAATTATGCTATGTGCGGAAAAGCTTATGATCCACGATTAATTATTGCTTGGCCTACTGCTGAAATTGCTGTTATGTCAGGTGCTTCTGCGTCAAAAGTATTGATGCAAATTGAAGTTGCTTCACTGAAAGCTAAAGGAGAAGAAATAACTCCAGAACGAGAAAAAGAACTTTCTGAAACAATAAAGAACAGATATGACGAGCAAATTTCACCTTTATATGCTGCAAGTAGATTATGGGTGGATGCAATTATTGATCCGGCAAATACACGCAAAACGTTATCTTTAGGAATTCAAATGGCAAACCATAAAAAAGCCGAAAAGCCTTATAACGTTGGTGTCATACAGACCTAATACCTTTGATTTAATTGAAGACACATAGAACTCATAAATATTTGGGAGATTCAAAATCCTGAATTACAAATTATTAATTACAAATTGAAAAAAGATGCATTTAGATTGGCAAGTAAAATATTACCCAGAATTAACAACAAATGAGTTTCATGACATTATTGCTTTAAGATTAAAAGCTTTTGTTGTAGAACAAAACTGTTCTTATTTAGATTTAGATGGTAAAGATAAAAAATGTTATCATTTGATTTGTAGAGATGGATTTGGAAAAGTTATTTCTACAGCTAGAATTCTTCCTCCTGGGCTATCCTATCCTGAAGTTTCTGTTGGTCGTGTCGTTATTGATGAAGCAAGCCGTGGAAAAGGTATAGGTCATGAATTAATGGTCAAATGTATGAAGTTTGCAATGGAGGAATTCGGAAACGTTCCTGTACGAATTTCCGCCCAAAAACATTTGGAACAATATTATAATAAACATGGATTTACAAGTACTGGAAAAGAATATCTCGAAGATGACATTCCTCATGTGGAAATGTTAAACACACCTAAATAACAGTACATGAAAATTTCAAAAATCATCTATTTAACCTCTATTATAGCATTAGCTAATAGCTGTAAATCAATAGATAACAAAGAGTTAGTAAGTGAAAAAGAATCTCCTGAAAACAATAAGGAATTACAAACAATTGATGTAACTTATTTAGACAAAAACATAAAACCACAAGAAGATTTCTTTCTTTTTTCCAATGGGACTTGGGTTGTAAACAACCCTGTTCCACCTTCTGAATCTCGCTGGGGAAGTTTTAATGAATTGGAATTAAATAACAAAGTTAAATTAACTGAGATTCTTGAAAACTTCAAAAAATCAAATTCGAATCAAGGTGAGGACGCTTATATTTTAGGTAATTATTATGCCTCATTTATTGATATGGAAACTAGGAATAAATTAGGAATATCTCCAATTCAAGAAGATTTAAATAAAATTATAAATCTTAAATCTAAGGCAGATATTATTTCAATTATTGCAGAACAACATATAGCAGGAATAAATAGCCTATTCAATTTTGGGGTTGGTCAAGATTTAAAAAATGTGGATTACAATATTTCTTATGTAGGACAAGGTGGCCTAGGATTGCCTAATAAAGACTACTATACTTCTGAGAATAAAAAAGAAATTCTGGTTCAATATAAAAAGCACATTTCTAATATTTTTGTTTTGTTGAAATATCCAATTGCAGAAGCAAATTCAATGGCTACTTCAGTTATTCAATTCGAAACTAAATTGGCAAGTATCATGATGGCTCCTGCAGAATTGCGTGTTCCTGAAAAGACTTATAACAAGTATTCGAGAGAAGATGCACAGGATTTATTCGGAAAAATTGATTTCGAATCTTATTTAAATAAAATCGGATGCAGAGCCTTTGATTCAATCATCGTTTCCCAACCGAATTATTTAAGTCTGACGAATGAAATGTTAGATCAAGTTGCTATGGAAGATTGGAAAAACTATCTTCTTTGGAAAACAATCCGTCATTATTCAAAAAGTTTAGATGAAGGATTTGTAAATGAGAATTTTTCCTTTTACAGTAAAACATTAAGTGGTAAAAGTGAAATGAAACCAATTAGCGATCGCGCGATAGATGAGATTACAAATAAAGATTTCGGGGAATTACTGGGAAAAGCATTTGTTGAAAAGTATTATTCTGTCGATGCACAAGAACGTGTAAATACAATGGTTGACAACCTATTAATTGTTTTTAAAGAACGTATATCTAACTTGGACTGGATGTCTCCAGAAACTAAAAAAGAAGCGCTAAACAAACTAAGTTCAATAGGAAGAAAACTTGGTTACCCTAGTAAATGGGAAGACTACTCAAAATTAGACTTCAAAGCTGATGCTTATTTAGCAAACTTAAAACTTGAGAGTCAATTTTCTCATTCCAAAAATTTAAGTGAACTCAAGCTTCCTGTCGATAAAAAGAAATGGGGAATGCCAGCGCACATGGTAAATGCATATTATCATCCATTATTAAATGAAATTGCTTTTCCTGCTGGAATAATGCAAGCTCCATTTTTCAATGTTCATTCTGAAGATGCTGTGAATTATGGACGCATTGGAATGGTGATAGGCCATGAATTCACTCATGGATTTGATGATTCAGGCTCTAAATTCGCAGCTGATGGCACCTTCAAAAATTGGTGGTCAGAAGAAGACAAAGCAGCATTCGAAAAGAAAACAGGAATTTTAGGTCAAACATTTTCTAGTTTTTGTCCAATTGAAGGTCATTGTGTAAACCCTGACTTAACTATGGGTGAAAACATTGCAGATTTAGGAGGTTTAACAATGGCATATTACGCATATTCAATAACAGCAGAATTTAAATCTGGTGAATTGAGAGAAGGTTATACTCCTGCTCAACGTTTCTTTATATCCTATGCTCAATTATGGAAGATCAATTATACTGATGAAGAAATGAAAAACAGAATTGCCAATGACTCTCATTCTCCTGGCATGTATCGTGTAAATGGTCCATTAATGAATTGCCCAGAATTCTTCGAAGCATTTTCTGTAATTGAAGGTGATGTGATGAGAAACAGCGTATTGAAAGTTGCTCGAATTTGGTAAAATTGAGTTGGTTGATTAACTGATAGTTGATCGATTTAATTACGTAGGTCCATAACCATGAGTTTTTAGTTGCTAAAACTAAATAACAATAATTAGTTTATTCGTTCAGTTCATTATATTTATTTTACTATTCAATTAGAAATTAAACGAATAAATATCAAATGAAAATTAAAACCATTCCGTCTTTAATCATAATCTTAGGCTTTCTTGCTTACAAATATTCGAAATTCTTTTATGCTTATGTGATTTTTGGAAAAGAAAGATGGTTGTCAATGGAAAATGAGCTGTATTTATCTTCAACAATTATGTTAATCACAGGCATCCTAATTGCTATTTTTTGTAACTGGTTAATTCACAAAAATTTTCAATTACATACCTTAGGACTGGAGCATGACATCATAAATGGTTTGTTTTACGGAATTTTGTTTACAATTCCAATGTTCTTAGGTTATTCTTTTTATTTTCATGATTCTTTTGGAATTGAAGGGAAAACTATATATCGAGACATCGTTTTAGCCGGATTTGGAGAAGAATTTATTTACAGAGGATTTTTATTTGGATTACTCTTCTATTCTGCTGGTTGGGGATTTATTCCTGCGTGTCTAATCTCTGGATTATTTTTCGGTATGGGTCATTTATACCAAGCAGAAACATTGAGTGAGGGACTATCAGTTTTTCTTTTTACTGCTATGGCAAGTGCTGGATTTGCATGGTTTTATTATGTCTGGGATAGTTTATGGATGCTCGTATTTTTGCATGCTTCAATGGATCTAGTCTGGGATATGTTTAATATAGAAACCGATGTCACGGGAAATATGGTCGTAAATGTTTTTCGTTTTGCGACGTTAGGAATCGTAATAATTATAACCGCACGTTTTGCAAAACGAACGGGACGAGATGATTTGAAATACAAATTATGGATTAATTAATTTTAAAACCTTTGGCGTTCCGAATTTTACATTTTATACATTTTATATCAATATATTAATTTAACTCATTAAATTTGAATTAATTATAACCTAAAATCTATTTATTATGATGTGTCCTATTATTATTGTTGCTTTATCTCTTGCATTAATCGTGCTATTAGGAGGTTTGTTCTTACTTGCTTATGCTAAGAAAGAAAGTCTTGGAAAATTGACTAAAATCGCTTCTTATGTTGCCATTTTATTCGGAACTGTTGTTTTTGTTGGTGGAATAATTGGTGCTTGTATGTGCAGCTCTTGTCACAAAGGAAAATGTGACAAAGACAAAATGGAATGTTCTAGAGGGGGAATGAAAGGTGAATGTTCTAAAGGTTCTTGTGAAAAAGACGAAATGGAATGTCAAAAAGGAATGGCTAAAGGTCATTGTGAAGGTGAAGAAAAAGAATGTTGTGAAGGTGAAGAAGGAAAATGTAAAAAAGGTGGAGAATGTTCTGAAGGAAAAGAAGAATGTACCGAAGGAAAGAAAGTTGTTAAAGAAGTGAAAGTTGTTAAGACAATGTAATTTAATTCTTTATGTAATTAAAAAAGGATGTCACTTGACATCCTTTTTTTGTTTTAGATTTTATTAAAAATTTCTTTCATTTGGACAGGAACTAAATCACCTTCTTCATTTATAGAATTTCGATCTATTTTTTTTATTTTTAAATCAATATCTATTTCCCAAGCACCATTTACTAATTTTCCTTTTATATAACCTATCCCTGGATTTTTACCAGTTGCATAATACAATCCTCCAGTAACTTCATATTCAATATTTAACTTTTGTAATTCAAGATTTTTATATTCAAACGAAGTTTGATTGTCATTAATAATTTTAAACTTGAATAAACTAGAGCTGCCACTGCATCCAATACCAGGCGCAGAAGATGTTATACTTTTTGAATTAAAAACTAAATAATCTCCTTCAATTTCAAAATTATTTGTTTCAGAATAAGTAGACCCTCCAATTTCAAGGCTAAGATCATGTTCACCAATAGCTTCAATCATTGTTTTGACCTCTTGGTCATTATTTGAACTGTTTTTTTTAACAGGTATTTTGTCGTTATCTATACTCGCTTCATTCTTTTCAATTGCTGAAGATTCTTTGGTAGAAGTTGATAACAAATTATTTTTATCTGCAATTTTTTCAATTGTAAATGTTTCCTTTTCGTTAATCGAATTAGGACTTTCATTTTTTTTGCTGGAACAAGAAACAACTATTAAAACAAAAAATAATATTGTGAAATATTTCATGACCTATATTTTTTCAATCTACAAATCAATAAATGTGCCTTGTTATTTAATTGAAGATTTACTTTTTAGGAGGTAACGCGAAAGCTACAGCCTCATGATCGAAATTACCATTATGAGAACCATCACAAAACGGTTTGTTGTTCGATAAACCACATCTACAAATTCCTATAATTTCTCTTCCCCCCAAATCATATGTGTTACCACTTTTATCTACAATTTCGAAATCTCCTTCAACTCGCATTGAGCCATTACTGTTTATTGTTATTTTTGTTTTTGACATCGTTCGTTTTATTTTTTTACCGAAAGTAAACAAAAGCATTTGTCTTTCAATTAAAAAATAACGTCAATATCGATTATTAAAATGAGTACAATAATAAAAGAAGACAAAACATTTCGGAATTTATCTCGTCAAGGAAAAGTCACAGAGCCAACTGAATTTGTGAATTGTACTTTTATTGATTGTGATTTTTCAAATAGCTCGTTTTCATCAAGTAAATTCATTGACTGTTCGTTTACAAATTGCAATTTATCTCTCACAAAACTTTCGAATTGTCAATTAAACAATGCTATATTTAAAGAATGTAAATTGGTCGGAATTAATTTCCATGAGTGTTTAGATTTTCTATTTTCTGCGGATTTTGATGCTTGTATTTTAGACTACTCTTCTTTTTTTCAAAAGAAAATGATTAAAACAACTTTCAAAAGTTGCTCCATGAAAAATTGTGATTTCACAGAAGCAGATTTAACAAAATCAACATTTGACAAGACCGATTTATCAGATACCGTTTTCTTTAAAACGAATCTCCGAGAAGTTAATTTTCTTACTGCTTTTAACTTTGGAATTGATCCAGAACTCAATCAACTTAAAAAAGCCAAATTTTCAATAGTTGGAATTCCTGGATTATTAAATAAATATGGTATTGAAATTCAATAATATTTTTCTTATATTTATTGAATGCCTTTTAACCGTTTAAACCATTCTATTCTAGGTGAAATCAGACCGCGATTTTATCTGAAGTCGCTTTGTGAACCAGACGTGATAGCAAAACACATTGATGAATGTGTTCAAAAAGATAAAACAGTTTCTGCTGTAAGGACTAATTTATTGATTTTTCTAAAAACACCAACATGGTTGCAGCATTATTGGTCGCCCGAAATGACTGTTAGAATTGAAAAAGGTGAATTCGCTGAACACACGACTGTTTGTTGTTTAATTGGCCCAAGACAGGCCGTTTGGGCAATGTTCGCTCTTATCTATTCTGCAATTTTATTGGTAACTATTTTTGGAGGAATGTTTGGATTGGTGCAATATCAAACTTCTGGTTCAAGTCCATATATTTGGTTGATTCCAATTGGAATTATTGCTTTTTCCACCGTGTTTATCGCATCTAAAATTGGTCAAAGGAAAGGCCGAGATCAAATGTTACATTTAGTGAGTTTCCTTTACCACAGTTTGAGAGAAATTGGTGATGTTGAACGAATTGAAAGGCGTTAAATTAATCCAACAAACTCAATAAATCTTCTTTCGATAACGATTTTGCAGCTTGACCATCTACTTTGATCAAATCGTCAATCAATTCCTTTTTACTTGCTTGTAAAAGCATTATTTTCTCTTCAATTGTATCTGGACAAATTAGACGAATCGCCATGACATTTTTCTTTTGACCGATGCGGTAACACCTATCAATTGCTTGATTCTCCACCGCTGGATTCCACCAAGGATCAACAATAAATACATAATCTGCTTCTGTCAAATTCAATCCAGTTCCACCAGCTTTCATACTTATTAGAAAAACGCGCGTTTCAACATCTTCTTGAAAATTCTGAACTCGTCCTGCCCTATCTTTCGTCTTTCCTGTTAAATACTCATATTTAATTTCACGCTCATCCAATTG